>NZ_JBQFMP010000002.1:0-467545 GCF_056531905.1 Ruegeria sp. K11
CCGATGGCAGCAGATCGCAGCGGTCAAACGCGTTGGTGTTTTCGCGATACGTCACCTCATCATCGGCACCGCCGTCGATATAGTTGAAGATCGGCCCCGGCAGGCGGCGCTTGGCCAGTGTCCGGAAATCATGGAAGTTATGACAATCTTTAAGACGCATGTCTCCTCCTCCTCAATACGCGACGGATGGCAGCCAGGTGGCAAGCGTGGGCCACAGGAACACAAGCGCCAGTCCTGTCAGCTGCAGCAGCACAAAGGGGATGATCCCTTTGTAAATATGCGTCAGCTTGATCTCTGGCGGGCACACGCCCTTGAGGTAGAACAGGGCAAAGCCAACTGGCGGGGTCAGGAAACTGGTTTGCAGCGTCACAGCCACCAGGATCACGAACCAGACCAGCGCGGGTTCGTCCAGAACGCCAAAGCCCGGAATGTCGATGCCCAGCCCGTTCACGATGGGGCGCATCAGGGGCAGGACGATCAGCGTGATCTCAATCCAGTCCAGCACGAACCCAAGCAGAAAGACGATGAACAGGATGAACAGGATCGTGCCATTGGCGCCGAAACCGGTGGATTGCACCACATGTTCAATCAACTCGTCGCCGCCCAGTTCGCGCAACACGTATGAGAACACGGTCGCGCCAAGGAAGATCGCGAAGATGTAGGCGGTGGTGTTGAAAGTCGAGACCAGCACGTTCCACAGCTTGGCGAATGTCAGCTTACGATACCCAAGCGCCAGCAGAGTCGCACCCAATGCACCTATGCCTGAAGCTTCGGTTGGGGTCGTCAGACCCGCGAAGATCGAACCCAGTACCGCGAGGATCAGCAGCAGCGTCGGGATGACGGCGATCAGCACGTCTTTGACGGCAGCCCAATCCGGGGCTTTTGCGCCTTCGGGCACTGGGGCCGCGTCCCGCTTCACCAGCGCGAGGATGAAGATATAGGTCAAGTACAGCCCGCCGATGATGACACCGGGGAAGACGGCGGCCATGAAAAGGTCTCCGACAGACAGCGCCATCTGGTCAGCCATGATCACCAGCATGATCGAGGGTGGGATCAGGATACCCAGCGTACCCGAGGCCGAAACCACGCCCGCCGCCAGCGTCGGCTGGTACTTTTGCTGCATCATCGAGGGCAGCGACAGTACACCCAGCAGCACGACCGAAGCTCCGATGATGCCTGTCGAGGCCGCCAAAATGATCCCGATCAGTGTGACGGTGATCGCCAAACCGCCGCGTACCGTGCCAAACAGGCGCTGCATCGAGGACATCAGGCGTTCAGCCACGCCGCTTTCGTCCAGCATCAGGCCCATGAAGATGAACATCGGCAGGGCCACCAGAACTGCGTTGGACATGGTCGCGTAGACCCGGTTCACAACCGCGCCCAGCGTCAGATAGTCGAGCCCTGTAAAGGTGCTTTCCAGCCCGGTCCACAACATCAGGTCGTTGTCGAACAGATAGGCCAGCCCGCAATAGGCCACGCCAACACCGGCCAGCACCCAAGCCACCGGGTAACCGGTGAAGAGCAGCGCGATAAAGGTCAGGAACATCGCGATGACCAGCTTTTCCTCGGTCGTCTCGACCAGGAATGTCAGGCCAACGCAGACAGCAGCAAATACGGCCAGCACCAACAGAATGCGGCGCAGCGGCGCGCCTTCGCGTTCCGAGACAGGTCCGTAGATCAGCGCGTGCCCGTCATGGATCAGCCGCGCAAGGGCGGCTAGCGCCAGCAGCACAAAGCTGACCGGAATGACCGCCTTGAACGCCCAACGGGCCGGCAGACCGGTGGGGCTGTCCGAGCGTTCATTGACGCGGAAACTTTCGTAGAAATAATCATAGCCCTGATCGATCATCAGGTAGATGAACGGGGTCAGCAGGGTCAGAATGCCGATCACTTCGATCACACGTTGTGCCCGGCGGGAAAGCTGCATATGCAGCACGTCCACACGCACATGGCTGTCGGTGATCAGGGCATAAGAGATACCGATCATCGTGACGATGCCGTAGAAATGCCACTGGATTTCGTCCAGTTTGGGATAGTTCTGGCTGAACAGATAGCGCAACGAGACCTGACTGAAGATCGCGGCCATGAGCAACACGTTGGCCCACATCACCACATGCCCAACGGCCTTCACGCCCGTGTCTATGGCAACGGCAATCTTCTGGCGGTCTGTATCGGGGTGTTCCAGGAGGCCCTCATAGGCTTCGACCGGATCGTTGAGGTTGTTTTGCGTGGCCATGGGAAATCCTCGCTCGGTTGACCGGCGCGGGCGCGATCAAGATTTGGCAGGTTCAGTACCTGAGAAAACCGGGGCGGAGGAATTCTCCGCCCCGGACGTGTCAGCAGATCAGTTTACTGACGCGGAAGGAACGCGTTGGTTTTCCACAGGTCATAGCCTTCGCGGAACTGGGTCATGTCGTCCATGACCTTGGCAAAGAAGGCATCGTTTGCGGCTTCTTCAGCAGCAACTTCTTCCCAGGTCGTGCGGAAGGTATCCAGCATCTCGGGCGACCACTGCTTGATGGTGACGCCGTTGTTTTCAACGTTGTCGATCAGGGCAGCATGCTGAATGGCCTCGCCTTCGGCAAAGCTGTCGGTCATCGAAGCTTTGCACGCGTTCTCGATGATCGCCTTGTGCTGGTCGCTGGCTTCGTTCCAGACGTCCTTGTTGACCATCAGCTCAAACACAGTTGCCTGCTGGTGCCAGCCGGGGAAGTAGTTGTACTTGACCAGCTTGTGGAATCCCAGACGGGCGTCGATGGCAGGCATCGAGAACTCGGTCGCGTCAATCGCGCCTTTTTCCAGCGCCGGGAAGATCTCACCGCCCGGCAGCAGTGACGTGGCCACGCCCAGTTTCTGCATGACTTTGCCACCCAGGCCAAAGAAGCGCATCTTAAGGCCGTTCAGATCTTCGGGTGAGTTGATCTCGTTGGCGAACCAGCCCGAAGTTTCTGGGGCGATCACGGCGCAGGGAATGACGTGGACGTTGTAACCCGCCTGGTCGTACATCTCCTGATACAGCGACATGCCGTTGCCATAGTAGAGCCACGCCATGTATTCGCCGGCTTCCGGTCCAAACGGCACGGCCGAGAACAGCGGTGCGGCGGGGATTTTTCCGGCCCAGTAACCCGCAGTGGTGTAGCCTGAGTTGATCTTGCCGGTCGAGACGGCGTCGAGGATTTCGAACGGCGGAACAAGTTTGCCCGGCTCATAGACCTTCATCTTGAGCGTACCGCCGGACATCAGTTCCAGCTGTTCGGCCACGCGTGGGATGGGCGAACCCAGACCGGGCAGCTCGGTCGAGAACGCGATGGGCGTCTTGAGCAGCAATTTGTCCGCCGCAACGGCAGGGGCGGCGATGAGGCTGGCGGCCACGGCAAGGCTCGTCAGGGTCTTTTTCATGAATTCTCCTCCGGGGTCGTTCGAACGCTTGGGTCCGATCAATTCGTGACGCCAGGGCATCTGGCGCCTTGTCTGGTCAATAAAGTTTACCAAGATGATCAGTCAACAATTTAATTTACCACTGGCTCAGATTGTGATCGCCCAAGTTTTTAGGCATACGCACGAGGTTAACGCAGGCGTAATTTCCGAATTGTCGAAGTTTTCTCGAAAAAAATATTTAAAGACAGGTGGTTGTGGTTTGGAATTCGCCACGCCCTATCAGATTACTCGCGCTTGATTTCTTCTGAAATATGGTTATCTTTGTTTACCAGCGCGTGCACCCTTTCTTCCTCAATACGGTGACCTTTTATGACCCCAACAGCGATATTTGAACCGATCGGGCACGAATCGCTGGCGGATGCGGTGGTGGCCCAGATCGAGGACCTGATTGCGTCAGGCATCCTCAAACAAGGGCGCAAACTGCCGTCCGAGCGTGATTTGGCAGAGATGCTGCGCGTATCTCGCCCCAAACTGCGCGAGGCCCTGCATGTTCTGGAACAACGCGGTCTGGTGACGACACAACATGGCGAGGGGACATTTGTCGCAGCGTTGACAGGGCAGGCGATGCTGCCCGCATTGCTGGCCTTGTACGAGCGGCATGAACCTGCCTTTTTCGACTATCTTGAATACCGCCGCGAACAGGAGGGCTTTGCGGCCCGACTGGCCGCGCGCCGGGCCACCAAGGCGGACAAGAAACGGATTACCGATATTCTGGCCGAGAACGAACGGGCCTGGAACGAGAAGGATGCGATGGCCGCCCGTGAAGCCGATTTTGCGCTGCACGCGGCCATAGTGGACGCAAGCCAAAACGCAACGCTGATCCACATGATGGCCTCGATCTATGAACTGACGCGGCAGGGCGTATTCTACAATCGGGAGTTTCTTAAGACGATCGACGGAACCGGCGAAAGGTTGTTGCAGCAACATAAGGAACTTGGTGCGGCAGTTATTGCAGGCGATGAAGAACGTGCCGAACAAGCCGCATTCGACCATATCGACTTTGTAGAAGAATCCTTCCGCCTGGGTATCGAACAACGCCGCCGGGAAGCCATGGCCGAAAAACGCCGCCTGTTGTCTCAATAGATTTCCACGATACAGCGCCCGCAAGCCTGCGCAGGACCGGGGCGACCAAAATAGAAAGCCCTCCACCAGAGTTCCGGTGGAGGGCTTTTTTTGTTGAGAAAAGATTTCTCTTTCTTACCAGTCTTCGCGAACCACGACGCGGGTCTTGATCGGCAGCTTCATCGCAGCCAGGCGCAGAGCCTCGCGGGCGATGTCGTCATTGACGCCGTCGATCTCGAACATTACGCGGCCAGGCTTGACTTTGCAGGCCCAGCGATCGACCGAACCTTTACCTTTACCCATACGAACTTCGATCGGCTTGGCCGTGACCGGAGTGTCGGGGAAGATGCGGATCCAGACACGGCCCTGACGCTTCATGTGACGCGTCATGGCACGACGTGCAGCTTCGATCTGGCGTGCAGTTACACGCTCAGGCTCAAGAGCTTTCAGGCCGTAAGTGCCAAAGTTCAGATCAGAGCCGCCTTTGGCGAGACCCTTGATCCGGCCTTTGTGCATCTTGCGGAATTTAGTACGCTTTGGTTGAAGCATATCTTTCCCTCCTTAGCGACGACCGCCACCAGCACCACGAGGTGCAGGGCCGTCTTGGAGTTCCTGTGCTTTACGGTCACGTGCCTGCGGATCGTGCTCCATGATCTCACCTTTGAAGATCCAGACCTTGATCCCGATGATCCCGTACGGGGTCATCGCTTCGGCATGTGCGTAATCGATGTCGGCACGCAGGGTGTGCAGAGGCACGCGGCCTTCGCGGTACCACTCGGTCCGTGCGATTTCGGCGCCGCCCAGACGACCAGCGACGTTCACCCGGATACCCAGGGCGCCCATGCGCATGGCGTTCTGAACCGAGCGCTTCATTGCGCGACGGAACGAAACACGACGTTCCAGCTGCTGAGCGATGGACTCGGCAACCAGCTGCGCGTCAAGCTCGGGCTTGCGCACTTCGACGATGTTCAGGTGCAGTTCGCTGTCGGTCATCCGCGCAAGCTTTTTGCGCAGAACTTCGATGTCCGCACCTTTCTTGCCGATGATGACACCGGGACGAGCCGTGTGGATCGTAACGCGGCACTTCTTGTGCGGACGTTCGATGATCACACGGGCAACACCGGCCTGCTTGCACTCTTTGTTGATGAACTCACGGATCTTGAGGTCTTCCAGCAGAAGATCACCGTAGTCCTTGGTGTCGGCGTACCAGCGGCTGTCCCAGGTGCGGTTGACCTGCAGGCGCATGCCGATCGGATTGACTTTATGACCCATTAGGCTTGCTCCTCAACTTGACGCACCTTGATGGTGATCTCCGAGAACGGCTTCATGATCTTGCCGAAACGGCCACGGGCACGCGGGCGACCGCGCTTCATGACAAGGTTCTTGCCAACCCATGCTTCGGCGACGATCAGCTCGTCAACGTCCAGGTTGTGGTTGTTTTCGGCATTCGCGATTGCGGATTGCAGGCACTTCTTGACGTCCTGCGCGACACGCTTGTTCGAGAAAGTCAGGTCGGTCAGAGCCTTTTCGACTTTCTTGCCGCGGATCATTTGCGCAACCAGGTTCAGTTTCTGCGGGCTGGTGCGAAGCATACGGGTTTTCGCCATTGCTTCGTTTTCAGCCACGCGGCGGGGGTTCTTTTCCTTGCCCATGACTTACTTCCGCTTCGCTTTTTTGTCTGCGGCGTGGCCATAATAGGTACGGGTCGGCGAGTATTCACCGAACTTCTGACCGATCATGTCTTCCGAGACGTTGACGGGAATGTGCTTCTGGCCGTTGTACACACCAAAGGTCAGACCCACGAACTGGGGCAGAATGGTGGAACGACGCGACCAGATTTTGATGACTTCGTTGCGGCCCGACTCGCGCGCTGCTTCGGCTTTTTTCAGCACGTAAGCATCGACGAAAGGACCCTTCCAAACAGAGCGAGACATGGATTAACGTCCCTTCTTCTTGGCGTGCCGCGAGCGGATGATCAGCTTCTGGGACGCTTTGTTCTTGTTGCGGGTACGCTTACCCTTGGTGTCCTTACCCCACGGAGTAACCGGTGTACGGCCACCCGAGGTACGACCTTCACCACCACCGTGCGGGTGATCGATCGGGTTCATTGCAACACCACGAACCGACGGACGCACGCCCTTGTGGCGCATACGACCGGCTTTACCGAGGTTCTGGTTGCTGTTGTCGGGGTTGGACACGGCACCAACGGTGGCCATGCATTCCTGACGGACCATGCGCAGCTCGCCCGAGCTCAGACGGATCTGAGCGTAGCCGCCATCGCGACCAACGAATTGCGCGTAAGTACCGGCCGCACGTGCGATCTGACCGCCTTTGCCGGGCTTCATCTCGATGTTGTGGACGATGGTACCGATGGGCATGCCCGAGAACGGCATTGCGTTGCCCGGCTTGATGTCGGCCTTGGCGGATGCCACGACTTTGTCACCAACAGCCAGACGCTGCGGAGCCAGGATATATGCCTGCTCGCCGTCTTCGTATTTTACCAGTGCGATGAATGCGGTCCGGTTCGGATCATATTCGATCCGCTCGACGGTTGCCGCGACATCAAATTTGTTCCGTTTGAAGTCAACGATCCGGTAGAGACGCTTTGCGCCACCGCCGCGGCGGCGTGAAGTGATCCGTCCGGTGTTGTTCCGGCCGCCCGATTTGGTCAAACCCTCTGTGAGAGACTTGACCGGACGTCCTTTCCAAAGCTCCGAACGGTCGATCAGCACCAGCCCGCGCTGGCCCGGCGTCGTCGGCTTGTACGACTTGAGTGCCATGCTTTCTGTCTTCCGTTTAGCAAGTGCAGGGATTTCCCCGCTATGTGATAGGCCCCCGTAGGTGCCAAGGGTATAGGGCCCCGAAGGTCCCCGGTTACAAATATCAGAGGCCCCGGAACGAATCCGAGGCCGCAAGATTGGGAGCGTTTAGCAGTGTTGGGGGTGGGTGTCTATAGGGTTTATGAGCAAACCCAAGCAAGAAAAGATGTCCGCTCAATCAACACCGAACGAGCTAAAATCATTTTTGGAGATTTCTTCAAAAAGCTCGCTTACAATATCGGGATTGCCATCGCAAGCATCGCTCTCTGAAAGAAGAACCCTTACCAATACCCTTCCATCCACGAGAACTTCGATACTCGTTCCTTCTATGTGTTCCCTACCAACGAATCTCTCGGTTTTTCGCCTTACATACGAGCCGGTTTTCCGCCCGTCTGCGCCCCCTGCTTCAATCCACTTCGCTTCACGAATAGTCCGTTCCCCAGCAGATAAGACAATCAGAACTTTGCAGCCTTTAACATCTAGGGTCGCGCGCGCCGACGGGCTGGCCCCTAACTCAATCGCCAACGGAAACATTTGCCAAGGTATAAAATCAGATGGCGTTAGCCGAACGTGACCTGCCGTATTCTTTCCCTGCGATGGGATAAAAGCTGCAAGTGCCTCGGATTGCGCTTTCAGCAGCGCAACGAGTCTCTGCGTGGCGTCTTGATGCTGCCCGTAAGTTTCGGAACTGATGAGGTCATCAATCGTCATTCCAAGTATTGCTCGGCCGTACTCGTCAATGAGATCGAACCCCGCATCTATGGAGCTTTGGCTACGCGAACCGTTCACCGAAAACGCAAGAGCGTTACGAGAACATCCGCGTAAATCCACCGACACACGCATCAAACTCCAAGAGTCGGTCTCAAAAAATCGGAAAAGGGACGGCTTGACGCGCCCATCGGATATCCCCGTTTTCTTCAAGCCGACAGAATTGCAGAGTAACTCCGCATGTGCTGTTTCAAGAATGAAGCTCACTGAAAGAACCTGATGGTTCTTGCTACACGTCAAAAAAACAGCAGGTACAGCGCGGAGCATTGGGGCATCAAACTCTTCATTTTGAAAACTCCTTTTGCACGTCCAACCCTCGGCATATGGAAGACTAATAAATAGCTGCTCTTCCAAAATTGACGCAAGCGCAGCAGCCTCATTTGCCACGGCAGAAACCTCGTCTCTAGGCGCAAATCCCGCTTGACTTTCCTGTGCCATCGCACTGGTGAACAAGCCAGATATGAAGATCAGAAACACTGAAAAAACGGGCTTCAATACACTTCTCCGCACTTCACCTGCAATCTCATGAACACAGGCTTCCTAGCAGAACTCCGGAACTAAAAAAGCCCCCGCTTGCGCGGGGGCTCTTATCTCTCTCCGAAGACAGAGCCGATCAGAGACCGGTGCTCACGTCGATGGTGTTGCCCTCTTCCAGGGTCACATATGCTTTTTGACGTATTTCCGACGACCCGGCTGGCCGACGCGCCCTCCGCCAAAGTTGGATGGCATTGCTTAATTCTTGGTCCTTGCTGGCCATGGTCGCCGTGTTTCGTGCTGGGGAGGGGGCCGTTCGGAACCTGCGCGCAACAAGTTCTGGCCCAAAGTCCACGCTTGGGCTATGCCCGGCCCATGGCACAGATTGAATCACTCTTCGTTACCCGTCTTTATCGCGCGTCTCTGTCCGAGTTCGATCCCAAGATCGATGCGGAGGAACTGGAAAGTTCTTGCCTTGTCATTGCCGAGGATGACGAGGCCGGGCAGGAATGGTGCGAAGAGAACGGCTATCCCGGTTATACCAGCTATGCCTCGCTGACCGATCTGCCCTGGCGCTTCCCGATCTTCGCCGATCTGGTTGCGGCGCTGGACCAGCACGTCGCGGCCTTTGCCAAGGATCTGGAGTTCGATCTGGGTGAGGGAGAGTTGAAGCTGGAAGACCTCTGGATCAACATCCTGCCCGAGGGCGGCATGCACTCCAGCCACCTGCATCCGCACAGCGTGATCTCGGGCACGACCTATGTGGCGATGCCCGAAGGGGCGAGTGCGCTGAAGCTGGAAGACCCCCGCTCAGGCCGCATGATGGCAGCGCCGACGCGAGTGAAGGGCGGGCGGCGGGATTTGCAGCCGTTCATCTATATGAAACCGCAGGTGGGTGATGTTCTGCTGTGGGAAAGCTGGCTACGCCATGAGGTGCCGATGAACATGGCCGAGGACGAGAGGATTTCGGTGAGTTTTAACTATAAGTGGGAGTAAGCCCCTATCCGCGCAGCGGCAATCGCTCCGGTGGAGTGATTGAGGGGGCTAACGGGCGGAGCCTTGCGCGTCAGTAACAAGACAACGTTAACGAACTCTTCATCACTTTGGCCTAAGTGTTACGATCTTGCGAATGCGATGAACGCCGTCCATATTATAGCTATGTCGAGGAAAGTTTTATGGCTGCCAGCGCAAAGAAAACATCTGTAAAGGGCGGGTACATATCCCGTAGCGCTGAAACCGGGCGCTTTGTCAGCGTGAAGTCGTCATCGGGTGTCAAATGGGCCGCGCCAAAGTCGGTATCGGTGGTCAAGGAGGCTTCGAAAAAACGCCACTCAGCGTTGAAGCGTTTGGCCGATCGGTAGAACGCATTACCGCGTGACCCTCGCAGACGCAATCGCTGCGCATGATGAGGCACTGACTTATGGAGGTCGCGACGGAGTAACGAGCCTTGACCTCATCGAGTCGGCTCTGGGGCGACCGTATTCGGGATATCACCGTTCTATTTCTCGCAAGGCGGCAGCGCTTTTGCAAAGTATGGTGGGCAACCACGGCTTTGTGGATGGTAACAAGCGCACTGCATGGTTGCTGGTGGAAATTCTCATAGAAAGAAGCGGGTATTTTCTGGATGTCAGTGATGATGAGCCAATCGACGATCTTGTTGTTGCGGTTGCCGCAAGAGAAATGGATTTCGTTGACTTGCATCTCTGGTTCAAGGCGCGGCTGATCGCAAATTCCTGACATGCGCTGAAAGCGTTTCGGCCAGTACCAAACTTCCTCTTGCCACCCACCCCCCAAACCCTTATACGGCGGCATCCTGCGGTCTCCCGGCGTTGTCGGGCGATTCGTATGTCTATCATTCATCCACCAGGTCAAAGGTGACCCTGTAAGGGGGCCTTCTGGTGTTTTGAGCAAAGGAAAAAGGCGATGAACGCCCAAGAACTGCGTGACAAGACCCCGGACCAGCTCCGCGAGGAACTGGCCAACCTGAAGAAAGAAAGCTTTAACCTGCGCTTTCAACAGGCAACCGGTCAGCTGGAAAACACAGCCGGCATCAAAGCGGCCCGCCGCAATGCTGCCCGTGTCAAAACCATTCTGAACGAAAAGGCCGCTGCAGCGGCATCCGAGGAGTAATCAGATGCCCAAGCGTATCCTGCAAGGCACCGTGACCAGCGACGCCAACGAACAGACCGTAACCGTATCCGTCGAGCGCCGCTTTACGCATCCGGTTCTGAAGAAAACCATCCGTAAGTCCAAGAAATACCGGGCTCACGATGAAAAGAACGCCTTCAAGGTCGGCGATACAGTCCGCATCATCGAATGCGCGCCGAAATCGAAGACGAAACGTTGGGAGGTTCTGGAGGCGTAAGCCCCCGGGACTTTTCCATTTGTCGAAACCCTGGGGGATTTAACAAGACCAGCCCCCACAGGTCGGGAGAAACCACATGATCCAGATGCAGACCAATCTGGATGTCGCTGACAACTCCGGCGCACGCCGAGTTCAGTGCATCAAGGTCCTGGGTGGTTCCAAGCGTAAATACGCCTCCGTTGGCGACATCATTGTCGTCTCGGTGAAGGAAGCCATCCCGCGCGGCCGCGTAAAGAAAGGTGACGTCCGCAAGGCCGTCGTCGTACGCACCGCCAAAGAAGTCCGTCGCGAAGACGGCACCGCGATCCGTTTTGATCGCAACGCCGCCGTCATCCTGAACAACAACAACGAGCCCGTCGGTACCCGTATCTTTGGCCCCGTTGTTCGCGAACTGCGCGGCAAGAACTTCATGAAAATCATCTCGCTGGCTCCGGAGGTGCTATAATCATGGCTGCTAAACTCCGCAAAGGCGACAAGGTCGTCGTGCTGGCCGGCAAGGACAAGGGCAAAGAGGGAACCATTTCCTCGGTTGACCCCAAAGCCGGTAAAGCTGTTGTCGACGGCATCAACATCGCCATCCGCCACACCCGCCAGACCCAGAACAGCCAGGGTGGCCGCCTGCCTCAGGCAAACCCGATCGAGCTGTCGAACCTGGCTCTGCTGGACGCAAACGGCAAAGCAACCCGCGTTGGCTTCCGCATGGAAGGTGACAAGAAGGTGCGTTTCGCCAAGACCACAGGGGACGTGATCGATGCTTGATACCGCAACCTACACCCCGCGTCTGAAGGCTCAGTACGTTGAAACCATCCGTGCCGCTCTGAAAGAAGAGTTCGGCTATAAGAACGACATGCAGCTGCCCAAGCTGGAAAAAATCGTTCTGAACATCGGTTGTGGTGCTGAGGCTGTCAAAGACTCGAAGAAAGCGAAAGCTGCTGTCGAGGATCTGACTGCGATTGCCGGTCAGCAGGCCGTGTCCACCAAGGCGAAGAAGTCGATCGCGGGTTTCCGCGTCCGTGAAGACATGCCGCTGGGTGCGAAAGTGACCCTGCGCGGTGACCGGATGTACGAATTCCTGGATCGTCTGATCACCATCGCGATGCCGCGTATTCGTGACTTCCGCGGTGTGAAACCGTCTTTCGATGGTCGTGGCAACTTTGCCATGGGCATGAAAGAGCACATCGTGTTCCCCGAGATTGACTTCGACAAGGTCGATGAAGTCTGGGGCCTGGATATCGTAATTGCCACCACAGCGAAGACCGACGCTGAAGCGAAGAGCCTGTTGAAAGCGTTCAACATGCCGTTCAACGCGTAAGCGCCGGAAGGATAGAGACATGGCTAAAAAAGCAATGATCGAACGCGAAAAGAAGCGCGAACGCCTGGTGGCCAAATATGCCGCAAAGCGTGCCGAGCTGAAAGAAATCGCGAATGACGAGAGCCGCCCGATGGAAGAGCGTTTCAAAGCGCGTCTGAAACTGGCGAAACTGCCGCGCAACAGCTCGGCAACCCGTCTGCACAACCGCTGTCAGCTGACCGGTCGTCCCCACGCTTACTACCGTAAGCTGAAGGTCAGCCGTATCGCGCTGCGCGAGCTGGGTTCTGCTGGTCAGATCCCCGGCATGGTGAAATCGAGCTGGTAAGGGAGACATAGATATGAATGATCCTATCGGCGATATGCTCACCCGTATCCGCAACGCGCAAATGCGCGGCAAGTCCACCGTTTCCACCCCCGCATCCAAACTGCGCGGCTGGGTTCTGGACGTGCTGGCGGACGAAGGTTACATCCGTGGCTACGAAGCGACGACCGGTGAAAACGGTCATCCGGCCATCGAAATCAGCCTGAAATACTACGAAGGCACCCCTGTTATTCGCGAGTTGAAGCGGGTCTCGAAGCCCGGTCGCCGCGTCTACATGGGCGTCAATGACATCCCGCAGGTCCGTCAGGGTCTGGGCGTGTCGATTGTCAGCACTCCGAAAGGTGTGATGTCGGACGCAAACGCTCGCTCCAACAACGTTGGCGGCGAAGTGCTCTGCACCGTCTTCTAAGGAGGTCTGCAATGTCTCGTATTGGTAAAAAACCGGTCGAGCTGCCCAGCGGCGTTTCCGCCTCTGTGTCGGGTCAGACCATCGAAGTGAAAGGTCCGAAAGGCACCCGCAGCTTCACCGCAACCGATGACGTCACGCTGTCGGTCGAAGACAATGTCGTGCAAATCAACCCTCGTGGCATGTCCAAGCGTGCCCGCCAGCAGTGGGGCATGAGCCGCACCATGGTTGCCAACCTGGTAACCGGTGTGACCGAAGGCTTCAAAAAAGAGCTGGAGATCCAGGGTGTTGGTTACCGGGCGCAGATGCAGGGCAACACCCTGAAGCTGAACCTGGGTTACAGCCACGATGTTGATTTCACTGCTCCGGAAGGTGTCACCATCACCGCGCCGAAGCAGACCGAGATCGTTGTGGAAGGTATCGACCAGCAGCAGGTGGGCGAAGTCGCGGCCAAAATCCGCGAATGGCGCCGTCCCGAGCCGTACAAAGGCAAGGGCATCCGCTACAAGGGCGAGTTCATCTTCCGCAAGGAAGGCAAGAAGAAGTAAGGACGCAAACAATGGCAAACAGCAAAAGAACCCTGTTTCTGAAGCGCCGCCTGCGCGTTCGGAACAAACTTCGCAAAGTCAACGCCGGCCGTGTACGCCTGTCGGTTCACCGTTCGAACAAGAACATCAGCGTTCAGCTGATCGACGACGTTCGTGGCGTGACCCTGGCCTCGGCCTCGACCCTGGAAAAGGATCTGGGCGTCGTTGGCAAGAACAACGTCGAAGCGGCCACCAAAGTGGGCGCGGCCATCGCCGAGCGTGCCAAGAAGGCAGGCGTCGAAGAGGCCTATTTCGATCGTGGCGGCTTCCTGTTCCACGGCAAGGTGAAGGCAGTTGCCGACGCCGCGCGTGAAGGTGGCCTGAAGATCTAAGACTTGCGGGCAGCTTTGCGGCTGCCCCGATGATCCGGGGGCCTCGGCAACAGTCGGGGCTCACTTGGATTGAAGAAAACGGCGTCACAACGCCACATGAGAAAAGGGATGCCAAATGGCAGAACGTGAAAACCGTCGGGGCCGTGGCCGCGACCGTGAAGAGGCACCGGAATTTGCCGATCGTCTGGTCGCAATCAACCGCGTGTCGAAAACCGTAAAAGGTGGTAAACGCTTTGGCTTCGCCGCTCTGGTGGTTGTCGGCGATCAGAAAGGCCGCGTCGGCTTTGGCAAGGGGAAAGCGAAAGAAGTACCCGAGGCCATCCGCAAGGCGACTGAACAAGCCAAGCGCCAAATGATCCGCGTTCAACTGCGCGAAGGTCGGACCCTGCACCACGACATCGAGGGCCGTCACGGCGCCGGTAAAGTGGTTATGCGCACCGCGCCAGAAGGTACTGGTATCATCGCCGGTGGTCCGATGCGTGCCGTGTTCGAAATGCTGGGCGTCAAGGACGTTGTGTCCAAGTCGCTGGGCTCGCAGAACCCGTACAACATGATCCGCGCCACCATCAACGGCCTGCAGAAAGAGCAGAGCCCGCGTTCGGTTGCACAGCGTCGTGGCAAAAAAGTTGCTGACATCCTGCCCAAGCGGGAAGAAGCACCGGCCGAAGCCGAAGCGTAAGGAGTAGCGAACAATGGCAAAAACCATCGTCGTCAAGCAGATCGGTTCCCCGATCCGCCGCCCCGCCGAACAGCGCGCAACCCTGATCGGTCTGGGCCTGAACAAGATGCACAAAACCCGCGAACTGGAAGACACGCCTTCGGTTCGCGGCATGGTCAACAAGATCCCGCATCTGGTTGAGATCATCGAAGAACGCGGCTAACCGCGGTTTCCTTGTAGAACTTGGAACGCCCTCGACGATGTCGGGGGCGTTTTTTTTGGACACGTTGGCGACATCTCCTCAGAAATTGATCCAAGTGGATTCAAAGACTAATAGAAAATCGTCAAGCGCATCATGTGAGACAATAGAATTTCTGAAATACCAACTTGGAGCGGAGTATTGGGTTCAGACCAGATTGTCGCCTTGATTAACTCAGGTCCAAGTCGATCACCGAAGTATTGATTGTTATAAAACAAAACGATCTCGGATATGGTTTGATCATCAATAACGTGACCCGCTCGAAATCCTGACAGAATGCCTGCCCTCATGCGAACGCGTTGGAAATCGAGACATCGACCTACACGTTGTATCACCAAGTTTGCACAAAAAACTCTACGTTCAGAAAGGTACCTGTCTTCAAAAGAGGTAAATCCACCAACCTCATAGGGTGAGATCACGGTGAGTTCCGCTTCCACTTCTCCGGCGCAAGTAATGCAGCGATACGTTAGTCTGTCTTCAGCGAAACTGAGTTTCCAATCGCTGTTATCTTGCATCTGGTCCATTACTGGCGAGTTAAGAAGTATGTCAAATCGACCTTCTTCAGCGAATGCTGATCCAATACTCAGCAAGACGATCAGCATCGAACCAGAAATTTTTGCTCTCACCGCGCCGCCTTGATTATTGGTCTAAGTAATAGTTTCTAAAAGAAAGTATGGCGCTGTCCTCAAGGCACTGCCTGATCGCGCCAACACTTATGTTGTAAGCGGCACCAAACCGGTTATTCCCTTCGCAACCCCAACAGGCACCGAACGCTTGTTACTCTCACTCAAAGACTGTCTCTATAACCCGTACTTTGCCGCCCAGCCCGCTGCCCGCTCTCCAAACAATTCAGCGGACTTACGAATTTCATCTGCGTAGGTATCTATCAGCCGCGCCTTGATATCGCCCTCGAGTGCGACCTGTGCCTTGCTGCCTTTGTCGTTGGGCGGCGAGACAAGATTGCTGTCCTTAGCCAGGCATTTGTCCAGCGACCAATCCGTCCCGGAGCCGTTTGCGCCCGTCACCGCAGCATGGATTTCGTCGCTGATCCCTTTGGGACTTGAGATAATCTCGTCCAGCGAGAACACACGCATGGCATCTTCGCCAAAAACACCGCTCCACACCTTATAAATCTCGGAAGGTTGCGAATTCAGCGGGGGTGAGACGGCTTCTTGGTCGATTATCTTTTGCCCGGCCGGCGTGGTCAGAAACGCAACCATACGGGCTTGTTGCTGTGAGGTTATCCTGAGCCAGTCCCTGCGTGTCTCTTTGCGCAGGCGCATGTTGATCGCAGACCATGCCCGGGAAATGGGATCGCGCAACAACAGGACGATCTTGGCCTGCGGCACAAGCGCATGAACGCGCTGAACCTGAGACACATCAAGCCGCGAATACCCGGGAGTTATGTCGCCGGTGATTGTCCCATCGGGTTTCAGAGAAAACATGTCCAGGTAATCGGCATCCCGACAGCCGTTTTTCAGGTATTGTTGACTCTTGTACAAAAATTGCAGGTCGCGCTCATCGACTTTTCGCTCGCAGTCCCGCACGCGGCGCGTGTTCAACAGCGACAGCCGGACACCGCCCGCAGACAGCGCGTCAAACAGCTTTTGCTGGCGTTCGTGGCGTTTTGCAATCTCACTGCCATCGAAATGGTGAAACTCCTTGACCAGAGGCATCCAATACCGGCCGTCCAGTGCGAGGATTTGCTGCAGAGTCCGCGTTCCGGCCTTTTGCAACCCGATACACAAGAAATCCGGCCCTGCCGCCTGTGATGACCAACCTGCCAAATTCTGCTCCGCGTTTCTTTAGGAGGGACACTTCCAAGCTCATCTAACTACGTATGACCCCTGCAGGCAATCGCTCTTGCGATCACGTTCCGACTTGGTGCCGGTGGCGCCGGGCCTTACGCGCGGATGGCCGGACAGGCGTATACAAGGCCAGTTCCTCCCGTGAAAGCTATGCAAGATTACGCAGGCAACTTGTGGGCAGCCATTCGCCCAACGCATAGCGGCTAGACGGATTTCAACGTTGTTGGCGATATCCGTTGCGCCTATCTGAGCCGTGTCCCGATACGGAACAGAACAGCAAAGACCGGGGAATTCGCCTCGGTAGCAGAAAGGACTAAAGATATGGCACATGTAGCAACACACACCCATGGCGGTCTGACCCTGAACGACCGCATCGTCGCGTTCATCTCGAAGGTGAAAGCCAACCACGCGCTGCGGGTTGAATACAACCGGACTTATTCGGAGCTTCAGAATCTCAGCGACCGCGAACTGAACGACATTGGCGTCCGTCGCTGTGACATTGGGGATATTGTTCGCAATCACGTCTACTGCGCTTAAACCCAATTGTCGGAACCTGACCCGTGAGGCGCCTCAGGCGCCTCTTTTGGGTTCTGGTCGCACCACCCTGCCGGATCGCCACCGATTCCGTTGCAATAAGAAACCTTGCAACCAAAAGCCCAACGCTGTAGAGCGCTCCGGTGGCATTGCGCCATGAGAATCAAAACCAAGAAATGCCGTGTCTGACCCATCACGCTTCGGGGTCATTTCCGGCGAAGGAGAAGCGATATGAAACTGCACGAATTGCGCGACAATCCTGGCGCAGCACCGAAACGCACCCGCGTTGGCCGCGGTCCGGGTTCCGGCAAAGGTAAAATGGGTGGCCGTGGTATCAAAGGCCAGAAATCCCGTTCGGGTGTGGCCATCAATGGCTATGAAGGCGGCCAGATGCCGCTGTACCAGCGCCTGCCCAAGCGTGGCTTCAACAAGCCGAACCGCAAGGCATTCGCCGTTATCAACCTCGGTCTGATCCAGAAATTCGTCGACGCTGGCAAGCTGGACGCCAACGCTGCGATCACCGAGGATGCACTGGTTGCCTCCGGTCTGGTGCGTCGCAAGCTGGACGGTGTCCGCGTACTGGCCAAGGGCGAAATCAGCGCCAAAGTGAACCTGGAAGTGACCGGTGCTTCGAAAGCTGCTGTTGAGGCAGTCGAAAAAGCGGGCGGTTCGCTGACGGTCACAAAAGCTGCTGCGGCAGAGTAAGCGCTTGTGAGCGGGCTCCGACCCGCTTACATAGACCTCAGAGTTTTCCAAGACGCCGCCCGAGCCGGAAAACGGTTCCGGGCGGTGTTTGCATAAGAGAGACCGATTTATGGTATCAGCAGCAGAACAAATGGCAGCCAACACAAGCTGGGCTGCCCTTGGTAAAGCCACCGATCTGCGCAACCGCATCCTGTTCACGCTGGCCTTGCTGATCGTCTATCGTCTGGGCACCTTCATTCCGGTGCCGGGCATTGACGGGCAGGCCCTGCGCGAGTTCATGGAACAAGCGGGGCAGGGCATCGGCGGCATGGTTTCGATGTTCACCGGCGGGGCGCTGGGGCGGATGGGTATCTTTGCCCTTGGTATCATGCCCTACATCTCGGCCTCGATCATCGTGCAGCTGCTGACCTCGATGGTTCCCGCGCTCGAACAGCTCAAGAAAGAGGGCGAGCAGGGGCGCAAGAAGATCAACCAATACACCCGTTTCGGCACCGTGGCCTTGGCGACCGTACAGGCCTATGGTCTGGCTGTGTCGCTGGAATCGGGCGATCTGGCCACCGATCCGGGCCTGTTCTTCCGCATGTCGACCATGATCACGCTGGTTGGTGGCACCATGTTCCTGATGTGGCTGGGTGAGCAGATCACCGCGCGCGGCATCGGCAACGGTATCTCTCTGATCATCTTCGTCGGCATCATCGCCGAGGTTCCGGCGGCGCTGGCGCAGTTCTTCGCCTCTGGCCGTTCCGGTGCGATCAGCCCCGCCGTGATCGTGGGTGTGATCATCATGGTCATCGCCGTGATCACCTTCGTGGTGTTCATGGAACGGGCCCTGCGCAAGATCCATATCCAGTACCCGCGCCGTCAGGCCGGTATGAAAGTCTATGAAGGCGGCTCCAGCCACTTGCCGGTCAAGGTCAACCCCGCGGGCGTTATCCCGGCGATCTTTGCCAGCTCGCTGCTGTTGCTGCCGGTGACGATCTCGACCTTCTCGTCGGGCGCGACCAATGGCCCGATCATGTCGTGGCTGCTGGCCAACTTTGGCCCCGGACAGCCGCTCTACCTGCTGTTCTTCGCCTCGATGATCGTGTTCTTTGCGTATTTCTACACGTTCAATGTCTCGTTCAAACCGGACGATGTGGCGGACAACCTGAAAAAGCAGAACGGTTTTGTGCCGGGTATCCGTCCGGGCAAGAAAACCGCCGAATATCTGGAATACGTGGTCAACCGCGTGCTGGTTCTGGGTTCTGCCTATCTGGCCGCCGTCTGCCTGCTGCCGGAAATTCTGCGCGGCCAGTTCGCCATCCCGTTCTATTTCGGCGGCACCTCGGTTCTGATTATCGTCTCGGTGACCATGGACACGATCCAACAGGTCCAAAGTCACTTGCTGGCGCATCAATATGAGGGGCTGATCGAAAAGTCCCAGCTGCGCGGCAAAAGCAAGAAACGCGGCAGAAAGGCACCGACCCGTCGATGAACATCATTCTTCTCGGCCCCCCGGGGGCAGGCAAAGGTACGCAGGCGCGGCATCTGGTTGACACCCGCGGCATGGTGCAGCTCAGCACCGGAGATATGCTGCGCGCCGCCAAGACCAGCGGCACCGAGATGGGCAACCGCGTGGCCGAGGTGATGGCAAAGGGGCAACTGGTCACGGATGAAATCGTGATCGGCCTGATCGAAGAGAAGCTGACCTCGGAAACCGGCGCGGGCTTCATCTTTGACGGTTTCCCCCGCACGCTGGCACAGGCCGATGCGCTGGCCGCCCTGCTGACCAAGCTGGGCCAGTCCCTGCATACGGTGATCGAGATGCGGGTGGATGACGACGCACTGGTCGACCGGATCACCGCGCGGTCGACCTGCGGCGGCTGTGGTGAGGTCTATAACGACAACACCAAGCCTATCCCGGCCGATGGCAAATGCACCAATTGCGGCAAGGAAAATGACTTTGTCCGTCGCGCCGACGACAACGAAGACAGCCTGCGCACGCGGTTGATGGAATACTACAAGAAGACCTCGCCGCTGATTGGATACTACTACGCCAAGGGTGATCTGCGCCCGGTGAACGGGCTGGCGGATATCAAAGAGGTCACAGCGTCGATCGAGGCGGTTCTTGGCTAAACGTCAGGTATTTTGTGTTCTGGAATGACTACAACAAAGCTTCTGCTGCGTTCTTGGCTGGGCTTGTTGCCGGCCTTGTCGGCGGACTGTTGTTGGGCGGTTTCGCCGTGATGAGCATGGATAGCCTTAATGCTCACATGGACTTTTGCAACGACCAAACCAGCAAGCACTTCATCTTCGATCAATACGTCAGAGAGAAGGTTTGCTGGCCAGATTGAATATGGGCTTGACGGCGTTGCCAAAAGCCCATATCGACCCCCATCCCTAAAGGGAATCAAGACCGCGTGCGGGATTCGTCCCAACCGCCCCGACCACCTCGAATAATGCTGGACCCTCTGGCCACACTGCCACGGTCAAGCGTTGTGAAAAAAGGTTCTGGAGTTACGGAACCGCAACGAAAAGGAAAGTGACACGTGGCACGTATTGCCGGCGTAAACATCCCGACTGCAAAGCGGGTACCAATCGCCCTCACATATATCACCGGTATCGGCAACACCTCGGCCAAAGCGATCTGCGAAGCCGTGGGCATTGAAGCGCACCGTCGCGTCAACGAACTGTCCGACGCCGAAGTTCTGGCCATCCGTGAACACATCGACGCGAACTTCACCGTTGAAGGTGATCTGCGTCGTGAAGTTCAGATGAACGTCAAGCGTCTGATGGACCTGGGCTGCTATCGCGGTCTGCGTCACCGCCGCAACCTGCCGGTTCGCGGTCAGCGCACCCACACCAATGCTCGTACCCGCAAAGGCCCCGCAAAGGCCATCGCTGGTAAGAAGAAATAAGGGAGGGTCTGACCGATGGCACGTGACAAGACTCGCGTTAAGCGCAAAGAGCGCAAGAACATCGCATCGGGCGTTGCCCATGTGAATTCGACCTTCAACAACACCAAGATCCTGATCTCGGACGTACAGGGCAACGCCATCTCGTGGTCGTCTGCCGGTACCATGGGCTTCAAGGGTTCGCGGAAGTCGACGCCTTATGCGGCTCAGATGGCTGCAGAAGACGCAGGCAAGAAGGCGCAGGAACATGGCGTCAAGACGCTGGAAGTCGAAGTTCAGGGCCCCGGTTCGGGTCGTGAATCGGCTCTGCGCGCGCTGGCTGCCGTGGGCTTCAACATCACGTCGATCCGCGACGTGACCCCGATCGCTCACAACGGCTGCCGCCCGCCGAAGCGCCGCCGCGTCTAAGCGATTTCGAATTTGGCTGGGGCCCGTGTTTTTGCACGGCCCCAGCACGTCATTTTGAACCTCGGGCGTCTGCACCTTGTTGGTCATGGGGCGCGGACAGGAATGGAGGGATTACATGATCCACAAGAATTGGGCAGAATTGATCAAGCCGACCCAACTGGACGGCAAGCCGGGCAACGATCCGGCACGTCAGGCAACCCTGGTCGCTGAACCGCTGGAGCGTGGCTTTGGTCTGACCCTGGGCAACGCCCTGCGTCGCGTTCTGATGAGCAGCCTGCAAGGCGCGGCCATCACCAGTGTTCAGATCGACAACGTGCTGCACGAGTTCTCGTCCGTCGCGGGCGTGCGTGAAGACGTCACCGACATCATCCTGAACCTCAAGGGCGTGTCGCTGCGCATGGAAGTCGAAGGCCCCAAGCGCCTGTCGATCAATGCCAAAGGTCCCGCAGTTGTCACCGCTGGCGACATCAGCGAAAGCGCCGGTATCGAGGTTCTGAACCGCGATCACGTCATCTGTCACCTGGACGATGGCGCCGACCTGTTCATGGAACTGACCGTCAACACTGGCAAAGGCTACGTTTCGGCTGAAAAGAACAAGCCCGAAGACGCGCCCATCGGCCTGATCCCGATCGACGCGATCTATTCGCCGGTCAAAAAGGTTGCCTATGACGTTCAGCCGACCCGTGAAGGTCAGGTTCTGGACTATGACAAGCTGACCCTGAAAATCGACACCGACGGTTCGATCACGCCCGAGGATGCGCTGGCCTATGCCGCGCGTATCCTGCAGGACCAGCTGTCGATCTTCGTCAACTTTGACGAGCCGGAATCGGCTGGCCGTCAGGACGAGGATGACGGTCTGGAGTTCAACCCGCTGCTGCTGAAGAAAGTCGACGAGCTGGAACTGTCGGTCCGTTCGGCAAACTGCCTGAAGAACGACAACATCGTTTATATCGGCGATCTGATCCAGAAGACCGAAGCCGAGATGCTGCGCACCCCGAACTTCGGCCGCAAGTCGCTGAACGAGATCAAAGAAGTGCTGTCCGGTATGGGTCTGCACCTCGGCATGGACGTCGAGGATTGGCCGCCCGACAACATCGAAGATCTGGCGAAGAAATTCGAAGACGCGTTCTAAACGCGTCTTCCTCAATGCCCGGGCTGCCGGGGAATACACGGGCGATGATGCCCCAAGGAGAGCCGGTGACACGCATCGCCGGCCAGACAAAGCAAAAACGCAAGATAGGAATTGAACAATGCGTCACGCACGTGGTTATCGCCGCCTGAACCGTACTCATGAGCACCGCAAGGCGCTCTTTGCGAACATGGCTGGCTCGCTCATCGAACATGAGCAGATCAAGACAACTCTGCCCAAGGCAAAAGAACTGCGCCCGATCATCGAGAAGCTGGTCACTCTGGGCAAGCGCGGCGACCTACATGCCCGCCGTCAGGCCGCAGCACAGCTGAAAGAAGACAAAGACGTCGCCAAGCTGTTCGAAGTTCTGGGCCCCCGCTACGCCGAGCGTCAGGGCGGTTACGTCCGCATCCTGAAAGCCGGTTTCCGCTATGGTGACATGGCCCCGATGGCGATCATCGAATTCGTGGATCGGGACGCCGACGCCAAAGGCGCAGCCGACAAGGCCCGCGTTGCTGCCGAAGAGGCTGCAGAAGAATAAGATCAGGGACAGTGCTGATCAGAAACCTCCGTTCGGGCAACCGGGCGGAGGTTTTCTTTTGGCGCATCGCCTGCTTGCAATCGGGTGGCGCGGCCCGCATATCTGGGCTGATCCAAATCCCCGGAGCCCCCATGATACGCGCCTTTCTGACCCTGATTTTTTTCGCAATTGCGACCCAAGGCAGCGCCCAGACGCGAGTGCCGCAGTCGCAAGCCGAAATCAGCCTCGGCTTCGCCCCGGTGGTCAAACAGGCCTCGCCTGCCGTGGTGAATATCTATGCCAAGATCGTGCGCGAGGGGCGGGCTAATCCGCTGTTTTCAGACCCGTTCTTTCAGGATTTCTTTGGTCGAGGGTTTAACGAACCGCGAAAGCGCGTGCAAAACTCGTTGGGGTCGGGGGTGATCCTTTCGGCAGATGGCTATGTGGTTTCGAATTATCATGTGGTCGGTACGGCCACCGAAATCCGTGTGGTGACGACGGACCGGCGCGAATACTCGGCACAGGTGGTGCTAGGGGACAAGGAAAGCGATATTGCGATCCTGCGGCTGGAAGAGGCCGAAGACCTGCCGTTTCTGACGCTGCGCGACTCGGATCATGTTGAAGTGGGCGAACTGGCGCTGGCCATCGGCAACCCGTTTGGCGTGGGCCAAACCGTGTCGTCGGGCATCATTTCAGGGCTGGCGCGCACTGGGACAGCGACCGGCAACGCGCGCGGGTATTTCATTCAGACGGACGCGGCGATCAATCCGGGAAATTCGGGCGGTGCTCTGATCGATGTGAACGGTGATCTGATCGGGATCAACACCTCGATCCTGACACGTTCGGGCGGGTCAAACGGAATCGGGTTTGCCATCCCGGCCAATCTGGTGGCCGAGTTTCTGCGGCAGGCGCAGGCGGGCAATGACAGTTTCATCAGCCCCTGGGCCGGTATGTCCGGCCAACACATGAGCGCGGATATCGCGGAGTCCCTTGGGCTTGTCTTCCCCATGGGGGTCGTGATCTCCAACCTGCATCCGCTCAGCCCTTTGACAGCGGCGGGTCTGCGGGTCGGAGACGTGGTGACGCATGTGGATGGGGATGAGGTGAATTCGCCCGCCGAGATGAAATTCCGAATGTCCATCGCGGGCGTTGGCGGGACCTCGGTCCTGACCCGGTTGCGCGGAGATGACAGCGCGGATGTCGATGTGGCGCTGATCAGGGCTCCGGACACGCCCGCTGCGGATGAGACGATTTTGGATGACCGTACCGTAATGCCGGGGTTGGCTGTATCGCGGATCAATCCTGCGGTGATCCTGAAGCTGCAGCTGTCCTTGTCGCAGACCGGTGTCGTTGTGGTGGATACCGGGCGCTATGGCGGTCGATCCGGGTTACGTGTCGGCGATGTTGTCAGCCGCATCAATGGGGCCGAGATCAGCGATCCTGCGGATGTGGTCGACGCCCTGACAAACCCGGGGCGCAGTCTTCAGTTTGACCTGCAACGCAAAGGTCGGCCTGTATCATTGCGGTTCAGGTTGTAACCCTTGGCGGACCTGTTCGATACCGGCGCATCCCAGCCAGCCGCTGCACCGCACCGTCCCCTGGCGGATCGGCTACGGCCGCAAGCGCTGTCCGAGGTGATCGGGCAGGCACAGGTTCTGGGACCGGATGCACCTTTGGGCGTCATGCTGACCTCGGGCAGCTTGTCGAGCCTGATTTTCTGGGGGCCGCCGGGGGTGGGAAAGACGACCATCGCGCGTCTTCTGGCGCAAGAGACGGACCTGCATTTCGTCCAGATCAGCGCGATTTTTACTGGTGTTCCCGATCTGAAGAAGGTATTCGAGGCGGCGAAAATCCGGCGTCAGAACGGGCAGGGGACTCTGCTGTTCGTGGATGAGATACACCGCTTCAACAAGGCGCAGCAGGACGGGTTCCTGCCTCATATGGAGGATGGCACCATCCTTCTGGTGGGGGCCACCACGGAAAACCCTTCGTTCGAGTTGAACGCGGCTCTGCTCAGCCGGTCGCAGGTGCTGGTGCTGGAACGGCTCAGCCTTGATGACCTGGAGCGCCTGACCCAACGCGCTGAGACAGAGCTTGAGCAGACTCTGCATTTGACGACAGCAGCACGTGAGGCCCTGCAGGAGATGGCGGATGGTGACGGGCGCGCTCTGCTTAACCTGATCGAACAGGTGGCGGCCTGGTCCGTCAAAGACCCGCTGGGCCCGGACGACCTGTCGACACGTCTGATGCGACGCGCCGCAAAATACGACAAGTCGGGTGAGGAGCATTACAACCTGATCTCGGCGCTGCATAAATCGGTGCGGGGATCTGACCCGGATGCGGCGCTTTACTGGTTTGCGCGGATGCTAACCGGCGGGGAAGACCCGCGCTTTCTGGCGCGCCGCCTGACCCGCATGGCGGTCGAAGATATCGGCTTGGCGGACCCGCAGGCGCAGGCGATTTGCCTGCAGGGTTGGGAAACCTACGAACGGTTGGGATCGCCCGAGGGCGAACTGGCGCTGGCGCAGGCGGTTGTGTATCTGGCATTGGCTCCGAAATCGAACGGTGCCTATGTGGGGTATAAAGCGGCGATGAAGCTGGCCAAGCAGTCGGGCAGCGAACCCCCGCCCAAGCATATCCTGAACGCCCCGACATCGCTGATGAAAGATCAGGGATATGGCGCAGGCTATGCTTATGATCATGACGCTGAAGATGGGTTTTCCGGTCAGAATTATTTTCCCGATGGGATGAAACGGCCCGATCTTTATCAGCCGGTGGAACGTGGGTTCGAGCGTGAGTTGAAAAAGCGGCTGGAGTATTTTGCCAAACTTCGCGCGCAGCGAAACCGGCAGTAAGGTCGGCTTGACTCTTGCAGTTGGGCACGCCACAGACGCGCATGTTTTCAAAGGCACTTACTCGGACGCGATGCGCAGGGTCCACCTGTGTGGCGCGGAGGATATCGATATGAGCGGCGTACAGATGATCACCGTGGCAGACGGGGACGGAGACCAGCGGGTGGACCGCTGGCTGCGCCGTCTGTTCCCGCATGTCAGCCAGGGCCGTATCGAAAAGATGTGCCGAAAGGGTGAATTGCGGGTGGATGGCGGCCGGGTGAAAGCCGCGACCCGGCTTGAGGCCGGTCAGGTTGTGCGGGTGCCCCCTTTGCCCAATGCCGATCACAAACCCGCAGAGATGACACGTCGCGTCTCGGATGCGGATGCGAAGATGATCCGGTCCTGCGTGATCTATCGCGATGACCACGTTCTGGCGCTGAACAAACCGCATGGCCTGCCGGTTCAGGGCGGCAGCGGCCAGACGCGCCATGTGGACGGATTGTCCGACGCTTTGCGGTTCGGGTACGAGGAAAATCCGCGTCTGGTGCATCGCCTCGACAAGGATACATCTGGTGTTCTGCTGATGGCCCGCACGCGCGAGGCCGCCAAGGGCCTGACCGCAGCTTTCCGGCACCGGGACACGCGCAAGATTTACTGGGCATTGGTCGCGGGCGTCCCGACCCCTTATCTGGGCGAGATCAAGACCGGTCTGGTCAAAGCCAGTGGTCACGGCAAGCAGGGCGAGGGCGAAAAGATGATCGCCCTGCACCTGAACGAGATCGATGAGACGCCGGGAGCCAAGCGGGCACATACGCTCTATGCCACGCTGTACCGTGTTGCAGGTCGTGCCGCCTGGGTCGCGATGGAGCCGATCACTGGCCGGACGCATCAGTTGCGGGCACATATGGCCGCGATCGGGCATCCGATTGTGGGCGACGGCAAATATGGCGGTTCGGGGCAAGAGAACCTTGGCGACGGCTGGGGCGCGCAATTGGGCGGCATCATCAGTAAAAAGCTGCACCTGCATGCGCGTCAGGCTTCGTTCCAGCACCCAGTGACGCGCAAGACAATCACAGTCACCGCACCTCTGCCCGATCATATGAAACACAGCTGGGACACGTTTGGCTGGACGGAAGATCTGGCCACAGATGACCCGTTCGAGGCTCTGCAATGAGCGCACCCCTGCGTCTGGTGCTGTTCGATGTTGACGGCACTCTGGTCGACAGCCAGGGCAGCATTGTCGCGGCAATGACGGCCGGTTTCGACGCGCTTTCCCTGCCGGTGCCCGACCGCAAGGCCATTTTGTCCATCGTTGGATTGTCTCTGCCCAAGGCCATATCGCAGCTTGCGCCCGAACGGTCTGAGGCGGATCAGTCCAGACTGGTCGAGGCATACAAACAGGCCTACCACGCCCAACGTCTGCAGGACGGGGTTGCCAGCACTCCGCTTTATCCCGGCGCGCGTCAGACGATTGAAGCGCTGCATGCCATACCCGAGGTGCTGTTGGGCGTGGCCACCGGCAAATCGCAGCGCGGGCTGGATGCGCTGATTGAAGGTCATGGGCTGGAGCGATATTTCATCACCCGTCAGGTCGCTGATCATCATCCGTCGAAGCCGCATCCATCGATGATTGAAGCAGCGCGCAACGAAACCGGCGTGGATGCTGCGCAAACCGCCATGATCGGCGATACCCGGTTTGACATGGAGATGGCAGCCGCCGCCGGTGTGGCGGGAATCGGCGTGACCTGGGGGTATCATCCGCGTTCAGCATTGGACGCGGCGACGACCATTATCGAATCTTTTGATCAGCTGCACGGCGCGCTTGGCGACATCTGGACCTGAACATATGAGTGAATGGAAACCGAAACGATTTTGGACTGAAAGCACCGTTGTTGAAACCGATGGGGGCTATACCGTCGCACTGGACGGTCGTCTGGTAAAAACACCGGCCAAGGCGGATCTGATTGTCCCAAGCCGGACCATGGCACAGGAAATTGCCGCCGAATGGGACGCACAACAAGAGGTGGTTGATCCAGTTGTGATGCCCTTCACGCGTTCGGCCAATGCCGCAATCGACAAGGTGCGTCATCAGCACGCCGAGGTTGCGGATATGCTGGCCGACTATGGAGATTCGGATTTATTGTGCTATCGCGCAACGCATCCACAGGAGTTGCAGCAACGGCAGGCTGACCAATGGGACCCGGCTTTGGAATGGGCGGCCGAGGAGCTGTCGGCGCGTTTGCTGCCTGTTGCAGGTGTTTTGCACCAGCCACAACCAAAGGCAGCGCTGGCTTTGCTCAGAAAACGGGTTCATGCGCTCAACGATTTCCAGATGGCCGCCTTTCACGATCTGGTCAGCTTGTCTGGATCTTTGATCCTGGGATTTGCCGCCGCCCAAAACTGGCGCACAGCCGACGAAATCTGGCGCATTTCCAGATTGGACGAACTTTGGCAGATTGAACAATGGGGCCATGACGACGATGCCCACGCTGCCGCCGAGGTCAAACACGCAGCGTTTCTGCACGCCAAACGATTCTTTGACATCTCGGTTTGAGCCTTACTTACGGCTTTTTCAAAACTTGGCACGGTGATCTGCCAGCAGACTCATCGTTTTCGCTGATCCGGCCCTTGACGTTTGTTTATGAATGCGACCAAACTCAAGCCCACTAAAGGGGAGACACCTTTGGGGTAACCTTTCCGGTGCCAAAGGTGCCGGACAGAACCGCCTCTGGACAGGGGTGGACAATCAGGAAGAGGTAAAAATGAAAAAATCCGTAATCTTGGGCGTGGCAACGATTGCTGGCCTGGCTGCTGGCGCGGCTGCGGCGGGGACTGTTGACGATGTCAAAGCACGCGGCAAGCTGAACTGCGGTGTGACCACTGGTCTGGTCGGCTTTGCTGCACCCGACGCCAATGGCGAATGGCAAGGCTTTGATGTCTCGCTGTGCCGCGCTGTTGCAGCTGCCGTTCTGGGCGACGCAAACGCAGTTGAATTTGTACCGACCACCGGTAAGACCCGCTTTACCGCGCTTGCATCCGGCGAAATCGACATGCTGGCCCGCAACACCAC
The DNA here is from genome assembly GCF_056531905.1 of Ruegeria sp. K11. NCBI lineage: Bacteria > Pseudomonadati > Pseudomonadota > Alphaproteobacteria > Rhodobacterales > Roseobacteraceae > Ruegeria > Ruegeria sp. K11. The sequence continues at coordinate 28,705 of NZ_JBQFMP010000002.1, forward strand.
CTGGACCTTCAGCCGCGACGTCGACCTAAAGTTCGAATTCACCGGTATCAACTACTATGATGGTCAGGGTTTCCTGGCACCTAAGGCCTTGGGTGTAAGCTCGGCCAAGGAACTGGACGGGGCAACCGTCTGTGTTCAGACCGGTACCACAACCGAGCTGAACCTGGCGGATTTCTTCCGTTCGAACAACATCAGCTACGAGCCGGTTCCGGTGGAAACCAATGCCGAAGGGCAGCAGCAGTATCTGGCCGGTGCCTGTGACGTTTACACCACCGACGCGTCCGGTCTGGCCGCGACCCGCGCTACCTTCGAGAACCCGGGCGATCACGTCATTCTGCCCGAAATCATCTCGAAAGAGCCGCTGGGCCCGCTGGTTCGTCACGGCGACCATGAATGGGGTGATGTTGTCCGCTGGACTCTGAACGCACTTGTTGCGGCAGAAGAGCTGGGCGTAACATCGGTGAACCTGGAAGAAATGTCCGGAAACGCTGATGCCAATCCTGAGATCAAGCGTCTTTTGGGTGCTGAAGGCACGCTGGGCGAAATGCTGGGCCTGGATGCCGACTGGGCCGCGCGTGCGATCGCCGCGGATGGCAACTATGGTGAAATCTTCGCGAAGAACATCGGTGAAGAGACCCCGATTGGTCTTGCGCGCGGTCTGAACGCGCAATGGACCGATGGCGGTCTTCTGTACGCACCGCCGTTCCGCTAAGACATCCAAAGAAGAGGGCGCGGCTTACCCCGCGCCCTCTTTCTCATCATAATGCTGCGGATAGCTCATGAGCGGGGAAAACCTCGCCGGTAACGAAGCGTCCGAAAAGCACGGGGATTCCAAAATATGTCAACTATGACTGACCCACCGAAAGCTGACTTTCGGTTGTCTATGCTCATAAACGACACCCGCTATCGTTCACTGACATTCCAAGTGATTGCGGCCGTCGTTATTGCGCTTTCCATCTGGTATCTTGGCAACAACCTGATCCAGAACCTCAGAGCCGCCGGTCTTAACATTTCCTATACCTTTCTGGGTGATCCCGCCGGGTACGATATCAACCAGGTTCTGATTGACTACGACAGCCAGTCGTCGCATGCGCGCGCTGCTGTGGTTGGGCTTCTGAATACTCTGCTGGTGGCGTTTCTCGCTTGCATCACCGCCACGTTTTTCGGAGTGATCGCGGGCGTATTGCGTCTGTCGAACAACTGGCTCGTTTCAAAACTGATGTCGGTGTATGTCGAGATTTTCCGGAATATTCCGGTACTGATCTGGATCATTATCATTTTCACCATCATGACGGCAGTGATGCCGGGTCCGCGCGATTTCCGGGGTGACAATCCGACGTCAAGCATGGTTCTGGACCTTTTCGCTTTCACCAACCGTGGTGTGTATATTCCGCGACCGGACTTCGCCAACGGGTTCTTCAGCTCGACCTTCCTGAACTGGATCGTGGTTCTTGCAGTGCTTGTCGGGTCTTGGTTCGTCTCGAAAGAAATCGAAAAACGAGCCACGCAGAAGCAAGAGGCAACGGGTGAACGTCCGAAAACCATGTTGCCCAAATTGGCTGTTTGGCTGGGCCCCCTTGTCATCGTGATGTTCCTGATGGGGCTGACTTGGAATATTCCCGAACTGAAAGGCTTTAACTTCAGCGGCGGGATCAAGGTCGGCGGCCCGCTGATTGCACTATGGTTTGCGTTGTCGATCTATACCGGCGCGTTTATCGCGGAAAACGTGCGGGCAGGTATTCAGGCGATCAGCAAAGGTCAGACCGAGGCTGCTGCTGCGCTGGGTCTTCGTCCCGGTCGGATCATGAACCTTGTGATCCTGCCTCAGGCCCTGCGGGTGATCATCCCGCCGCTGATTTCACAGTATCTGAACATCACCAAGAACTCGTCTCTGGCGATTGCGGTGGGCTATGCTGACATCACTGCGACCCTGGGTGGTATCACGCTGAACCAGACCGGTCGCGCGATCGAATGTGTTCTGTTGCTGATGCTGTTTTATCTGACAGCCTCGCTGCTGATCTCGATGGTGATGAACGTCTATAACGCGTCCGTCAAGTTGAAGGAGCGCTGAGCCATGGCTGATCAAACAACCAATCCGATCGCATTCGTGGCCGATGGCACCATCCCGCCGTCTCCGCCACCTGCAAATGAAACGGGTATCGTCAAATGGCTGCGCGAGAACCTGTTCTCGGGCGTGACAAACACGATCCTGACCCTTGCCTCGCTGGTGCTGATCTACCTCATTCTGAAGAACACCTTACCGTGGATTCTGAATGGGGTTTGGAATGCGAACTCTCTGGCGGAATGCCGTGAGATTCTCGCGGGCAAGACCGGCGCGTGTTTCGCGGTTCTAACGGAACGCTGGCCGCAGCTGATCTATGGGTTCAAATACCCGGTCGATGCCTATTGGCGCCCCAATCTGGCCTTTGTGCTGATGCTTGTTGCGATTGCACCGGTCCTGTTCTTTGACCTGCCGCGCAAACTGCTGATTTTTACAGCACTCTATCCCTTTGTCGCCTTCTGGCTGATTTGGGGCGGCACGATCTTTGTGCCCATCGTTGCGTTGCTTGGCTGTGTTGCAGCCGGTGCTGTTTTCCAGAAATTCGGCAAGAACAGTTTTGCTGCCGGGTTCTTTGGGGCCATCATCGTTGCGCTGGTTGTCTGGAAGCTCGGCGGAGCTTTGATCCCCGAGAATGCGTCCGAAAGCGCATGGCTTTCCGCTGTTCCCAGCCGCGATCTTGGGGGCTTCATGCTCAACATGATGCTGGGGCTGACCTGCGTGTCACTGTCTGTGCCGTTAGGCATTGCATTGGCGCTGGGCCGTCAGTCGAACATGCCGCTGATCAAATGGGTTTGTGTCATCTTCATCGAATTCATCCGCGGCGTGCCTCTGATCACGCTGCTGTTCGTGGCTTCGGTGATGTTGTCGTACTTCTTCCCGCCCGACAGCACGGTCGATCTGTTCCTGCGCGTTGTGATCATGATCACCATGTTCTCGGCCGCCTATATCGCCGAGGTGATCCGCGGCGGTCTGGCAGCGCTTCCACGTGGACAGTACGAGGCAGCAGATAGTCTGGGTCTGGATTACCCGCAGGCGATGCGTCTGATCATCCTGCCGCAGGCTCTGAAGATTTCGATCCCGGGTATCGTGAACGTGGCCGTGGGCCTCTTCAAGGATACCACACTGGTTTCGGTCATCTCGATGTTCGATCTGGTGGGCATGATCCGGGGCCCCATCCTGGCGTCAACCGAATGGAACGGCGTCTATTGGGAGCTTCTGGGCTTTGCCGCGCTTCTGTTCTTCGTCGTCTGTTACGGCATTTCTCAATATTCCCAGTGGCTCGAGCGTCGCCTTGCCACGGATCACCATTAAGGAGTTCAACATATGTCTGAACTTGCAGTAGAACGCGATATTGACCGCTCGAAGATGCAGGTGAGCGACGAGGTCGCCATCGAAATCAACGGCATGAACAAGTGGTACGGATCCTTCCACGTGCTGCGCGACATCAATCTGACCGTCAATCAGGGCGAACGGATCGTGATCGCGGGTCCGTCTGGGTCGGGCAAATCCACCCTGATCCGCTGCCTGAACGCGCTGGAGGAACACCAGCAGGGCACGATCGTTGTGGATGGGACAGAGTTGTCTAATGACCTCAAGAACATCGACAAGATCCGGTCCGAGGTTGGCATGGTGTTCCAGCACTTCAACCTGTTCCCGCATCTGACCATTCTGGAAAACTGCACGCTGGCCCCGATCTGGGTGCGCAAGACGCCCAAGAAAGAGGCCGAAGAGCGCGCGATGCATTTCCTTGAAAAGGTGAAAATCCCGGATCAGGCGCTGAAATATCCCGGCCAGTTGTCCGGTGGTCAGCAGCAGCGTGTGGCAATCGCCCGCTCGCTCTGCATGATGCCGCGGATCATGTTGTTCGATGAACCGACCTCGGCGCTGGACCCCGAGATGATCAAAGAGGTGCTCGACACCATGATCGAACTGGCCGAGGAAGGCATGACCATGCTGTGCGTGACGCACGAGATGGGCTTTGCCCGTCAGGTCGCCAACCGCGTGATCTTTATGGATGCCGGTCAGATCGTGGAACAGAACGAACCGGAAGAGTTCTTCAACAACCCGCAAAGCGAGCGGACCAAGCTGTTCCTCAGCCAGATCCTGGGTCACTGAACCGGACTGACATTGACATGGAAGGGGCGGGAGTTTTCCCGCCTTTTTCTATTCCAGTAACTCGCGTGGAATAGCGAAGCCCTGAACCTCACCGCTGCGCCATTCCAAGCCCGCCCAATCCGTGATGTCGAACTGGATCACCGTCGTCGCGCAGGTCGGATAGTCAAAGAACCGGTCGTGGTCCGGGGCCTGCCGCACCAGTCGTTCCGCGAACTTTGCAATACCGAGGTTGTGGCCCAGCATCAGCACGGTCTGTCCGGTGGCCTGTCGCAACTGCGTCAGCATGGCCTGAGCACTCGCATGGTACAGGTTTTGGTGAAACGAGACTTTATCGGCCTGTAATCCCATTCGATCCCATGTCTCGCGCGTGCGCGCAGATGTTGAGCTTTGGACCTCATCCGGTAGCCAGTAATTTTCCCGCAGCCACGCGCCGATTACAGGAGCGGATTTTCGGCCGCGTTTGTTGAGCGGCCGGTCATGATCGCCAAGGGCGGGGTCGTCCCAACTGGATTTCGCGTGGCGGGTCAGGATCAGGGTGCGGGTCACGACGGATGAAACGCCTTCATATGATGGGCGGATTGCTCCGGATCGCGCCCGGCCCCGGCGCTGAGCGGGCAGGCAAGGCGGGCAAGGCAGCCCCCCGTCATACAGGTCTGCCCCTCATCCGTGTCCAGATGGCCATGGCAGGCGGCCACATCATAAAAACTGTGCGTATTAAGGGCGCTGATCGGGCAGGCCGTGGCGCAAGGCGCCGGGCAGGTGGAGCAGGGCGATGCGGTTGCGACCTCGGGCACTGCGAATTCTTCGGTGAAATGCAGCGCGCCACGATAGGAAATCAGCATGCCCACCGTGTCATGCACCAGCGCGCCCACGGGGCTGCTGAAGCTACGTCCAGATTTGAGCGCCCAGTCGATGAAGGGCGCATAGGGCGGCCCGCCAAAGGGGAAATGCGCCTGCGCGCCAAGCTCTTGCGCCATCTGTCCGATCACCCGCGTTGACCAGCGATCCACCGGATCAGGTCCTTGCCATTCCGGGGCGGCCTTTAGGGCCGGCCAGAACGCGCCCGCAGTGCCCAGCAGAATAAGCGTGCCGCTATCCAACTGCTTGGTTTCGGTCGTGCGAGGATGCAAAGCCCCCATAACGATCAGGCCGACAGACTGAGCCGCTTGTTCAACGCGAGCGAATTCGGGGCTTGGGTTTGCTGGGGTGTTCGTTTGATCCATGCCACGCCCTCCGCGCCAGTCAGTCGGGTCGGATCAGCGAACCCGCACCGTGCTCGGTAAACAATTCCAGCAGCACGGCATTGGGCGCACGCCCATCGAGGATCACAACCGCTCTCACACCGCTGTGCAGGGCATCCAGAGCGGTTTCCGTCTTGGGGATCATGCCGCCTGCAATGGTGCCTTCCAGCGTCATCTCGCGGATTTGCCCGGCTTTCAGCTCGGTCACCACTTCCCCTGCAGCATTCTTGACACCCGACACATCGGTGAGCAACAGCAGGCGATCCGCCTTCAATGCCGAGGCAATCGCCCCCGCAGCCGTGTCGCCATTGACGTTGAATGTCTCTCCATCCCGGCCAGCACCCAAAGGCGCAATCACCGGGATCACGTCGTGCGAGAACAAGTCATGCAGCACCTTGGGGTTCATCTGCGACGGAGAGCCAACGAAGCCCAGCGACGGATCGGTCTGGTCGCAGATCATCAGGTTGGCATCCTTGCCCGACAGCCCCACAGCAGACCCACCCTGACCGTTGATCGCCTGCACGATGCGCTTGTTCACAAGGCCGGACAGGACCATCTCGACCACTTCAACGGTGGCTTTGTCGGTCACGCGCTTGCCGCCTACAAATTCGGATTGGATGTCCAGTTTGTCCAGCATCGCGTTGATCATCGGCCCGCCGCCATGAACCACCACCGGGTTCACACCCACCTGACGCATCAGCACCACGTCGCGGGCAAAGCTCTCCATCGCTTCGTCGCTGCCCATGGCGTGCCCGCCCAGCTTGATGACGACAATCGCGCCATCGTAGCGCTGCAGATAAGGCAACGCGCTGTTGAGTGTGGCTGCGGTGGCGATCCAGTCCCGGTTCATGTCTCTTGTCTTCATGGCTAAGGTCCCTCTGGCCCACCGTGTTAGGGCGTTTGGGCGGTGCTGCCAAGGGCCAAGCTATTCCAGATGCGCGATAATCGAGCGAAGGGTCGGGATGCCATCCCCTTTTTCGGACGAGGTCAGCACGATCTCTGGGAAGGCCGCGGGGTGTTTCGACAGTGCCCCGCGCACCTGACCCAGCACCTTGTCGCGATCCTTGGCCTTGACCTTGTCGGCCTTGGTCAGCACGACCTGAAAGGTTACGGCGCTGGTGTCGAGCAGCTTCATGATCTCGGCATCGACCGGCTTTACCCCATGGCGCGCATCGATCAGGACGAAGGCCCGACGCAGGGTCTGACGGCCGCTCAGATACTGTTTTAACAGCCGCTGCCACTTTTCCACCACCTTGACCGGCGCGTTCGCATAGCCATAGCCGGGCAGGTCGACCAGATAGAGCTCGGGTCCCTGGGTGAAAAAGTTGATCTCTTGCGTGCGGCCTGGCGTGTTCGAGGCGCGTGCCAGCCCCTTGGTGCCGGTCAGCGCATTGATCAGGCTGGATTTGCCCACGTTTGACCGGCCTGCAAAGCAGACTTCCAGCCGATCCGGGGCGGGCAGACCATCCATGGCCACGACGCCTTTGACGAACTCGGATTCACCCGCAAACAGCTTTCGCCCGGTTTCTTTGGCCAGCGCGTCGGGGTCTTCGGCCAAGGGGAAGGGCAGCGTGGTCATAGTACCTGCACCTTGTCACCAGTTCGTACGGTTCCGCCTTCCAGCACTTCGGCATAGACACCAAAATCCTGATGGCTCCAGCTATTGAGCGCGCCCAAAGTATCCGCGTCACGCTCGCCCGTTTCGGGGCTGGCAGTCGTCGCAAGACAACGTGTGATACGCTCACGGACGTGGAACACGGCTTCGCCGATGCGGATATCGCGGTCCAGCCAGTCGAACTCTTCCCACAAAGGCAGGCCATCGAACCAGATGTTGCCGCGCCAGCGGGCGATGGACAGGTCGCGCCCCAGCTTTTGCTCAACCGCCCGGTGCGAGGCCATGTTGCACAGGCTGATCGACGGAAAATCGCTGTCCGTCATGCCGCGCCCGGGGACGCGGATAATGCGGGCCGAGGCCGCGCGGTCAGCGGGCATCAAGGGTTGGACCCAGTCCAGAAACGCATCCTGCTGGGTATCAGGCTGGAAACTCAGATCGGGTCGGTTGGGATGGTGCAGTGTGACGCTGTCGCCTTGTAGCTCTGCCGAGATTGCCATCAACTGAGGGGCCTTCGCGCCCCGACTGAAATTGGGGCAGGGCACCCATGCTGATCCATCTGCCTTGGATGCCTCATGCGCAACGGCCCAAACACGATCCCCGGGCATGGTCTGCCCGGGGGTCATGGTAACGTGATCAAGGCTTTCGCGCCCGTGACTTTTGATCGGGTGCCGCCACAGGCTGGTGACTGCGCCGCTCATTTGCCGTCTGTCTTTGGTGTTTTCTTGAAGCCGGATTTGATGTTGCCAAACACATCCGGCGTATATCCTTGGCTGCGCATGATCAGATATTGCTGCGTGAAGGTGATCGTGTTGTTCGCAATCCAGTAGACCACCAGCCCGCTGGCAAAGCTGCCCAGCATGAACATGAAGACCCACGGCATCCACGCGAAAATCATCGCCTGCGTCGGATCGGTTGGTGCCGGGTTCAGTTTTTGCTGCAACCACATCGAGATGCCCAACAGGATTGGCAGAATGCCCAGGAAAATCAGCGCGAGGAAGGTTTCGGGCTGCGGACCGGCCCAGGGTAGCAGGCCAAAGAAGTTCATGATCGACGTCGGGTCAGGCGCGCTGAGGTCCTGGAACGGACCGAACCACGGGGCCTGACGCAGTTCGATGGTGACGAAAATCACCTTGTACAGTGAGAAGAAGATCGGGATCTGCATCAAGATCGGCAAACAGCCTGCGGCCGGGTTCACCTTTTCTTTCTTGTACAGTTCCATCATCCCCTGCTGCATCTTCTGGCGGTCGTCGCCAGCGGCCTCTTTCAGGGCTTCCATCTGCGGCTGAAGTTCCTTCATCTTCGCCATCGAGACGTAGGATTTGAACGCCAGCGGGAACAGGATCGCCTTGATGATCAGGGTCAGGCCGATGATCGACCAGCCCATGTTGCCGATCAGGACATTGATGTTATGCAACAGCCAAAAGATCGGTTTGGTCAGGAAGAAAAACCAGCCCCAATCGATGCTGTCGATGAATTTCTGAACGCCGTCTGCCTGATATTCGCGAATGGCCTCCCATTCTTTGGCGCCGGCGAACAGGCGTGTGGTGACCTGCTCGGTGGCGCCCGGCGCGACGGTCAACGTCGGCAGAACCGTCTCAGTCTGGTAGATTTTCCGGCGCGAGTCATATTTGGCGGCAGCCTTGAACGCCGATCCGGGTTCGGGAATCAACGTGGTCATCCAATAGTGGTCTGTGAAGCCGATCCAGCCATCTTGCTTGACCTGATACACTTCTGCCTGCGCCCGCTCGTTGGGGTCGATATCGAAATCGCGAACATCACCATAGTCGACCTCGGTCAAAGTGCCATCGGACATGCCGATGACGCCCTCGTGCAGGATAAAAAAGTTCTTCAGACCGGGCAGGTCGCCATCTTCTCCGACCCCGTGCCGGGCAAGGATGCCGTAAGGTGCCATGGCAACTTCGGACCCCGTTGCGTTTTCAACCGATTGCGTGACGGTGAACATATAGTCGGCATCGACCTCGATCGTGCGGCGGAAGGTCAGACCCTTGCCATTATCCCATGCCAGCGTGACCGGTGTATCCACACCCAAAGCTTCGCCTTGTTCGAGCGACCAGATTGTATTGGGGCCGGGCACGTCCTCACCAACCAGGCCCGCACCCGGAGCCCAGCCGTATAGGGCATAATAGGCGGATTCAGAGCCGACCGGCGACAGCAATTCCACGACGGGTGCGCCTTCGGCAATCGAGGTTTTGTAGTCCTTCAGAAACAGCTCATCGATCCGGCCACCAGACAGGGACAGGCTGCCCGACAGGCGCGGCGTGTCAATCTGCACACGTGGTGCCTGCGCTTCGGCCTCAACCTCTTCCGCGGCGACGGTTGCTTCGCCGACCGAACCGGCGTCAGCCGCGCTGGGGGTTTGCAGCGCTTCGCCTTCTGCTGCACTGATTTCGGCCTGATCCGGCACAGGGGTTTGCTCTGGCGGTGGGAACAAAACGAACCATACGAGGATCACCAGAAAACTGAGCACGGTTGCGAGGATGAGGTTCTTGTTCTGATCGTCCATCTGGGACAGCCACCTTGAGCAGGGAAACACACCCGGTGGGTTCAACAGAGTGCAGCCCGAAAGGTCAAGTGGATTCGCCTTCGATTTGACCAGGACATGATGATCGAATGGCGGATTTAGTGTATTTATCCGGTTTTTCGCCCGATTTTCGGCGCATTCTTGATATTGTTGCGATGCGCGGCGATCCAGTCCTGCGTTTTGTCAAACGGCATGGGTTTACCGATGCCGAAGCCCTGGACGTGGTTACACCCCAATTGCGCCATCAATGCATGCTCGCCCGGGGATTCCACCCCTTCGGCCAGAGTTTCCAGATTCAGTCTTTCCGCCATAGTCAGAATTGCGCTAACCAGTTGCTGCTGGCCGGGGTCCTGATCCGATTTAGCAACAAATGTACGATCGATCTTCAGGCGGGACACATTGAAACGCTTGATGGAAGCAATCGAAGCATGTCCGGTGCCAAAATCATCCAGATCAATACAACTGCCCAAACTGGCCAAGCCGGTGACGTTTCGCGTTATGACATCCTCGGGCCCGCGCGAGAATACCGTCTCGAGGATTTCAACCGCCAACCTGTCCGGGGTCAGATCGAATTGATCCAGTTCCCATTTCAGCCGGTCGATCAGGCCGGGATTTCGCAATTCGTTGGACGAAAAGTTCACGCCAATCCGAGGCACGCGTTGCCCGGCGGCATCCCAGGCGCACATTGCCTCGAACGCGTGGTGACGCATGGCCTGACCCAGCCGGTCCATCAATTCCGCCTGTTCAGCAAAGGGAAGAAACACACCGGGCGCAAGCACACCCTTGGTCGGATGTTCCCACCGGGCCAATGCTTCGAAACCGGTGATGTCGCCAGTATCGGTCGAGATTTGGGGTTGAAACCAAGGCCGGATCTGGCCGTTGTCCAGTGCGGTTTCAAATTCCTTGCGCAGGTTGACGCGCACCATTGATCTGCGCCGTGTGTCAGAGGAATACGCGCGAATGGTGGAGGGCCCGCTTCGTTGCGCTTCGCACAAAGCCGCTGTTGCCGCATCAATCCATTCTGCAGCCTCGGTGTCAGGCAAGAGCGACTTTTGACAAAATCCGACGCAGCACGTGAGGTAGACACTGGTGCCGTTCACCATGACAGGCTCTTCAATTACGCTGTGGATGCGGCCAGCCATCTGGATACAGGCCTCAAGGTCCAGATTGGGCGACGGGGCCAGGCCGATCAGGAATTTGTTCCGTCCGATCTGGGTAAACAGGTCCTGGTTGCGGATGATCGAAAGAATGCGCTCGCCGAATTGTACTGTCAGATGATTGGCGGCGGCGTGGCCATGAAGGTCCATAACTTCCGCGTAATCATCCAGCGCTACGGCAACACAGGCGGCGTCTTCGCCCTTATGCTGCGCCGCGGTTTGCAGACCCTGCAATTCGGCTTCGAACACGTCGTTGGGGACCTGTCCACTGGGGCCAATGCCCGAACTTGTGGCGGTATAAGATCGCCCGGCCCAAAGGCCCGTGATCGCTGCCGCCAGTGGCAATCCCAATGCCGTGCCCAACAACGCGACCTCGCCCCCCAGCCAAAAGGCGCCCAGACAGATCGCAGGCACAAATGCCAAGGCCTGCGGTCCTGACAGGACGACGCGCGATGTGTTCACAATACCTGCGACAGAGATTGGTTTCCGCATGGGTTCCGACGGCCTTTGACTTGGGCGGGGATCGCTCGGGTCAACCGTAGGTCAGCATTCTGAGTCAGTCGTTAACGCAGCCGTGGAATTTCTTCCGAATTTTCGTCTATTTGACTCGGACTTATCGCCAGGTTGGCAAAATCGAATAGTTTCGGGTCAAGCAGATGCGAGGGCCGGGCGTTGGTCAAAGCCCGGAACATCACCTGTCGCCGCCCGGGCGCGTTCTTTTCCCACTGGTCAAGGATTTGCTTGACCTGTTGCCGCTGCAAGCCATCCTGGCTGCCGCACAGATCGCAGGGAATGATCGGATAATTCATCGCCTTGGCGAATTTCTCGCAATCGGCCTCGGCCACATGCGCCAGCGGGCGGAATACGAACAGATCGCCTTCTTCATTCACCAGTTTTGGTGGCATGGTTGCCAGCCGACCCCCGTGGAAGAGGTTCATGAAGAAGGTTTCCAGAATGTCATCACGATGATGGCCCAGAACCACGGCGCTGCAGCCCTCTTCGCGGGCAATCCGGTACAAATTGCCTCGACGCAAGCGCGAACAGAGCGCGCAATAGGTCCGGCCTTGCGGAACCTTGTCGACAACGATCGAATAGGTGTCCTGATATTCAATGCGATGCGGGACCTGCATACGTTCCAGAAATTCCGGCAGCACGGTTGCGGGAAACCCAGGCTGACCCTGGTCCAGATTGCAGGCCAGCAGATCGACGGGCAGCAGCCCACGCCATTTCAACTCATGCAACACAGCCAGCAGAGTATAGCTGTCCTTGCCCCCGGACAGACAAACCAGCCATCGCGGCGGCTTGGCGTCTTTGTCATGGGCAGACGGATCGACCATCCCGTATTGTTCGATGGCTTCGCGGGTCTGGCGCACGATGCGTTTGCGCAGCTTCTTGAACTCGGTGGTCGAAGGGGCGCCCGCAAAGAGCGGGTGAATATCATCAGCGTCGTCAAACATGGGCCGTGGTTACAGCGGTCGGCACCTACGGGCAAGCGTGATTGGCGGATTTTGGAGCATCGGGAAGCTGTGTTAAAACATCGCCATTCATCAAGGAGCTTATTATGGACTATGCCTTTGTTGCCCGCGGCAAAAGCGGAAATGGGTTTTCGAACGAACCGGCGGCCAGCCATTTTCTGGAAATCCCGGAAAACGCGCCTGATATGGAATTGTCGCATAAGATCACGAAACGGGAGTGGCGTGAAAAGGTTATGATTGCCGCGCAGGGCGGCGCACCCAACCCGAACACCGAAGGTGATATCGTGTTCTATGTGCATGGGTTCAATAATTCGCAGGCCGAGGTTCTGGTACGGCACCGTAAGATCAAAGCGGGGCTTGAAGCCCATGGATTTCGCGGCGTGGTTGTCAGTTTTGACTGGCCCAGCGCCGATTCCGCGCTGAATTATCTGGAAGATCGCATGGACGCAAAACAATCGGCCTTTCGTCTGGTCAAGGACGGTGTTGCGATGTTCTCTGAGATGCAAAAGCCGGATTGTCGGATTGATCTGCACGTTCTGGCGCATTCCATGGGCAGCTACGTGGTCAGAGAAGCATTTGACGACGCTGATGATCGCGCCCGGATTGCCAGCAAAAGCTGGTCGGTCAGTCAGGTGATGCTGGTTGCCGCGGATCTTTCGGTTGCATCGCTGGATCCAGACAGTTCAAAATCCTCGTCGCTGTACCGGCACTGCGTGCGGCTGACGAATTACTACAACACGATGGATGATGTGCTGTCGATCTCGGCAGTCAAGCGCATCGGGGTAGCACCGCGCGTGGGGCGCAATGGGATGAACAGACCGCTGCACAGCAAGGCGGCCAATGTCTATTGCGGCGCGCGGTTCAAGGAAGGCGGCTTTGACGACGGCATAAACGCGGGCCACACGTTCTATTTCGACGATCCGATGTTTCTGGAGGATGTGTTCCACACCATTTCCGGCAAACTGGATCGAGAGGAAATCCCGACCAGAGGGATTACGACGCGGGGAAACCTGTCGTTGAAGCCGGGCTGACCTTTGGGGTCATGAATTCCGGCGCGGCTTAGTGTTCTGGCTTTGAGTCCGGCACAGGATCATACCCGTCGCCGCCCCAGGGATGGCACCGACCGATTCGCCGGGCGGCCAGCCATGCGCCTTTGATGGCCCCATGCTTTTCCAGCGCTTCCAGCGCATAAGCCGAGCAGGTTGGCTGATACCGGCAGTTGAATCCCACCCAGGGACTGAACACCAGCCGGTAGGCGCGCACGGGCAGGGCGAACAGATGCGACAACCACGTCATGAGCGGCCTTGATGCACCTTGCGCAGGGCATAGCGCAGGTCGTCCAGCAACGCGTCGAAAGTACGGTTTGCAGTGGCCTCGGCACGCCCGATCAGAACATAATCCCAACCATCGCGGCCCGAAACAGGCAACACGGCCCGCGCCGCTTCGCGCAAACGTCGTTTGGCCCGATTTCGCGCGACTGCATTTCCAACTTTCTTGGAGCAGGTAAAACCGACGCGGATGCCCTCCGCTTCGGTCGGAGCACGTTTGCGGGCCTGCACCATCATCGACGATGTACCCTGCCTGCGCGCGCGCGCTGCCTTCAGGAAATCCGAGCGCTTGCGAAGAACAATCAATGTTTTGGGTGCGCAAACAGAAGCCGCCGGGGGCATTTCCCCGGGTTGGTTTATACCATCCTCAGGGGCCTCCGGCGGCGTCATGTTCATAACCTGAAAGGTCGAGCGGTTTACGCGCTCAGCGATTTGCGGCCACGTGCGCGGCGCGCGTTCAGGATTTTGCGGCCGGCTTTGGTAGCCATGCGCGCGCGGAAACCGTGGCGGCGTTTGCGAACCAGGTTCGAAGGCTGATAGGTGCGTTTCATCGCTCCGTCTCCATTCAATAGCGGTGGGGTGCGGCGCGGATTCGCCTGGCCCGAGTATTCGAAGCCCGTCCTCTACTGGGTGGCGGGGGGTAAGTCAAACCCCTAGGTGGGGGTTTTGCCCGCTTTTGCAACAATTCTGTAACCGCGTAGGTCAAAAAGTTTCAAAATGAGCGTTTTGCTGGCCCCGACACTCACATTCCCTGCCGTAAACATCAACGCGGCGTGAGGTCCCTGTTGCCGCGCCGCCAGACATCGCATGTTGGGTGCAGATGAAACGCACAAAACCGGACAGCCCCATGAGCGATGCAACTCAGGCCCCGCGCAACGGACTTGCGCGTCATATTCCTTTGATGGTGATCCTTGCGGTTGCCGTGCTGGGATTTTTCACACTGGGCGACTACCTGACATTTGAGACGCTGCGGGACAACCGCGAAGCGCTTTTGGCATGGCGGGACGCAAATTATTGGGCGATGGTCGGTGCCTTTGTCGCGATCTATATCGTGATCGTTGCGTTTTCGCTGCCTGGTGCGGCCGTGGCCTCAATGACCGGCGGGTTCTTGTTCGGGTTGTTCGCCGGAACTGTGTTCAACGTCTTTGCCGCCACCATTGGTGCGTCGGCTATCTTTCTGGCGGCGCGTTGGGGATTGGGCGAATCCCTAACCGCGCGGCTCGAATCTTCGGAGGGCACCGTCAAAAAGCTCAAGGACGGGCTGCGCGAGAACGAGATCTCGGTGCTCTTTCTGTTGCGACTTGTTCCGGTGGTTCCGTTCTTTGTTGCAAATCTTGTGCCTGCGCTTGTGGGTGTAAGGTTCCGCAATTTTCTGATCACGACCGCGCTGGGCATTATCCCCGGCGGCATCGTCTATACCTGGATAGGTGTTGGTCTGGGCGGTGTTTTCGACCGAGGTGAGACGCCGGATGTCTCTCTCCTGTGGGAGCCGTTTGTCATCGGGCCAATCATCGGCTTGTGTGTGCTGGCCGCGTTGCCCATTGTGATCAAAACTCTGCGTGGCCGAAAGGACGGCTGACCTCATGCAAGAACTCAAGACCGATATCCTGGTGATTGGCGCCGGGTCAGGGGGGCTGTCCGTTGCGGCGGGTGCCAGCCAGATGGGCGCAAAGGTGATCCTGCTGGAAGGCCACAAGATGGGCGGCGATTGCCTGAACTTCGGGTGCGTGCCGTCCAAGGCGCTGATCGCCAGCGGCAAGGCGGCGTATGGTCAGGCCCACGCCTCGGCGCTGGGGATTGCGGACGTGATGCCTCAGGTGGACTACGCCGCGGCCAAGGACCATGTGCATGATGTCATCGCGCAGATCGAACCGATGGACAGTCAGGAACGGTTCGAAGGGTTCGGCGTCAAGGTGATCCGCGAATACGGCAGCTTTGTCTCTCCGACGCAGGTGCAGGCGGGTGATACTCTGATCACCGCGCGCCGTGTCGTGATTGCAACCGGTTCGTCGCCGCTGGTTCCACCGATCCCCGGTCTGGATCAGGTGCCGTATTATACAAACGAGACGATTTTTGACCTGCGCGACAAACCTGACCATCTGTTGATCATCGGCGGTGGCCCGATTGGCATGGAAATGGCGCAGGCGCATATTCGGCTGGGCTGCAAGGTCACTGTCATCGAAGGTCTGCAGGCGCTGGGCAAAGACGATCCCGAAGCCGCCGCAGTCGTTTTGGATATCCTTCGCGCCGAAGGGGTCGAGATTCACGAACAGGCCATGGTCGCCCAGATTCGCGGGTCGGACGGCAAGATCGACGTCGTTACGGAAACGGGGCAGATTTACTCTGGCTCGCATCTTCTGCTGGCAGCAGGGCGCAAGGCGAATACCGACCGGCTCAACCTCGAGGCCGCCGGGATCGAGCCGACGCGAACCGGTATCAAGGTTGATGACACGTTGCGGACGACAAACCGCAAAGTCTATGCCATCGGCGATGTTGCCGGAGGGCTGCAATTCACCCATGTGGCCGGATACCACGCGGGGATCATCATCCGGTCTGCCCTGTTCGGCCTGCCGTCCAAGGCGAAAACCGCGCATATCCCCTGGGCGACCTATACCGACCCCGAATTGGCGCAAGTGGGACTGACCGAGGCGCAGGCGCGTGCTCAGCATGGCGACAGGGTCGAAGTCGCGCGGTTTGAGTATCACCACAATGATCGCGCAATTTCCGAGCGTAAGACGAAAGGCTTCATTAAGGTCATGGTCGTAAAAGGCCGCCCTGTCGGGGCTACAATCGTAGGTCACCAGGCGGGCGAACTGATCAACTTGTGGTCGCTGGCGTTGGCCAATAACCTGAAGATGGGTCAGATCGCCGCAATGGTTTCGCCCTATCCGACGATCGGAGAGCTTAACAAACGCGTGGCGGGTGCCTATTTCTCGCCAAGGCTGTTTGAGAATCAAACAGTTAAACGAGTGGTCGGGTTGGTCCAGCGCTGGATGCCCTGACCTGAGGAGGAGCGCAAAGTGAACTCGCTTTCGGGCCGATTTCTGATCCTGACCACGGTCTTCGTCATGTTGGCCGAGGTTTTGATCTTTGTGCCGTCGATTGCACGCTTTCGCGAAGATTTCCTGCTGAACAGGCTGGAACGGGCGCAAATCGCCTCGTTGGCTTTGCTGGCCGATGACATGCTGGCCGATGATCTTGAGGCTGAATTGCTGGCCAATGCGGGTGTCTACAATGTGGTTCTGCGCCGGGATGAGGTGCGTCAGCTGATGCTGTCCTCGGCTATTCCCGACCAGATCACCAAAACCTATGACCTGCGGGATGCCAGTCCCTGGGTGCTGATCCGGGACGCCACGATTCGTCTGTTTACGCCGGGAAATGAAATCATTCGCGTCATCGGTGCCCCGGTGAAAGAGGCCGGTTTGTTGATCGAGGTGACGACCGACAGTGATCCGTTGCGCTCGGCGATGACCGATTACGGGCTGCGCATTCTGTTTTTGTCTTTTGTCATTTCGATCATCACCGCGTTCTTCCTGTTCCTGGCTGTACGGGTCGTTCTGGTGAAGCCGATCAAGGGCGTGGTCGGCTATATGCAGCGCTATGCCAGCGCGCCCGAGGATGCCCGCGGCATCATCTCGCCCAATTCCAAAGTGACCGAACTGCGCGAGGCCGAAGAGGCGCTGCAGACCTTGCAGACCGATCTGACGCAGGCCTTGAAACAACGCGAGCGCTTGGCACAGTTGGGAGGGGCCGTGGCCAAGGTCAGCCACGATCTGCGTAACATTCTGACTTCGGCCCAGCTGTTCACGGACCGGATTGAGGCCAGCAATGACCCGTTGGTGAACCGTATGGCGCCAAAGCTGGTCAACTCGATCACCCGCGCGGTGTCCCTTTGCGAAAGCACTTTGGCTTTTGGGCGGGCCGAAGAACCCGCGCCGACCCTGACGATGGTTCCGGTTCGCGACGTCGCATCAGACGTGGTTGCCAGCGAGCAGCTCGCGGTTGCCGACGCTTGCGTCGAGCTGATCAATGACGTGCCCGAGGATCTGGTTGCCCGCGCCGACCCCGAGCAACTGTTCCGTGTGATCATGAACCTTGTACGCAATGCCCGACAAGCGCTGGTGGCCGCAGGCAAACCGGGCAGGATCACGGTTTCGGCCGTCGAGCACGAGGCGGATTGGCGCATCGAGATCAGCGACACCGGCCCCGGCCTGCCTCCTAAGGCCCGCGAGAATCTGTTTACCCCGTTTCAAGGCGGTGTCCGCAAAGGCGGCTCGGGCCTCGGCCTTGCGATTTCTCAGGAACTGGTGCGCGGTCATGGCGGCGATCTGCTGCTGAAAGACACGGGCCCTAAGGGTACGACCTTTGAAATAAGGCTTCCCAGAGGCGACGGGACTTTTTGAATTATTTTTGCAGAATCCGCTTGCACGCACCCGGCCCCGGGTCTACATAGCGCCTCACCAACGCGGACCGATAGCTCAGCTGGATAGAGTACTTGACTACGAATCAAGGGGTCGGGGGTTCGAATCCTCCTCGGTCCGCCACTTGGTAAATTCATTTGAAATCAGAATCTTGGCCAGCTGCTGCGAAGATCTGCCTTGGCTGTCAAGAAGCCCGTTCCCTAGGCATCGCCAAGACACACTCGGTTCTTCGCGCAAAGGATGATCGACTGCTTTGCCGCCCGAATGTGATCTGGGAAATTCTCCGTAAGATAAATGGCGCGCAGACGACGCCCGATTTCCGAGGCTAATCCGTGGAACCAGTTGTGAGCAGGCGATTGAAGCGACATATCGCCTGTTCACCCATCATCCAAGATCAACCGTTTGACCAAGTCGCAGTGACTCTTGCGCGGCCAGTCCCATTCTGACGGCCCATACCCCATCGCTTAGAGACACGTCAGGGGCGGAGCGTTCACCGCGCACCAGATCCAGAAAACCCTGATGCTGGAAATAGGTCGAGCCATTGTGATCGCCGGCCGCCAATAATTTGGGGTCGACGGGGATGTCGCGGGTCACAGGGCCCTTGGGGTCGCGCGGGCTGATGATCAGTTGCGGCACAGGGGGCGTGCCCAGATGTTCGGGCCAGAACCGACCGGGGCCGGGGATCAGTGCTTCGACCTTGGCATCGGGTCCGATGGCGCTGAGTTCTTCCTGATACCGCGCGCCCTCGGCGAACATGCAAAGCTCCAGCATGGCGCGCGCGCCCGAGGCGAACTCGGCGATGACATAGCCGTTGTCCAGAATGTCGGGGGTCTCTCCGTCATAGGTCTCGTCCAGATGGTTAACCGACTGATCGCCGATTGCGGTGATCCGCACCGGATCAGAATTCAGGATGAGACGCATGAGATCGAAGAAATGGCAGCACTTTTCGACAAATGTTCCGCCGGTGTTGCGGCTGAACCGGTTCCAGTTGCCGACCTTTTCAAGAAATGGAAAACGATGTTCGCGGATGGACAGCATCTTGATACCGCCGGTCGTGTCTTGTGCCTCGGCGATCAACGCCGCGATGGGCGGCATATAGCGGTATTCCATCGCAACCCAGATCGGGTGAGGGTAGGTCTTGTCCAATTCTGCCAGGCGATCCGCGTCAGCCGCATCGGTGAAGAGCGGTTTTTCGACCAGCAAGGGCAAGGGGCGGGTGGCTGCGATTTCCGTCACCTGGCGGACATGCAGATGGTTCGGGCTGGCAATGACGATGCAATCCAGGTCCTCAACTCGCAGCAGTGCCTGAATGTCAGGAACGATCAATGCATCCGGGGCAATCTGCGCGGCCTTTTCAGCCATACCCGGATCTGGCTCGACAATGGCTGCGACATGGGTTCCTTCCAGCAAGGCAATGTTGTGCAGGTGCTCTTGCCCCATCATGCCGCATCCGATCAGCCCGTAGTTGATGGTCCGGGTCATGCGCGTTTCCTTTTACTTCAGACGTTGGACGTAGGTGGCCCGATCCGGATCGAACCAGGTTCTTGAGAATTCGACGGGCTCTGGCCTTTCCGACCAGCTGAACCGTTCAATAAATCCGGCTGTTTCACCGGCCTGTTTGGTAAAGCCAGGTGGGGTCCAGTCGGGCAGACGGGCAACCGAAACCCTGTCTTCGGCCCGCGTGATCCAGAAGCCCAGTTGTTGCTGGTAATAACGGTACAGCGAGTCGGACAGCAGCGCCCGGTTGATCTGTCCGGCCGATTCGTCCAGCCAGATTTCCTCGACCGCGATGATTGTGTCATTCAGATAGCGCATGCGGCGCACCCGTGATCCGCGATGTGTCGCTCCAAATTGCGGCAGGTCAGCGGTCTTTCCCAACTGGTCGACCGACAGGATATCCGCGCGGGGCAGGCCCCCGCCTTCGGGCAGCTCCAGCCGAAACATGGCATAGACGCTGTTCTGGGTTCCGGTCTCGCGAATGTAGTTTCCCGAGCCCTGAATGCGCTCCAGCATCCCTTTTTTCTCAAGCTCGGCCAGCGATTTTCGCAGGGTCCCGACCGAGACATTCAGGTTGGCCGCCATGTCCCTTTCCGGTGGCAAACGTTCGCCATCGATCAGACGCCCGGCAGCGATGTCGCGGATCAGAAGTTCCGCGATCTGAACATAGATCGGCAAGGCGTTGGGATTGCGGTGGGTTGTTGCCATCAGAGCGCGCTTCACTGAGTCGCAGAAATAATTGATACACTATTGATCTACATCAATGTGCTTGCTACGCAAGAGGAAAGTCAAAAGATGCACGGAGAACGAATCAAATGACCATCGTCCCCATCACATCGCCCGATCTGGATGCGGCGGAAGTGTCTTGGTTCGCGGCGCTGTGTTCGGACGATTATCAGTTTCTGGGTGTGCCCGATGGCGATTTGCGGTCAAGCTGGGACCATTGTTCTGGCATCGTGAAAGAGGCCGAGGCGCAGGGCTTTCGCAACATCCTCTGCCCCTCTTCCTATCAGGTCGGTCAGGACACGCTGAGCTTTGTGGCAGGCTGTGCGCCGATCACCGACAAGATCAACCTTTTGGCCGCCGTGCGCTGTGGCGAGATGCAGCCGATCATGCTGGCGCGCACCATCGCGACATTGGATCACATGCTGAAAGGAAGGCTGACGGTGAATATCATTTCGTCGGATTTCCCGGGCGAAAAAGCCGAAAGCGCCTATCGTTACCAGCGGTCACGCGAAGTGGTCGAGATTCTGAAACAGGCATGGACGCAGGACGAGATCAATCATTTCGGTGAGGTCTACAATTTCTCGGGTCTGACGACAGATCCTGCCAAACCTTATCAGACTGGCGGTCCCTTGTTGTATTTCGGAGGCTATTCGCCGTCCGCACTGGAGCTGTGCGGCGAGCATTGTGACGTCTATCTGATGTGGCCCGAGACCAAGGATCAACTGGCCGAGCGGATGAAAGCGGTCCATGCGGTTGCCGAGAATTACAACCGCACGCTGGATTACGGTCTACGCGTCCACATGATCGTCCGCGATACCGAGGCCGAGGCGCAGGAATATGCGGACTATATCGTATCGAAACTGGACGACGAATATGGCCGCGCCATTCGCGAGCGGGCTTTGGATGCCACCTCGCTGGGTGTGGCGCACCAGTCCAAGAACCGGGATCTGGCGGATGAGTATGGCTATGTCGAACCCGGGCTTTGGACCGGTGTCGGGCGGGCGCGGTCAGGATGCGGTGCAGCCCTCGTCGGCTCCACGGATCAGGTCATGAGCAAGATTGAAGAATACCAGAAGATGGGCATTCGCGCTTTCATCTTCTCGGGCTATCCGCATGTCGATGAGGCCCGCCATTTCGGCGCGCGCGTGCTGCCGAACCTGAAAACATGTTCCCTGCCACAGGCTTACGGGCGAGTCCCCGCTGACGTGCCGGCGACACCGTTGGGCAACGGGGTGCGCCGCTGATGCAACGTGTAGCGCTTTCCGACACTTTGGACCTGAGCCGCCTTGTCTATGGCATGTGGCGCTTGGGCGATGACCACGACACGTCGGCCGGACATGTCGAAGCAAAGATTCACGCCTGTCTGGATCAGGGCATCACCACCTTCGATCAGGCGGACATCTACGGTGATTACAACGCCGAGGCCGTGCTGGGCGCTGCCCTTCGGGCCAACCCTGCATTGCGCACGAAAATGGAGATCGTGACCAAATGCGATATCGTCGCGCCTTGCGGGCGCTATGCGCATGCCAGGGTCAAATACTATGATACGTCACGCGCGCATATCCTGAACTCGGTCGAGACATCGCTGACCGAAATGGCGATCGACCATATCGATCTGCTGCTGCTGCATCGCCCCGATCCGTTCATGGATCATCACGAAACCGGTGCTACGCTGGATGATGTTGTGGCCAGTGGCAAGGTCCGCGCGGTGGGCGTGTCGAATTTCCGCCCCTGGGATTGGGAATTGCTGCAATCGGGCATGAAAACCCGGCTGGTGACAAACCAGATCGAAGTGTCGCTGGGCCAGATCAGCCCTTTCACCAATGGCGATCTGGCCTTTCACCAGCGGCACGGACATCCGGTTATGGCGTGGTCGCCGCTGGGTGGCGGCGTGCTGATGGCGGGAAACCCGCCAGTCGGTGTCGTGGCGGATGAGATTGCGGCGGATTTCGGCGTTGACCGCGCCGCTGTCGCCATTGCGTTTCTGATGGCGCACCCGGCTGGCATCCTGCCGGTTCTGGGCACCAATAATCTGGACCGGATCAAACGCATTTCCGATGCGCTCAAAGTCAATCTGGATCGCGAAAGCTGGTTCCGCCTGTATGAGGCGGCGCTGGGACTAGAGGTACCATGATGAATGCCATTTCAAAGATGACACCGCACACATTCGTCCCGCACAAGGATGACACGCGTCGTTTGCGCGACGCCTTTGGCCGCTTTGCCACCGGCGTTACCATCGTCACTTGCGACAGCGAAGACGGGCCGATCTGCATTACGGCCAACAGTTTCTCATCCCTGTCGCTGGACCCGCCTTTGGTGATGTGGGCCGGTGATCGCAACTCGCGCCGGTTCCCGTATTTCCACAAAGCCAGCCATTTCAGCGTGCATGTCCTGTCAGCCGAACAGGCCGAGCTGTGTTTTGGCTGCTCGAAAAATGCTCATGCCTTGCGCGAGATCGAGCATGAGCGCTGTGTGAATGGCACGCCGCTGCTGCCGGACTGCCTTGCGCGGTTCGAATGCGAACAACATGCGTATCACAATGCGGGCGATCACGTTATCGTCGTGGGTAAAGTTCTGAAGGCCAGCATGTGGGACGGAGACGCGCTGACCTTTTACGCCGGTAAACTCGGCCAATTCGCGCAGCCCTAAGCGCGATTTGACGACCGCGGGGCCAAACCTGCGGCTGAACAAGGGAGGATCCGCATGGGCGGACTGGCGTCGGCGTTAGCGCCGATTGCATTCGTGAACGAAACCGTGCTGCGTTTTGGCCGCGCGGTTGGCGTCGTTGCGATTGCATTGATGGTGATCGCAATCCTGATTCAGGTGTTCTTTCGATATGTTCTGGGCAACGCTTTGCCATGGCCCGATGAAGCGGCCCGGTTCTGCATGTTGTGGATGACCGGTCTTATGGCCCCGACGGCGTTTCGCCGTGGCGGGTTCGTGGCCATAGACATGGTGCCGATGATGTTGCCCAAGGCAATCGGGCAGGTGTTGATGCTGTTCCTGCTATTCGTTTCGCTGGCGGTTTTGCTGGTTGCGGTGACTATCGGTTGGTCCGAAGTGACCGGCTTTGGCGGAAAATTCGCAACCGCCGCGCTGTATCTGCCGACCTCATTTGGTTTCGACGAATGGTTTCGCATCCCGCGCAGCTGGATGATGGCGTCTTTGCTTGTCGGCGTCGTCCTGCTGATTTCGGTCAATGTCGAGTTGATCCTGCGGTCGATCGTGACCCTGATGGGCGGTGGGGATCTGCTGCCTGAAATCGCGGATGCGCCGGTGGGGGCTGAATAAATGTTGATATGGTTCCTGCCCACTTTCCTAATTTTCCTGATGATCGGCCTGCCGGTCTTTTTCGCCTTGCTGGCGGCGCCCGGTATTCTGCTGTGGCTGAACGGCCAGACCAACGACATCACGCTGCTCTATCGCAATGTCTATAACGGCATGGACAGCTTTCCGCTGATGGCAATCCCCTTCTTTATGCTGGCCGGAGAGTTGATGAACCGCGGCGGCATCACCATTCGATTGGTCGAGTTCAGCCAGGCCCTGATGGGCCACCTGCGGGGCGGCCTTGCGCATGTGAACGTGCTGAGCTCCATCCTGTTCGCGGGGCTTTCGGGTTCGGCGGTGGCGGATACCTCGGCGCTGGGGTCGATGCTGATCCCGGCGATGGAGAAACAGGGCTATACCCGCAAATTCGCCGCCGCGATCACCGCGGCCAGTTCGGTAATCGGGCCGATCATTCCGCCCTCGGGCATCATGATCATCTATGCCTATGTCATGGGCGAAAGCGTGGCGGCCCTGTTCCTTGCCGGCATCGTGCCCGGCGTGATGGTGGGCGTCGGGTTGATGCTGATGATCAAGGTCATGGCCGACAAGTACGATTTCCCTGTCGCCAGCCGCAAATACACATGGGGCGAGCGGCGTCAGGCCAGCCTCAAGGCGTTCTTCCCGCTGCTGACCCCTGTCATCATTCTGGGCGGTATTCTGGGTGGTGTCTTCACGCCGACCGAGGCGGCCGCGGTCGCCGTTGCCTATGCGTTCATCATCGGATTTTTCGTTCTGCGGACGCTCACTTTCAAGGAAGTCCCGGAAATTCTCAGCAATGCGGGACTGACCTCGGCGGTGGTTCTGCTGCTGGTGGGGGCGGCGATGGCGTTCAAGACGGTGGTCAGCCTCAGCCATGCGCCGGAACAACTGGCTGCGCTGATCCTCGGTCTGTCGGAAAACCCGCTGATCCTGCTGTTCCTGATCAACCTGCTGCTGTTCGTTGTCGGCATGTTTCTGGATGCAGGTCCCGCGATCATCATTCTGGGCCCGATCCTGGGGCCAATCTTCACCAGCCTGGGTGTGGACCCGATCCATTTCGCCATTATCATGAGCGTCAACCTGACCGTTGGCCTTGCGACGCCACCAATGGGGCTTGTGCTGTTCGTGGCGGCCGCCGTGTCGCGTGAGAAAGTGGAAACCATAGCCAAGGCGATCCTGCCGTTCCTGGCTGTCGAAATCATAGTGATCTTTTTGATCACCTATGTCCCCGCAATATCCATGACGATCCCGAGGATAACGGGATTTGCAAACTGAACTGAGTATCACAGGGAGGAAACGAATGCTCAGAAGATTTATGAAAACCGCCGCGGTGGCGACCTCGCTTGTGGCCGTATCGGCCCTGGCGGCGACGGCTGCCGACTTTACGTTGCGCGCGACCGCGAACTCGAATGAGAACGACGAAGACTATGATGGTCTGATCGTGTTCAAGAACTATGTCGAGGCCGCGTCGAACGGCGCGATCGAGGTGGAGCTATTCATCGGGACGCAGCTGTGTTCAAACGGTGCGGAATGTCTGCAGGGTGTGGCCGAAGGTCAGATCGATATCGTGATCCAGACCTCGGGCGGGACATCTGGTATTTTCCCCTTTGTTCAGGTGCTTGATCTGCCTTACCTGATGTCGGATGACCGGGTGGCCGAGGCAGCGCTTGCCAACGGATCGCCCTTTGTCACCAAGATGCAAGAGATGGTCGCCGAAAACTCGGGCGGCGCGTTGCGTCTGATGACCATCGGGAACACCGGCGGATGGCGCAATTTTGCCAACACCCAGCGCCGCATCCAAAGCCCGGGCGATATGGAAGGGCTCAAGATCCGGACCGTGGTCGCGGACCTGCCGCAGGAGCTGGTCAAGGCTCTTGGCGCGGCCCCGACCCCGATCCCGTGGCCTGAACTGTTCACCTCGTTCCAAACCGGCGTGGTTGAGGGCTCCAAAAACGGCATTACCGACATCATGAGCATGAAGTTCCCCGATGCCGGTCTGAAATATGTCACTCTGGACGGGCACGCGTATATGGGCGCGCTGTGGTTCATGAACAACGAAAAGTTCCTGTCGCTGCCGCCGGAACTGCGCAGTGTCGTGGTCGACGGGTTCTATCAGCTGCAGCAGGCGACATTCGCGTCGCCCAAGCGCAAGTCGATTCAGGCCTATGAAGAGTTCGTGGCTGAAGGTGGCGATCTTTATGTGCCGACACCGGAAGAAAAAGCAGCGTTCAAAGAAGCGGCCGCTCCGGTTTACGATTGGTTCAAATCCAATGTGGATGGCGGAGAAGCGGCCTTTGATGCGCTGGTTGCAGCCGTGACCGAAGCGGAAGAGTCAATTGCGGCCACCCGCGCTGCCGAAACACAGTAAGGCGGCTTAATCAAAAAGACGTCGCGCGCGGATCACACCGCGCGCGATTTACCCAAAATCCCATTACAACATTCAAACCCTGCGCCAATGAGGCTCACATGCTCGACCAGACCGATGCATTCCGTCGCCAAGGCTACTTGGTATTTGAAAATGCGCTGAGCGACGATGAACTGCAGATGCTTCGCGGCACCTGCGACACACTGTTAGAGGAACCCGCCCACGACGGCGGAGGAGACTTGCACAAGATCGGCCTCGGTGACGCGCGCCGTTTTCTGCGGCACCGGCATCCGGATTTTCCGCCGTTGGAGGATTTCCTGCTGGGCGACAAGATCGCCGACATCACCAGAGCCTGCGGGATTGAGGACGCGATGCTGTTCAATGAACAATTCGTGGTCAAGGGTGCGGGCAAAGGCGCGAGTTTTGCGTGGCATCAGGATGGCGCATATGTCGGATTTGACCACGTCCCTTACCTTACTGTTTGGATCGCAGTGGACGATGCAACCGAACAGAACGGCTGTGTCTACATTCTGCCTCGCGACCTAGATGCGCAGCCGGATCTGGACCGCCACGAATGGCAGGAAGGCAGCAATGAGCTGAACGGCTATTTCGGTGACGAAACAGGCACGCCCATGACCTGCAAGGCTGGCACCATCGTGGCCTTCTCAAGCCTGACGCTTCACAGCTCGGGCGCGAATTCGACGACCGATCCGAGGCGGGCTTTCGTGTGCCAATACTCCTCGGGCCCGATCATTGACCCCGAAACCAACGCACCAAAGCGATTTGCCAAACCGCTACGGGCCTGAGGCATCAGCGGAACGGATACATCCACGGGCGGTAATCATTGACCAGCACATGAGCTCTTGCAATTTCTTCAGGCGTCATCTTCTTGACCACCTCTTCAAGGCTGATCGCCGCGTCAGGGTCGCCACCGATGGCGCTGAGCGTGTACCACATGTAGGCCCGGACCAGATCGGGCGCGGGCATGCCAAGGCCCAGTTCATAATACCAGCCCACCCCGGACTGCGCCCCGGGATGCCCTTTGAGCGACGCGCGCAGATACCATTCGAACGCCCGCTCATAATCCTGTTCAACCCCAAGGCCCAACCCGTACATCACGCCGATCAGCTCTTCGGCCTCGGCATTGCCGGACCGGGCGGCTGGCAGCAATTCCTGACGCGCGGCCTCAAACTCTCCGGCTTCCATAAGGTCGCGCGCCTCTTCCAGCTCGGCCAACGCCGGGGTCGCAAAAAGGCAAAGGGCAAATACAAGCTGGCGCATGGGGCGATGGCTCTCCTCTGGGTCGGTACGGCGGTGGCGCAGGACGTGCCGCGCGCGCTGACCGATGATGACTTCATCTCCTTTGATAGGGAACAGGCCGCCATCGGTCATCAACTGTTTTACGATCCGATCCTGTCGGGGAACAACAACATCGCCTGCGCCCATTGCCATCACCCGGATTTCGGCACATCAGACGGGCTGTCGCTGGGCATCGGCGAAGGCGGGCAGGGGCTGGGGCCGGATCGCACACCAGGGGTCGGAGAGGACAGAATCCGCAAGCGCATCCCCCGGAACTCGCCCGGGTTGTGGAACCTTGGCGCCAAGGAAATCCACACGATTTTCCACGATGGCCGCCTGAGCGTCTCGGATGTTTACGGCAACGGGTTCAACTCGCCCGCGCAGGAATGGTTGCCCGAGGGGCTGAATTCGCTGCTGGCCGCGCAGGCGTTGTTCCCGCTGACCTCGCAGTTCGAAATGGCCGGGAATGTCGGCGAAAATCAGGTCACGGGCGCGGTGCATGACCGGATCGACCGGGGCTGGCCCATTCTGGCCAAGCGTGTCCGCACCGATCCGCGATACGGGCCCGCCATGGTTGACGCCTTTGCCGAGGTCGACACCACCGAAGACATCACCATCACGCAGATCGCGAACGCGCTGGCGGCTTTCATGGCAATCGAGTGGCGCAGCACCGACAGCCCGTTCGATCAGTATCTGGCCGGAGACGGGGATGCCCTGTTGCCGGAGCAAAAAGAGGGGATGGAGCTGTTCTATGGCAAGGCGCAATGTTCCACCTGCCATTCTGGGTCACTGCTGTCGGATCAGGATTTTCACGCCTTGTCCCTGCCGCCGTTCGGGCCCGGACGCACGCGGCAATGGGACCCATACGTCCGTGACGTGGGTCGAATGGGGGAAAGCAACCGGCTGGAGGATGCCTATCGTTTCCGCACGCCGATGTTGCGCAACGTCGCGCTGACCGCACCTTATGGCCATAATGGCGCATTTCCTGATCTCGAAAGCATGATCCGACATCATCTGAGCCCCACCGAAAGCCTGAGCGGCTGGACGCAGGACATGGCGCGTCTGCCAAAAGTTCCCTGGCTGGAGAAGGTGGATTTTATCGTCTGGCAGGACAAGCCCGAATTGCAGCGACAGCTAGACAAGATCGATATCCAACCGCTCAGCCTGTCGGATCAGGAAATCGATAACCTTGTTGCCTTCATGCATGCGCTCACAGGCACCGGTGTTGATCATCCGCCATTTGGCGTGCCGGATACGTTCTCTCCCTGAAGGCGGACTGTGCAGGCGACGGCTCGTCATCCGCACGTCAAAAAGGAATGGTGTATTCGGCTCGACGATATACACAGATGACGCGTTGCGCCGATCAAAACTGACGCTCCGGCGAAATCCCAAGCGCGCGTCGCCGGCGGGACCGAAAGAGGATTGCAGCATTGGTTTTTCGCTCAATTGCCCCTAAACCTCGGGCACGCGTCAGCCGGTCCGGAACATCCGGTGCCATGTGCGCGAAGCCCGCTCTGGCCCTCACCAACTGAGAAGATTCATGCGCTATCACAACAAAACATACGACCAACTGCAGATCGGTGACAGCGCCGAGCTTTCTCGGATTTGTACCGAGGACGACTTTTTCGTCTTTGCCTCGAACTCGGGCAACCACAACCCGCTGCACCTGTCGACCGAAGACGGCGACGGGGATTCCGTGAATGAGGCGATCGCTCCGGCATTGTTTATCGGTGCTCTGATCTCGGCGGTGCTGGGAAACATTCTTCCCGGCGCTGGCACGCTTTACAAATCGCAGAATCTTGAATTCGGCAATCGTGCCCATGCGGGCGAGGAATTGTTGGCCCGGGTCGAAGTGATCGAAAAGCGCCAAGATCGCGAAGTACTTATGGACACCCGCGTCACACGGCCCAGTGATGGCGCGGTTATCGTGACCGGGCAAGCGGTGGTGATCGCGCCGGAAAAAGAGCTGTTCTTTCGGGAAATCGAGCTGCCCGGCCTCGTTGTCCAGCGTCATCGTCATTTCGACGCATTGCTTGAACGATCCCGCCCGTTGGATGCGGTGCCCACAGCCGTCGTCGCGCCGGAAGAGCCGAACTCGCTGGGCGGCGCGCTGCTGGCGGCACAAGAAACGATCATTGACCCGATCCTGATCGGTGATCCCGACAAGATTGCCGCAGCTGCGCGGGAAACCGGGATGGAACTGGGTGACATCGAGATCATCCCGGTCAGCGGTCATTTCGATGCGGCCAACACGGCGGTGGATCTGGTGGCAGATGGCCGGGCGCAAGCGCTGATGAAAGGGCATTTGCACACGGATGACCTGTTGCGCGCAGCCTTGCGGCGCGACCGGGGTCTGCGCGCGGGGCGGCGGTTTACTCATGTGTTCGTGATGGATGTTCCGGGCCAGCCGCACCCGTTGCTGGTGACCGATGCCGCCATCAATATCGAGCCTGACCTGGAGACCAAGATCGACATCACCCAGAACGCCATCGATGTGGCGATCTCGATCGGGATCGGCGCGCCCAAAGTGGGTGTGTTGTCGGCCGTTGAAACGGTGAACCCTTCGATCCGGTCATCAATTGATGCAGCCCTGTTGTCGAAAATGGCCGAACGCGGGCAGATCAAAGGTGGGCTGGTAGATGGCCCGCTGGCCATGGACAACGCAGTCAGCCTGGCGGCGGCCCGCACCAAGGGGATCGTGTCCGAAGTGGCGGGGCGCGCGGATATTCTGGTCGTACCCAATCTGGACGCTGGCAATATGCTGGCCAAACAGCTGACCTATATTGCCCATGCAGAAGGCGCGGGTGTTGTGCTTGGGGCAAAGGTTCCGATCATTCTCAACAGCCGTGCGGATGATGACAAGGCCCGTTTGGCCTCATGCGCGGTTGCGGCGCTGCACGCGGCGCGTTTGTCCGGGACGATTTGATGACGCATATCATAACCCTGAACGCTGGGTCTTCTTCGCTGAAGTTCGGGTTGTTTTCAACGATTGGCGCAGACCCCGAACCCGTCTGCACCGGCCTGGTCGAGCGGATTGGCAGCTCTGACGCGCGTATCAAGGCGCGAATGGCCGATGACACTGTTCTGACGGATGAGGTCTCGGATGTGGTCCGAGACCACACCGACGCGCTGGACCGGGTTCTGTCCCTGCTGCAAAGCGCTTTTCCCGGCGCTCGGATCGGCGCGGTCGGGCATCGGATCGTACATGGTGGACCTGACAATGACCGCCCATTGGTTCTGACAACGGAAACTCTGTCTGCGCTTCGGCAACTGGAGCCGTTTGCACCTTTGCATCAACCTTATAACCTTGCCGGAGCCATGGCCGCGATCAAGCGGTTTCCCGATGCCGCTCAGGTGGCTTGTTTCGACACGGCGTTTCACCGCAATCACCCCTGGGTCAACGATACATTTGCTTTGCCGACCGAGTATTACGACATGGGTGTCCGGCGGTACGGCTTTCACGGGTTAAGCTATGACTATATCGCTGGTCATCTGGCGCAAACCGAACCCGCGCTGCATCGTGGCCGCGTGGTGGTGGCGCATCTGGGCAACGGGGCGTCCATGTGTGGAATGAAGGCGGGACAATCCATCGGTTCCAGCATGGGGTTCTCGGCGCTGGATGGGTTGCCAATGGGTACACGGTGCGGGCAGCTTGATCCGGGTGTGATGCTGTTTCTGATGGATCAGAAAGGAATGGGTCCGTCCGAGATTTCGGATCTGCTGTATCGGCAATCAGGTTTGTTGGGCCTGTCGAGCCTGTCCAACGACATGCGTACTCTGGAGCAAGCCAACACGCCCGCAGCGCAACGGGCCATCGCTTATTTCACGTTTCGTGCGCGACGCGAGGTAGGTGCACTGGCCGCTGTTCTTGGCGGTCTGGATGCGCTGGTCTTTACCGGAGGGATTGGAGAGAACTCGGTTCTGGTGCGGGAACAGATTTGCAGCGATATGGGATGGCTGGGCCTGGATTTGGACGCTGAGGCCAATGCCGGAAATGCCCGCGTGATCTCGACCGGAGAATCCCAGGTGCAGGTAATGGTGATCCCCACCAATGAAGAGCTTGTGATCGCCAGGGCTGCGGCTGAACTGGTCGTCTGAGTCATCGCAGATCGACGCGCAAGGATCGCGATGACACCAAAAAACCCACCCACTACGGGAAACCCCCAATTTCGTGATCAGGCGTGATTCGTTAACTTCTGGTTAATGAATGGGCCAATGAGCCACTACCACTTTCATTAATTTCCCCCGAAAGAGGGGCTGGCTTCTACCCCCTCAGCCGGCCCCTCTAACCTTTTAGGGGCCTTCGATCTCATTGGGTCTGCCGAACGATATCCTGCACCAGTCGGGGCAACAGGGCGCTGTCGTCGTAACTGACCGTATGGGGAATCTGGTCGATGGGGGACTTTCGGTAGCCCTGGGTGAATAGAAGAAATGGCACCTGCGCACGGTGTGCGGTTTCAGCATCCACCTCGCTGTCGCCCACAAAAATGCGTGGCCCCGCCGAAGGCAGTGCGTCAAAACTGGCGAATAGGTGATTGGGGTCGGGTTTTCGGGTCTGCAATGAATCTCCGCCAATTACAGAGTCAAAGTACCCGGACAGGTTCAGAGCGGTCAGGATATGCCGTGCCGGGTCTTCCGGTTTGTTTGTGCAAACACCCAGCACACACCCCATATCGCGCAACTGCGAAAGTGCTTCAGGAACGCCGGGATAAACGACCGTATTCTCACTGGAAGATGCGTTGTAATGCGCCAATGTGGTTTGCGTCAGGACCTCGTGCCTGTCCATCGGCAAGCCACAGTGCACGATTGTGCGCTCGACCAGTTTGGGCAGGCCGTTGCCTACGAAGTGTTGCACCGTTTCGCGGGGCAGGGGGGTCATCCCCTCGCCGGCGAGCATGCGATTCACGGCACCGGCAAGATCAGCGAGGCTGTCGATCAGAGTTCCGTCCAGATCAAAAACTACAACGGCGGTCATCTGGCGGTTTCCTTCCATGTTAACAACCTCAAAGCCTTAAAATGCTGCGGATTTGGGCGCAACTGATACTTAAATCCATTGGTCTGGTTTCTCTGGCTTGACAAATCTTAGTGTTTTTATCAGATTATTGTTCACGACCAATCAGCCACCCCTGTTCAGGGTCAGCCAGATCGATGAAATCAAAAGAAAACCGGCCCATATGCCTAATACGTTCTGGAGATGACCCGATGAACATGCAGACACCGACCCGCACAGACAGCTACGCAGTTTCCATGCTGCCCGCGCACAAGGCCGAAGACCTGACTAAGGGCGGAAATCTGGCCCATATCGCGCTGGGCGATCAGCTGTATACTCTGCGCATCACCCGCGCCGGTAAATTGATCCTCACGAAATGAGTGCGTCATCAGCCCGCGGCGGCGCGCCGGTGGGCCATTTGGCAGACCTTGGACCGGTCGAGGCAGCCGCTGTCATGTGTCTGCGGATGTGGAGCGCAGGTGCCAGCGGACGAGAACAGGCAGCGCGGGATTTCGACATCGCCTTCGGCTCTGCTCAGGGTCAGGCCGTGATGCTGACGCTCGAGCGGTTGTGTATGCTATGTGCCCATCATGGTCGGCGTCCCCTTATCAGCCACGGAATGCGTTGTAACTGTCTGGGAGCGGACGAAAACTGTTTCGCCCAGATGATTGCTGCCGCGGCCGAGGGTGCGCGGGAAGATGCGATGATGATGGCCACTTTGATCGTGCGGCCGGATTTTGCACCCGCGCTTGCCTCGCTTTCACAAGAACTTGGCCTGACGCTGCACCGCATGACAACTGCCATTCCCATACCGACGACTGGGCACCACACCCCAAACCTGGTGTTCCACTAATCGGTAAAAGCCAGAATCCCGGCGTTTCTTGCGTCGGGGTTCTGGTGAATCAGCAACATCCGCAGCCAGGGGTATGTTGTGCGTGGTCGCCGTTGTGCTCGGGCGCGTAATCGCCGACTTCTGTCAATACCGACTCAAGCGCCCACAAGATCATGTCGATGTCCTCGGCGTCGATTGTCAAAGGCGGCCGGATTTTCAGAATATTGTCCTTTGGCCCCTCACTTCCGATCAGAATGCGATGATCCCGCATACGGTTCTTGACATAGCTGCAGATCTCAGTGCCTTCGGACCCGTCCGGGTTGACAAGTTCAACCCCCACGAACAGACCCATGCCCCGCACATCACCGACGCAATCAAAATCGGCTTCGATCTTGCGCAGCCCTTCCATCAGCCGCGCGCCCATGACCGTTGCGTTGTCCTGCAGTCCTTCGTCATCAACAATGTCCAGAACCTCTTTCCCGATGCGACAGGACAAGGTCGAACCGCCAAAGGTCGAGAAGAACTCGATCCCATTGTCAAAGCTTTTCGCGATTTCCCTGGTGGTGACCAGCACGCCCAACGGGTGCCCGTTGCCGATAGGTTTTCCCAGAACCACAATGTCAGGCAGCGCGCCCTGATGTTCAAAACCGAAATAGTGCTGACCCAATCGGCCAAGCCCTGTTTGTACCTCATCGGCGATGCAGACCCCGCCCGCTGCACGAATCTTATCGTAAACTGCGGGCAGATACCCTTTTGGAGGGATGATCTGCCCACCGACCGAGGGGAAGGTCTCGGCAATGAATCCAGCGACGCCGTGGCCTTTTTCCTGCAGCGCGGCAATGGCCGGGTCGACAAAATTCGCGAATTTTGTGGCGCGCTCGGGATCATCTCGCCGAAACGATCCACGGTAGTCATCCGCCACTTCGACAAGTTCGACCCAATCTGCCTGACCGATTCCACCGGGTTTGTTGAACTTATAAGCCGAGATGGCAACGGCCGCATTGGTGTTGCCGTGATAGCCATGATCCGGGGTCACGATTCCCTTGGCCCCGGTATGCGCTCGAGCCAGCCGCAAGGCCAGTTCATTTGCTTCGGTTCCGGAATTGACGAAGAAACAGACCTGCAGGTGATCCGGCATTTTCGACAGAATCCTGTCGGCAAATGCCGTTTGCGCCGGATGCAGATACCGCGTGTTCGAATTCATTCTTTTCAATTGTTCGGCGGCGACCGCCTGAATACGCGGATGTGCATGACCGACATGTGGCACATTGTTATAGGCATCCAGATATGGGCGGCCCCATTCGTCAAACAGATGGTGTTTCCACCCGCGCACCAGCATGACCGGATCGTCATAGGTCAGGCTCAGATTGCCACCAAAGTGCTCCTGTCTTCCCTTCAGGATCGCCTCTTTATCCGTGGGCCGATAGAACACTTTGTCATCGGGCAGATTTAGCATCGCAGCCGGATTCGGGCAGACCGCCTGCCACAGCTCGACCTCATCCGGGTCGCCCACACCGGGCCAGTCGTTTTGCATGCCGTCCGTTGTCAGAGCTAACTGGAAGTGCACATGTGGGGCCCAGCCGCCATTCTGCGATGCATTCCCAAGCCGCGCAAAAGCCGCACCCTGAGCCACGGGGTCACCGGGCTTCAGCCGGTCGCAAACTTCCGGGTCAAGATGCCCATAAAGGGAATAGAACGCATCACCCTCCGGGGTCTCATGATGCAAAATGACGACGCCGCCATAATCCAGATGCGCGTCACGATTTTCAATCGCTTCGACCCGCCCGCTCATCGGTGCGTGCAGCACCGTTCCCGCCGGGGCAAACACGTCCACCGCCAAATGCACCGTGCGCCTGTCCGAAGCCTTCCAAGGCCCTTTGCGGAACCCCGGCTCAGCGTAGATCAACCGGGGTTCGTTGTAATACCCCAGCCACAGACCTTCCCCAAATTCTGCACCTACACGCGCGGCCTCCGTCAGCGGCATGTGAAACGGGTTCTGCGGCCAGGTACAGTTTTCCACAGACAGCGATCCCATCGGTGCATCGCTCAGGTCCTGATCAAACATCTGGGCGAACCGCCCGCGATGAGCTGACAAATAGCTGTGAATTCGCGCAGCCCCCTCCGTCACAGGCAGACCGCAGGCCACCCGCAAGCGCGCGGACATCAGGCCACCATTGACCGCGCCGTTTTCCAGAAACCGCCAGGCCGGGGCCTGGCTGATGGTGATATAGGGATCGTCCGGGTTGTCTTGCGCCATCAGTGTCGAGTTCACAACCGAGACCGCCAACCGCATCCGCAGCAAGGGCCAGATCAGATCGACCTCGTCCGCAGTCAGGCGATTGGCAGCATGATACCCTTGCACAAGGCAGGCCAGTGCGCGTTCGGGCTTGGGATGATCCAGAACAATATACGCCGCGGCAATGGCCAGATCACAAACGCGCGGCGCTGCGCACATATCCCCCAGATCGATCAGCCCCGAGACGCTCTGACGCTCATCCAAAGCGCCTTCGACAAGAATGTTGTAGTCATTTGCGTCATTGTGGATCGCCTGTTTGGGCAACGCCGCAAGTCGCCCCTGAATGCGCTCATAGTCCGATACGATCTGCGCCAACAGATTACGCTGTTCGGCGTTTTCAATGACCCGGAGTTCCGGGCCCACCCAGCCTGCTTGGGTCAAATCCCATTTGAACACGCCGCGATGCAAATGCGGATGCGAAAACTGCTCCAATACGCGACCGGTTGCGCCGAGAACCCGGCCAAGCTTCAGGATCAGTGCGTCCGTCTTGCGTGGCGTTTTCGCGTAGCACGTGCCCGGTAGCCGTTGCAGCAGCCAAACCAGCCGAGGTTGCCCGTGTTCGTCAGCGATCTCGACCAGTTGCGCCCCTTTCAAATCGCGCATGACTTTTGGCAGGGGCAGTCCCGGGGCCTGCGTCAAGATATGATCCAATGCGCTGATCTGCAGATCGACCAACCCCTGATCGCAACCGGGCCGCATGACTTTCAGAACGTAATCCTGGCCATTCCGGGCCTCGACCAGAAAGTTCAGATCAAATTCGCCATCCAGCCGCGTCAACCGCGCCGCAAGGCCCCAATGCTGATGCAGGGCATGCGCCCAAAACGACGTCAATTCACTCATGCAACCCCTTTCCCGGCTGCGACCGGGATCCACTTCATCTGGCCAAAAATATCCTCGGGGGGAATCGCGCCTTGCGCGATGGGGGGCAGAAAGCCCCCCTTTGACTTCAGCCCATCGCGCGCAGACGTTTGATCAACGAAGATGTATCCCAGCGCCCGCCGCCCAATTTTTGCACGTCCTTATAGAACTGATCGACCAGAGCCGTCAGCGGAAGTGACGCGGTGGTTTCGTCCGCTGTATCCAGGCAAATCCCAAGATCCTTGCGCATCCAGTCCACGGCGAATCCGTGTTCGAAATGATCGTCCAGCATGGTTTCGTAGCGATTTGCCATCTGCCAACTGCCGGCAGCACCCTGGCTGATAACCTCAACCACGGCCCGGCCATCCAACCCGGCTTTCTCGGCAAAATGCAATGCTTCGCTGAGGCCCTGAACCACTCCGGCAATAGCAATCTGGTTGCACATCTTGGTCATCTGGCCCGCCCCGCTGTCACCGATGCGCCGGCAGATCTTCGAATAGACCTGCATCACCGGTTCGGCGGCATCATAAGCTGCCTGTTCCCCGCCGCACATGATCGACAAAACGGCGTTCTCGGCCCCGGCCTGCCCGCCCGAGATCGGGGCATCCACGAAATTCAGCCCGGCATCTTTTGCCGTCTCAAACAGCTCGCGCGTCACTTTTGCCGACACGGTTGTATGATCGACAAAAATCGCCCCTTCGGCCATGCCGTGAAAAGCACCCTCATCGCCCGTACAAACCATGCGCAGATCGTCGTCATTGCCGACGCAGGCCATTACAAAATCAGCCCCCTGCGCCGCCTGCTTGGGCGTAGGCGCCATTGCCCCGCCGTGCTCGGTCACCCATTTCTCTGCTTTGGCCGTGGTGCGGTTGTAAACCGTAACCTGATGGCCTGCCGCCTGAAGATGTCCGGCCATGGGATACCCCATGACGCCCAAGCCCAGAAATGCGATTTTTGCCATTGTTGCGTTCCTCTCCGCTGTCCAGCCCTGCGCCGGGTTGCGCGGGTCGCCGGATTGTTTAGCAGAGACAAAGCAAAGCGCGGCCCAAAGGGCAACCCCAGCTTACGACTTGCGGCTCAGATCCTTCAGGATCGGACAATCGGGCCGGTCATCTCCGGCGCAGGCGTCAACCAGATGGCTCAGCGTATCGCGCATGGATTGCAGATCTGCGATCTTGGCGTCGATCTGACCCAGATGATCCCGCGCCACACGTTTTACATCTGCGCTGGCACGGGTTTCATCCTCATAAAGCGCCATCAGGGTGCGGCAATCCTCGATGGTGAAGCCCAAGGCCCGGGCGCGGCCCAGAAAGTTCAGCTTGTGCACATCCTGCGCCCGGAACCGACGATAGCCATTGTCGTCGCGCAGGGGTTTGATCAAGTCGATCTCCTCATAATAGCGGATTGTCTTGGCCGGCAGGCCGGTCTGGGCGGCGACATCTCCGATATTCATGCAGTTGCCTCTTGTACGGATGCGGTCGCGCCGTTTTCGGCTGCGCTGGCCTGTACACGGCGCAGCCGCAGGGCGTTGGTTACGACAAAGACGCTGGACAATGCCATGGCTCCAGCCGCCAGAGCTGGCGAAAGCATATGCCCACCAAACGGATAGAGGACGCCCGCCGCCACCGGGATCAACAGGGTATTGTAGCCAAAGGCCCAGCCCAGATTCTGCCTGATGTTGCGCATGGTTCTGCGGCTGATCTCGATCGCATTGGCCACTCCGCGCAGATCGCCGGACATCAAAACAACATCGGCTGTTTCGATGGCCACGTCCGTGCCGGTGCCAATCGCGATGCCGGTGTCCGCCGTTGCCAGCGCGGGCGCGTCATTGATGCCGTCGCCCACAAAGGCCAGTGTGCCAAAATCCTTTTGCAATGCATTTATGGCAGCCACTTTGCCATCCGGCAGAACCTCAGATGTGACGTGGTCAATGCCCAGACGATCGGCCAGCGCCCGTGCCGTGCGCGCGTTATCTCCGGTGATCATCGCCAGTTTGAGCCCCATCTGATGCAGGCGGGTCAAAGCCTCCTCTGTGCCGGGCTTGATCAGGTCCGAGACAGTCAGTACCGCCGCCGCCACGTTGTCGATGGCCACATAGACAGGTGTCGCGCCCTCGGCCGCGCGCTGGTCTGCCGCCGGTTTGAGTTGCGACAGATCGAGCCCGTGCTGCTCCATCAACCGGTCAGAGCCGATCAAAACTTCATGACCTTCGACCGAGGCGGTCAATCCAAGCCCGGTCAGTGACTCGAAAGCGTCGATGCCAGGCAATTCGGACGG
The DNA here is from genome assembly GCF_056531905.1 of Ruegeria sp. K11. Classification (NCBI taxonomy): domain Bacteria; kingdom Pseudomonadati; phylum Pseudomonadota; class Alphaproteobacteria; order Rhodobacterales; family Roseobacteraceae; genus Ruegeria; species Ruegeria sp. K11. The sequence continues at coordinate 67,107 of NZ_JBQFMP010000002.1, forward strand.
CCCGGCCCGGGTTATCGCCCGGGCGATGGGGTGTTCTGAGCGCGCTTCGGCGGCTGCGGCAAGGCGCAGAACCCGGGCATGATCAAAGCCGCTGGTCAAAATGACGTCGTCCAGCTCAGGGCGGCCCCGAGTGAGGGTGCCGGTTTTGTCCAGTGCAACGACCCTGGCCTGTTGCAACTGTTGCAACGCGTCGCCCTTGCGAAAAAGCACTCCAAGTTCAGCGGCGCGGCCGGTTCCGACCATGATCGAGGTCGGCGTGGCCAGCCCCATCGCGCAGGGGCAGGCGATGATCAGCACCGAAACGCCAGCAACCAAGGCCAGCGGCAGGGCAGGCGCGGGCCCAAAGGTCAGCCAGATCAGAACGGTCAAAAGGGCCGTTCCGATAACCGCCGGGACAAAATAGAAGGTAAGCCGGTCCACCACCCCCTGAATCGGCAGCTTCGCGCCCTGCGCCTGTTCAACCAGCGAGATGACTTGCGCCAGCACCGTATCGGCCCCCACCCGGGTTGCACGCATACGAAGCGCACCGGTGCCATTCACCGTTCCGCCGACGACCGGATCCCCGGCGGATTTGCCAACCGGAACGGGTTCACCGGTGATCATGCTCTCGTCGATGTAAGAGGCGCCGTCCAGAACGTCTCCGTCCACCGGAGCGCGTTCGCCCGGACGGATTTGAAGAACGTCGCCGACGGTGATGTCAGAGATCGGGCGGTCCACGATCTGTCCATCCCGCTCAACCCGGGCAGTTTTGGGTTGCAGCCCCACCAATTTGCGGATGGCGGCTCCGGTCCGGCCTTTGGCACGGGCTTCCATAAACCGGCCCAGAAGGATCAGTACGACAATGACCGCGGCTGCTTCGAAATACACATTTGCAGTGCCCGCAGGCAGCGCGTTGGGTGCAAAGGTGGCGACTACCGAATACAGATACGCCGCGCCTGTTCCCATTGCGACCAGCGCGTTCATATCGGGAGCACCCCGCAGTAGCGACGGTATGCCTTTGGAATAGAACTGACGTCCGGGGCCAAGAAGCAACGCCGAGGTCAAAGCAAACTGGATCAGGTGGCTCAGCTGACTGCCCAATGTGGCCTGGACCCAATGGTGGAATGCAGGCACCATATGACCGCCCATCTCCAGCACAAACACCGGCAGAGCCAATACAGCCGCAAGGATGGTGGCACGCCGCAGGGATGTGATTTCTGTTTCCCGCATGTCTGTTTCAACTGTCGCACTATCCTGAGCGACCACGTGCGCGGGATAGCCCGCGCTCGTCAGTAAGCTGGCAATTGCGGCGGGGTCGGTCGCCGCGTCCAGATAGGTCACATGCGCCTTGCCGGTCGCCAGATTGACCTGCGCGGAAACGACACTGGCCTCGTTGGTTAACAGTCGCTCGATGCGGGCCACGCATGACGCACAGCTGATGCCGTCAACCTCCAGAATCGCTGTGTGTGTGACCGCACGGTATCCCGCTGCCTCCAGCACGCTGACTAGATCGGGACAAGCCCCGTCATAGACCACCTGAGCCGTCTCGGTGGCCAGATTGACCGAAGCCCCGGTCACGCCTTCCACGGAAGCCAGTGCCGTCTCAACCCGGCCCACGCATGAGGCGCACCCCATGCCGTTGATCCTGATCCGAACCTGTTGATCCTGTGCCATGCGTGTCTTCCCGGCTATGAAATACACACCTCAAATAAGGGTTCCAGTCACGGGAAGGTCAAGGGATTAGGCGCGACCTGCGACCATATGTTTGCCGCGGTTTTGCGCGAACTGTGGATGGCGCGGCTTCAGGGGGATTTCAACGCGTTCAGTTCTTGTAGCAAGCGTTTGTTTTCGGCCTGCAAATGCGCAAGTTGTTGGCCCAGCTTGTTCAAATGCGGGCGCAATTCCGCCTCGGTAAAGCGCGGTGTGATATGGCGCGGGCAATTCCAGTCCAGTGCTTCAACAGTCAGAAAAGCCGCGCGTTCAGCCGGAGTGTCTGTGCCTTGAGGGGCAAGCCCTGCCGCAGCATCGACGCCTTCTGCAAAGGTCATGCGTCCCAGAACCTTCAACCGTCTTTGATTGGCATAATCCATCAGAATCAGCGCAACCCGGTCGTTGCCATCCAGATTCCCACGCGAAATATATTGCTTGTTTCCCGTCAGATCCGCATACGCGATTGTGCGCGGGTCCAGCACCTTCAGGAAACCGACAGGTCCGCCGCGATATTGTACATAGGGCCATCCGGTTTCGGACACGGTGGCCTGATAGAAGCCGTCGCACGCGTGAATGAAGGCTTCTTCGGCGGGTCCGATTTCATGGCCAACACGCGTGTCGCCGTCGAGAGCTTTTGCATAGGTGCCAGATGACCCCTGACGTTCCTGGTGCGCGCGGACAGAGGGTGTAAATGTCAGTTCTGCAAAGGCGCGGGGCATAGGAATTCCTTTCGCGGGTCACTTGGGTTTTGGCGGCGGGCGGCACAACCACAGGCCAGTCTAGGGGAAAAGTGTCCTTTCCGGAAAGCACAAGAACAAAAGCGTGAAGCCGGGGCCTTTGCCCGATCGATTTATGAGATTACGCAGCGTTCTTTTGCGCGACGATCCCTGACGCATTGGCAGTCCGATCCGCCACACGTAGCGTTGCGCCAACGGTTTCGGAGGGTTTGAGATGTCTCTGTTCACAAGCACAGCCGCATGGGTCACCGACGAACATCGCATGTTCGCTGATATGGCCGGGCGGTTCATGGATGATGCACTTGTGCCCAAAGTGGAAGCCTGGGTGGCAAATGGCGTCGTGGATCGTGATTTCTGGCGACAGGCAGGTCAGACGGGGCTGATGGCAGGGTCGATTTCCGAAGACTATGGTGGCGTTGGCGGAGGGATGGGGTTCGACTCGATCACACTGTACGAACAAGCCGCGCGCGGAGATATCGGATGGGGCTACGGCATTCAATCCATCGTCACGCATTACCTTTCGGCCTATGGCAGCGAGGAACAAAAGCAAAAATGGCTGCCGGGTCTCGCCTCGGGCGAGATCGTTGGGGCGATCGCAATGACCGAACCGGGGACCGGGTCCGATCTCCAGTCGGTGCGCACCACGGCTGAGAAGGACGGAAATTCCTACCGCCTCAACGGCTCCAAGATATTCATCACCAATGGCCAGACGGCGGATCTGGTCATCGTGGTTGCGAAAACCGACAAGTCGCAGGGCTCCAGGGGGATATCCCTGATCGTCGTCGAAGTGGATCAGGCAGACGGCTTTCGCCGGGGGCGCAATCTCAAAAAGCTGGGCATGAAGGGCAATGACACGGCCGAGTTGTTTTTTGAGGACGTGAAGGTCCCGATGACGAACCTGATCGGTCCGGACGAGGGGCAGGGTTTCTACCAGTTGATGAAGCAGTTGCCATGGGAGCGTCTGACGATCGGGATCATGGCGCTGGGCGCGATTGACTTCGCGATTGCCGAGACCGTCCGATACACGCAGGAGCGCAAAGCGTTTGGTCAGCGCGTGATGGATTTTCAGAACACGCGGTTCAAACTGGCCGAGTGCAAGACCAAGGCCGAGGTGTTGCGGAGTTTCGTCAACGATTGCATCGGCAAGTTGGAGGCCGGAGAGCTGGATGCGGCGACAGCTTCGATGGTGAAGTACTGGGGTTCGGAGGTGCAGAACGAGATCATGCACGAATGCCTGCAGCTCTTTGGCGGTTATGGCTTCATGATGGAGTATCCGATCGCGCGGCTCTATGCGGATGCGCGGGTGCAGATGATCTATGGCGGCACCAATGAGGTGATGAAAGAGCTCATCGCCCGTTCGCTGGACGTCTGAGGCAAAGCGCTCCCGCCCGTCGTCGACATTCCTTGCGGAACGTCTCCTCCCGTTGGGCCGGGCAGCTTTCTGTCGTTTCCGGATTTGCTCATCTGCAGCCCACCTGCCATGATCGCCGCAACTGGTCTGATGAGAAGGAGCCCGCCCTTGGCCGCGTCGAACAAATCCCGCATATGCGCCTTACTCAAAAGCATTGAAACCGGTGATACCGGTCCGGTCTCGATTGTGAACGAGGCGCGCTATATCCAGCACAACCCGCAGACTCATGAAGGCAGCGAAGGCTTGGCGGCGCTGTTCAAACGCCTGTCCGAGACCTCTCCGCGCGTGAACATTGCCCGCGCGTTCGAAGACGGGGCCTTTGTCTTTGCCCATACCGAGTATGATTTCTCGCGCCGCAATATCGGGTTCGAGGTGTTCCGGTTTGAGGATGGTCAGGCGGTGGAGCATTGGGACAATATTCAGCCCCGCCAAGGCCCCAATGCCGCGGGCCATAGCATGGTTGATGGGATGACAGAGGCGGGCGACCTCGCCCTGACCGAGCAAAACCGCGCCTTCGTGCGGTCGTTTGTCGAAACGGCTCTGATCGCGGGTGATCTGGATCAGATCGCGGCCTGCATTGATGCGGAGACCTATGTCGAGCATAACCCGCGCCTGTCCGATGACGTCAGTGCCCTGCGTGCTGAATTGTCGGATGCCAATACGGTGAACTACCAGCGTCTGCATCGTGTGCTGGCCGAGGGTGATTTTGTCTTAACCGTCTGCGAAGGTGCATTTCAGGGCCGACACAGCGCATTCTATGATCTGTTCCGCGTCGCAGACGGCAAGATTGTCGAGCACTGGGATACGGTCGAGGCCATCGCTCCGCGCGCGCAATGGAAAAACGACAATGGCAAGTTTTGACCTATCCTGATGCCAGTTGGTCCTGCAGCCAATCTTTGAAGGATTTCAGCGGCTCGGGCATGGCACGGTCGGTGGGCCAGACCAGATAATAGTCACCCAGACTGACGGGCGGCCCCTGCCAGGCGGTCACCAGGCGCCCCGTTTCCAGATCATCGTGCACCAGATACGAGGGTAGCAAACTCACGCCCAGCCCGTGGATGGTCGCCTGTATCATGGTGGAAAACTGGTCAAACAGCATTCCTCGCAGGCCCGAGACCAGCGCACCCTGCATTTCAAACCATCTCTCCCAAGCGTCCGGGCGCGAGTCGAGATGCAGCAGGGGGGCGCTACGCAAGGCGTCCAGTGTCTCATGCGCGGTCTCTTTCAACCCCGGCGCACAAACCGGCAGAACCTGTTCTCGCATGATCGGCAGGTAGTGGACGCCGGCCCAGTCCTTCTGGCCGAAATGGATGGCTGCATCAAACGGTTCAGCCGAGAAATCGAACGGTTTCAGCCGGGTGCCCAGATTGACCGTGACCTCGGGGTGGCGGCGCGCAAAATCCTGCAACCGGGGGGCCAGCCAATGCATGCCAAAGGCGGGTAGTATCGACAGATCAAGCGATCCACCCGCCGGGTTTGCCTTGAGCGTTAGCGCGGCTTGCGCCAGATCCTGCACCGCAGATCTTGCGATTTGCACATACACTTTGGCCGCAGGCGTCAAATGCAGCCGCATCTGGCTGCGCTCGATCAGTTGAACGCCCAGCTGATCCTCCATCGTTTTTAGCTGGCGGCTGATGGCGCTTTGCGTCAAGGATAACTCTTCCGCCGCAGCCGAGGCGCTGCCGAGCCTGTCCACGGCCTCGAGCGCCAGCAGGGATGAGATCGAGGGCAGGAAGCGGCGTGGCGCGATCATATGACAAATCCTCATATCTTTTACATGCAATAGCACTGGTTTTTTCCAGCGACCAGAGACATGAGTGCAAGATGGCCCCTGTGCCCGTGCCTCTGGCGACCTTGAAATCCATGGCGTGGCACGTGACAAATCCGTCAAAGGCCGATGACACAGACCACATAAGGCAAGCCCCATGGACCGCGCCCAGATCGTACATGAGAACTTCCTGACCCGCGTAGCGCGCCGCGACCTGCCCGAAGGTGCGCCGCCGCGGCCGGGGCTGAGCGATACGGATGCGGTGTCGTTGTTTCGCTCGCAGGTGCTGAGCCGGGCCTTGGACAGGACCAGCCGCGCCATGCAGAAGGCAGGGCAGGGGTTCTATACGATCGGGTCTTCGGGGCATGAAGGCATGGCGGCTGTTGCCCACGCGCTGCGCCCGACGGATATCGCTTTTCTGCACTACCGCGATGCAGCCTTCCAGATCGCCCGCGCCGAACAGGTTCCGGGCCAGCAGATCGCCTGGGACATGCTGCTGAGTTTCGCCTGCTCGAAAGAAGACCCGACCTCGGGCGGGCGCCACAAGGTTCTGGGATCAAAGGCGCTGACCATCCCGCCGCAAACCTCGACCATTGCCAGCCATCTGCCCAAAGCGGTCGGTGCGGCCTATAGCCTGGGCGCGGCACGGCGGCATGATCCGGAGCATCGCGAATTGCCCGAAGACGGGATTGCAATGTGTTCCTTTGGCGATGCCTCTGCCAACCATTCCACTGCGCAAGGTGCGATCAACACGGCCGGCTGGACCAGTGTGCAATCGACGCCGCTGCCGCTGCTGTTTGTCTGCGAGGACAACGGCATCGGGATCTCGGTCAAAACGCCGAAAGGGTGGATTCAGGCCTCGATGGAGCATCGGCCCGGGATCAAATATTTTCAGGCCAATGGTCTGGATATCTATGAGACGTTTGCCGTGGCGCAGCAGGCTGCCGATTACGTCCGCACGCGCCGCAAACCGGCCTTCCTGCATCTGAAAACTGTGCGCCTTTATGGTCATGCCGGGGCGGATGTGCCCACAACCTATCTGCCTAAATCCGAGGTCGAGGCGGATGAGGCCAATGATCCCCTGCTGCATTCCGTGCGGCTGCTGGATCAGGCCGGAGCGCTGGCTCCGGATCAGGCGCTGAAAATCTACGAAGAGACCTGTGCGCGGACCGACCGCGTCGCGGCTGAGGCGGCCTCGCGTCCGCATCTTGCCAATGCAACCGAGGTTATGGCCAGCCTGATCCCGCCCAAACGCGCTTGCCGCCCGACCAACGGACCCAGCGCTGAGGCGCGGGCCAGGGCCTTTGGCGGCGATATGCGCGCGATGGATGAGCCGCAGCCCATGAGCCGCCTGATCAACTGGGCGCTGACCGATCTGATGCTGGAACATGGCGAGGTCGTCTGTATGGGCGAGGATGTGGGCCGCAAGGGCGGCGTCTATGGCGTGACGCAGAAGCTGCAGCAGCGCTTTGGCCCGGACCGGGTGATCGACACCTTGCTGGACGAGCAATCCATTCTGGGCCTCGCCATCGGCATGGGCCATAACGGGTTCATTCCGATCCCCGAGATCCAGTTCCTCGCCTATCTGCACAACGCCGAGGATCAGATAAGGGGTGAGGCGGCGACCTTACCCTTCTTCTCGAACGGCCAGTTCACCAACCCGATGGTGCTGCGGATCGCGGGATTGGGATATCAGAAGGGCTTTGGCGGGCATTTTCACAACGACAATTCTCTGGCGGTTCTGCGGGATATTCCCGGCGTCATCATCGCCTGCCCATCGACCGGAGCGGATGCGGCGCAGATGTTGCGCGAATGTGCGCGGCTGGCGCGTGAGGAGCAGCGGGTCGTGGTGTTTCTGGAACCCATCGCGCTCTATCCCATGCGCGATCTGCACGCGTCGCAGGATGCGGGGTGGATGAACCGCTATCCTTCACCGGATCAGCGCATTACGTTGGGCGAGGTGGGCGTGCATGGGGACGGCACCGATCTGGCCATCGTGACCTATGGAAACGGGCATTACCTGTCACAACAGGCATTGCCCGAGTTACAGGCGGCAGGCCTGAAGACACGGATCATCGACCTGCGCTGGCTGGCCCCTATGCCGGTCGAGGCTCTGCGCGAAGCCACCAAAACATGCGCGCATGTTTTGATTGTTGACGAATGCCGTCGCACCGGAAGTCAGTCCGAGGCGCTGATGACTTTCTTCGACGAAGAAAGTCCCGCCACTCCAACCGCCCGTGTGGTGGCCGAGGATTGTTTCATCGCAACCGGCCCGGCCTATGCCGCGCCGTTGCCGTCGAAAGACGGCATTGTCGCCGCCGCGCTCAAACTGACCGGAGGCGCCGCATGACCCGTACCGCCGTTGTGATCTGCCCGGGCCGGGGCACGTATAACAAGCCCGAACTGGGTTATCTGCACCGTCACCACGCCGACCGGATGCAGATGTTCCACGACTTCGACGCCATCCGCAGTGAGGCTGGCCAGGAGCCTGTTACCTCTCTGGACAGCGCCAACCGCTTCACCGTCAGCAAGTATTCGCGTGGCGATGTGGCCTCGCCCCTGATCTACGCGGCATCCCTGGCCGATGCGCAGGCGCTGGCGAGTGACATTGAGGTGGTCGCTGTAACCGGCAACTCGATGGGCTGGTATATCGCATTGGCTGCCGGGGGCGCGTTGTCGCCCGAGAACGGGTTCCGTGTGGTGAACACGATGGGCACGCTGATGCAGGAGCATCTGATCGGCGGGCAGCTTGTGTATCCGTTTACGAATGACGACTGGGTCAGTGATCCTGCTCATAAGGCCGACCTGCTGGCCGAAGTGGACGGGATCAATCAGGCCGAAGGCCACGCTCTGGCGCTGTCGATTGATCTGGGCGGGATGCTGGTTCTGGCGGGCAATAAGGACGGGCTCAAAGCTTTCGAGGCGTCTCAGCCAAATGTGCAGGACCGCTTTCCCATGCGCTTGGCCAACCACGCCGCGTTCCACACCGCCCTGCAGGCTCCGGTCGCGGCAGAGGGGCGGGCGCGGCTGGGCGCTGAGCTGTTCGCTCAGCCCGAGCACCCCCTGATCGATGGGCGCGGCAAGATCTGGTGGCCCGGTGCGACGGACACGCAGGCTCTGTGGGACTATACTCTGGGCCATCAGGTGACCGAGTCCTATAATTTTACCCGCGCGATCCAGACCGCGGCGCGCGAGTTCGCACCTGATCTGTTCATCGTCACCGGCCCCGGTGCGACGCTGAGCGGAGCCGTGGCCCAATCGTTGGTCCTGTCGAACTGGCGTGGTATGGGCGGCAAGTCCGCCTTTCAGGCCCGGCAGGAGACGCAGCCGTTCCTGATCGCCATGGGCCGAGACGATCAGCGCGCGCTTGCAACCGCCTGATCGCTGGCCCTATTGGACTGTGACCACGTAGGGAGTCTGACGTGAGCGACCACAACAATTCCCTTTGGCTGAATACCTGCCGCGAGCAAGTGGACAGCCATGCTTTGACTCGCGACGTAACCGTCGATCTCGCGGTCATCGGCGGCGGCTATACCGGTTGTTCCGCCGCCTTGACAGCGGCGCAGGCAGGGGCCTCGGTCTGCCTGCTTGAGGCCAAGGAGATCGGGCACGGAGGGTCAGGCCGCAATGTGGGGCTGGCCAATGCCGGCCTTTGGTTGCCTCCTGCGGAGATACGGGCGCATCTGGGCGATGAGGTCGGAAACCGTCTGATCAAACTTTTGGCTGCTGCCCCGGGGGATGTGTTCGATCTGATCGACGCGCATGGGATCGCTTGCGAACCTGTCCGAAGCGGCACCCTGCATTGCGCGCATTCTGCCGCTGGACTGCGCGACCTGCAGGCCCGCCATACGCAACTCAGCGCCGCAGGCGCGCCTGTTGAATTGCTGTCGCCGGATCAGACCCGGACCCGCACGGGCAGTGCAGCGTTTCATGGGGCGTTGTTCGATCCGCGCGCTGGAACCATTCAGCCTTTGGCATATGTGAGTGGCCTTGCGCGGGCTGCGCAAGAGGCCGGGGCGAAGATCTGCACGCAAAGCCCGGTTCAGGCCATGCAGCGCGACGGTGAGGGCTGGGTTCTGGAAACACCACAGGGCACGGTGCGTGCCAGATCGGTCATCCAAGCCACCAACGCCTATCATCAGAGCCTATCCGAAACGGCCCCCGTTTACGTCCCGGTCTACTACTTCCAATACGCAACCGCGCCTCTGACCGACAACCTGCGGGCTAGCATACTGCCGGGCGGAGAGGGCTGCTGGGATACCGGCCTGATCATGACGTCGTTCCGTGTGGATCAGCAGGGTCGATTCATTTTGGGCGCGATGGGAGATTTGGGTCATGCGGGCAGCACAGCGCATACGGCGTGGATCAAACGCAAGCTGGCGGTGCTTTACCCGCAACTCGCCGATCAGCCCTTTGAGCAAGGCTGGCATGGGCGCATCGCTATGACCTCGGACCATATCCCCAAGATAACAAGGATCGGGCCGAACGCGCTGTCGGTCCACGGCTATTCCGGCCGTGGCATCGGACCGGGCACGGTGTTTGGCCGCCTATGCGCGCAGAGCCTGTTGCAGGACGACCCCGCGCTGTTGCCGGTTCCGGCGGTCGAGGGTTACAGCGAACGCTGGACCGGACTGCGCCGCGCCTATTTCGAGACCGGCGCGGCGCTGACGCATTTCGTCAAGGCGCGGTTCTGAACCTCAGACCGACCGGGTGATGCCACCATCAACCCGGATGTTCTGCCCGGTGATATACCCGCCGCCTTCCGAAGCCAGCATTGCCACGACCGAGGCAATCTCATCATAGCTGCGCCCGTAGCGCCCCATCGGGATGCGGGCGCGGAATTCCTCTTTCTCGGGCAGGCTATCGATGAAGCCGGGCAGGACGTTATTCATGCGGATGTTGTCAGTGGCGTATTTGTCCGAGAACAGCTTGGTGAACGCCGCCAGCCCCGCGCGGAACACGCCCGAGGTCGGAAACACCGGATCGGGCTCGAACGCGGCGAAGGTCGAGATATTGATGATCGACCCGCCGCCCTGCGCCTGCATGATCGGGGTGACCAGCCGTGTGGGGCGCACGGCGTTCATGAAATAGACATCCATGCCAGCGTGCCAGTCATCATCGGTCAACTCCAGCACCGGGGCGCGCGGCCCGTGGCCTGCCGAGTTCACCAAGACGTCGATCCGCCCCCAATGGGCCATCGCCGCATCGACCAGCTTTTGCAGGTCGTCCGTGGACTGGTTCGACCCGGTGATGCCCACGCCGCCCAGTTCGTGGGCAAGCGCCTCACCCTTGCCGGACGAGGACAGGATGCCGACCTTGAACCCATCCGCCGCCAACCTGCGCGCACTGTCCGCCCCCATGCCGCTGCCGCCTGCGGTGATCAAAGCTACTTTTCCCATCTCGGTGATCCTTTGTGTTGTCTGGCGGTAAGATGGGGTGGTGCGACCCGTTTGACCAATCAGTTCTGCTGCGCTAAAGATGTAGAAAATCTACTGTCTTTGTGATGCCCGCACTCCCGCCACTCAACGCGATACGCGCCTTTGAGGCCTCGGCCCGGCATCTGAATTTCCGCCTCGCCGCCGAGGAGCTGGGCGTTACTCAGGGCGCTGTTGCCCAACAGGTGCGCGGACTTGAGGCTCGACTGGGCACACCGTTGTTCGAACGTCTGCCGCGCGGTTTGCGCCTGACTGAGGCCGGGCGCAGGTTCCACGCGCCCCTGCGCCGGGCGTTCCGGCTGATTGAAGAGGCTGTTGATGATCTCTCGGGTCAGCGTCAGATCACCATCTCGGTCACGCCCAGTTTTGCATCAAAATGGCTGGTGCCGCGTTTGAATGATTTTGTAATGCTCTATCCCGATATCTCGGTGCAGATCGACGCGCGCGAGCGGTTGGCCGATTTCCGGTCGGACGGCGTTGATATCGCAGTGCGCCAAAGTCGGGCGCCTCTGTCGCAGGGGCTGACCTCTACCCCATTGTTTTCAAATGAGTTCGTTGTTGTGGGCAACCCGGGTCTGGCCGCGCAGGTATCCAAGCCAGGCGATTTGATGCAGCATGTACTGCTCAGCGACACACATGGGCTATGGCCGCTGTTTCTGGACCGTGCTGGCGTCGAGGGGCGGCCCCGAATGATGAGTTTCAGCCAGACCAGTCTTGCGATTGATGCCGCAATCGCCGGGCAGGGTTTTGCGCTGGCCCACGCGCCGCTGGTGTCGTCAGAACTGGCCTCGGGGCGGCTGGTGCAACCGCTGTCCGAAGTGCTGGTCGATGACCTGAGCTTTTTCATCGTCATGCCACAGAAGCCGCGGCAGCCGGACCTGGTGAACCAGATGCGCGACTGGTTGCTGTCTCAAGTCTGAAGCGCTGTGGTAATGACCTCGATCCGTTCCCGCAGCCAACGATGCGCCGGATCGTTGGCCGAGCGCTGATGCCAGACCATATAGATCGACACCGGCTCGCATCTGAACGGCAGGGGGGCGCAATCCAGCATGGCCAGCGGCCCGCGTTTCATCAGCGCGGTATCGGTCGAAATCAGAGTGCTGTCTTTCACAAAGGGCGGGATGGCGTTGAAATGCGGCAGGGTCACGACGGGCGGTCTGATCTGGCTTTGATCCACGCCACGCATCACGGCGCGGGCGTTGCGGCCATCGGCAAAACGCACCTCGACATGGTCGCTGTTGCAATAGGTTTGCCAATCCGGCGGCGGGTCGCGTCGGGCTGCGTCATAGAACACCATCAACGGGCTGGTGATCAGCCGTTTCTGAAAGATATCCGGCCCGTCCGGGGGCAGCGGCGTCACCATCAACTGACACCGATCGCTGCGCAACAGGTCCGGGTCGGGCACGCCCGAGGGGATGAACTCCAGCCGCAGGCGCACACCCTCGGCGCGGGTTGTGCGAAGCAGGTCGGGAAAGATCAACTCGCGCGGCATGTCGTTGGTGGCGATCTGAACGTCGATCTGCTCGGATAGCGGATCAAAGGGTCGCCCCTGCGTCAGTGCCCGCATCCCGTCCAATACCTGCTGCACCGGCTCTTTCAGTGACAGCGCGCGTTCGGTCGGGGTCAGGCCCTGACCGGATCGCACAAACAGCGGATCGCCCAGCACCTGCCGCAGTTTACCCAGCGTGTGGCTGATCGCCGATTGTGTCACGCCCAGCCGGTCGGCGGCTTTTGAAACCGAGCTTTCTTCGAGTATCGTCAGGAACACCCGCAGGACCTTGCCGTCAAGATCGGTGAAATCAGTTTTGCTCATGCCGTATATGACTATTCATGAATGGATTTGGTGACATTGCAGGTTTAGATGGTCGGTAGCAAGCAGGAGGCGCGCGATGGGGATCCGTTTTTTCTCGGACAAGAACCGGCCGGTTCATATGGGGTCTTACCCGTTGGAGCGGTTGGCCCGGCAGGACGGGATGCCTGATCTGACACGCGTTGCGTCGATGCCGCCGCTCAGCTTTCAGCGACCGGATCAACCCCAAAGCATTGTGAATGCGATGGGTGAGTTTCAGGCGATGATGGACGCCATCCGCGACGGGTTTGTGAACCCTGCGATGGCCGAGATTCCGGCAGACCCGCAGGAACGCGCGGATCACCTTAAGGCGTTTGGTTATTTCAACGATGCGTCGATGATGGGGTGTGGGCCTTTGCCAGCCGAGGCGATGCTGCCCGAGCCGCGCCGCAACCCCGATATCGACCGGTTGGCGCATGCCCTGAAGACACGTCAAACCAAGACGCTGGCCTCGGGTATCGACGTGATCATGGCGGACCTGAAGGAAAGCATGGAGGCCGCGCCGCGCCCGATGGATAGCCATCGCCATGCGATTGTCTTCCTCTATGAACACAATCGCGACCCTGATCCGGCGGAGCCCGGGGCCGAGTGGATCATGGATGCACAGGACCATCGCGCCTGTCTGCTGGCCACCGAGAACGCAGTGGTCATTGCCAACTATATCCGGCTGTTGGGCTTCGATGCGCGCGCCCATACGGCAATGTCGTCCGAGGTCGATCTGGGCAAGCTGGCCATTGCGGCGGGGCTGGCCTCGGTCGAGGATGGCGCGGTTGTGGTGCCCTGGTTGGGTCAGCGGTTCGGTCTGGCCGCTGTGACCACCGAGATGGAGATTGCGCATGATCGCCCCCTGTGCCCGATGGCCGACCAGCCGTGGTTCCGCACGCAAGGTCCGGCGTGGTGGCTGGGCGCGGGCTTTGCCAAGAACGCGCTGAACCGGGATGCCTATGCCAAGCGGCGATACGTGGACGGGGCGCATCCGTTTGAAAAACTGAAACGGGTCGAACAGCCGACCACCTATATCGACGAGGAAAACGTCGCCCGCGTGCCAAAACGTGCGGATATGTTCGCCCGTGCGCAGTTCGGCGATATGGGCAAGGCACTGCAGGACGGGGCCAAGGGCGGGCACTATGCCCGCAAGGCCGCGCCCAGCTTTGCGCAACGGCGTGCGTTGGGGGCGTTTGTGCTGCTGCAGGACGGCGACAGTGCCGAGGTTAAACGGCCCACCGATGCGCAGCGCAATGCCGCCAATATCAAGGCCGCGACCTATTTCCTTGGGGTGGATGCGGTGGGCCTCAGCCGGTGTCCCGAGTGGAGTTGGTATTCCCACGACGCCACCGGCGAAGAGATCATCCCGCCCCATGATCAGGCGATCAGCATGATCATCGATCAGGGCTATGAGACCATGGAGGGGGCCAGTGGAGATGACTGGATTAGCGTCGCTCAATCCATGCGTGCTTATCTGCGTTTTTCGCTGCTGGGGGGCGTGATCGCGCAGCAGATCCGCAACCTCGGCTACAAGGCCAAGGCGCATACGGTTATGGATGGCGAGGTGCTGCAGCCTCCGCTGTTATTGCTGTCCGGCTTGGGCGAAGTCAGCCGGATAGGAGAGGTGATCCTGAACCCCTATCTCGGCCCGCGTCTGAAATCGGGTGTGGTGACGACCGACATGCCGATGGCGCATGACAAGCCGATTGATTTCGGCCTGCAGACGTTTTGCGAAAGCTGTAACAAATGCGCCCGCGAGTGCCCCTCGGGGGCGATCACCGCCGGGCCGAAGCTGATGTTCAATGGCTATGAAATCTGGAAGTCCGACAGCCAGAAATGCGCTACTTACCGGATCACCACGCCGGGTGGGGCGATGTGCGGACGCTGTATGAAAACCTGCCCGTGGAATCTGGAGGGTATCTTTAAGGAACGTCCCTTCCGGTGGGCCGCGATGAATATCCCCTCAGCGGCCCCGGCATTGGCAAAGCTGGACGATGCGGTTGGCAATGGCGGGCTCAACGATGTCAAGAAATGGTGGTGGGATATCGAGTTGCGGGCGGACGGGGCTTATCGGCCCTCAGTCCATCCGCTGAACCGACGCGATCTGCAAACCGATCTGGACCTGAAATACGAAGATCAAACGCTGGCCGTCTATCCCGCGCCGCTTGCGCCGCACCCGTGGCCATACCCGTTCCACATGGACCGCGAGGCCGGGATCGCCGCTTATGAGGCGATGGTCACGGCGGATGACTACAAGGCGCGTAAGGACGCGGGGGATATGTCGGTCATTCACCGCTATCAGATCGCCGGTGACGCGCCGGTGATGCGGGTGGAACTGACCAAGGTCGACAAGATGACCTCGGATGTCACGAAATACGAGTTCTCGACACTGGACGGCGCGCCGCTGCCAGAATGGACGGCTGGCGCGCATCTGGACGTGCTGGTTGCGCCCGAGTTTCTGCGGCAATATTCGATGTCCGGTGATCCCTCGGATCGCGCGACCTATCAGATTGGCGTGCTGCGCGAAGATGAGGGGCGCGGTGGTTCGGCCCTGTTGCATCGGATCTTTGACGAAGGGCGCAAGGTTTTCATCTCGAAACCGATCAACCATTTCGAGCTGGATGAGACCGCCACCAAAACCTTTCTGATGGGCGGCGGCATCGGCATCACGCCGATGATCGCCTTTGCCCATCGATTGCACGCCTTGGGCAAACCGTTCGAGATGCATTACTCGGCCAGCACGCGTGCGGGTGCAGGATATCTGGGCGATCTTGCGGCGATGCCCTGGTCTGACCGCGTGCACTACCATTTTTCGGATGAAGGTACGCGCGCTGATCTGGACGCAATCCTGCAAGGGTATCAGCCCGGCTGGCATGTTTACACCTGCGGGCCGGACCGGTTCATGGACGGGGTCATGCAGGCGGCTGAGGCGCAGGGCTTTCCGGAAGGGGCCCGGCATCTGGAGTATTTTTCGGTTCCTGAACAGCCGGACTATGAAAATCATCCGTTTACCCTGCGCCTCGCCCGTTCGGGGCGCGAGTTGCACGTTCCGGCGGACAAAGACGCCGCTCAGGTGCTGAATGAAGCCGGTATTCATGTGGACGTGAAATGCGCTGATGGCATTTGCGGGGTCTGCAAATGTGGCGTGGTATCAGGCGAAATAGAGCATCGGGATTTTGTGCTGTCCAACAAGCAACGCGAAGGCGCGATCATTCTGTGTCAAAGCCGGGCGGCGGAATCGGATGGCATGATCGAGATTGACCTCTGATTGATATCTGGAAACGATAACGCTGATCACAAAAATTGGTCGTTCCACCCATGGACGCGGTAGGGTTGCTGCACTAACGTCCACTGCGATCCCTAATGAATCCTGATCGACAGGTGCGAGGTATTTTCATGGATTATCACAGCCCCGCCAGCTTTGCCGAAGCCTCGGCGCTGGCCGCAAACGCAACGGGTATCACGCGGTTTCTGGCTGGTGGAACCGATGTTCTGGTGCAACTGCGCTCGGAACTGGTGACGCCAGATACGCTGATCGACATCAAGAAGATCGACGGCGTCAGCGACATCGCCCGGAATGCTGATGGCAGTTGGACGCTGGGCGTCGCCGTGACCGGCGCCGAGATGAGTGAACATGCTGATCTGAGCCGCGACTGGCCCGGATTGGTCGAGGCGATGGACCTGATTGGCTCGACCCAGATACAGGGTCGGGCGACCCTGACCGGTAACCTGTGCAATGGCTCTCCGGCGGCGGACTCGGTTCCAGCGATGGTGGCCGCTGGTGTGACTTTGACGGTCACGGGTCCCGATGGCGCGCGTTCGGTCGCGGTTGAGGATATCCCGACCGGCCCCGGCAAAACATCGTTGGCCAAGGGCGAGTTGATCTCGGCTGTGAATGTTCCGGCGCGCGGTGACAATGCGGGCGATGCGTACCTGCGTTTCATTCCGCGCACTGAGATGGATATCGCCGTAGTCGGCGTTGGCGTTAGCCTGCGTCTGGACGGCGACACGGTGAGCGAAGCCCGCGTCTCGTTGGGGGCCGTCGCGCCAACCGTCTTGCTGGTTGAGGACTGTGCCAAGGCGATCATCGGCAGCACGCTGGATGATGCCGCGCTGGATGCGCTGGCCGCCGCGGCCTCGGCCGCCTGCAACCCGATCGACGACAAACGCGGCACCATCGCCTTCCGCACCGAAGTGGCCGGGGTGCTGGCCAAACGCGCCGCAAAAATCGCCTATGCCCGCGCGAAGGGAGAGTAAGCCATGAGCAAGTTCCACGTATCCACCACCGTCAACGGCGACGCGGTCGAATACCTCTGTGATCCGCGCGAAACCCTGCTGGATTGTCTGCGCGACAAGCTGAACCTGACCGGCGCGAAAGAGGGCTGCGGCACCGGCGATTGCGGAGCCTGTTCCGTCAGCGTCGATGGCCGTCTGGTCTGTTCCTGCCTGATGCTGGGGGTCGAGGCCGAGGGTAAGCAGATCGAAACCGTCGAAGGGATTGCCGACGGCGACGTTCTGCATCCGTTGCAAAAGAAGATGATCGAATATGCAGCCCTGCAATGCGGCATCTGCACCCCGGGTATTCTGGTGGCGGCCAAATCGCTGCTTGAGAAAAACCCCAACCCGACCGAAGAGGAAACCCGGTATTGGCTGGCAGGTAACCTGTGCCGCTGCACCGGATACGACAAGATCATTCGCGCCGTGATGGATACGGCGGCTGAAATGCGGGAGGCGTCATAATGGCTCTGGACGATCGCAAATCCGAATTCACCTTTGTCGGCACACGGCCCGACCGCCCCGATGGTTTGGACAAGGTCACAGGCCGCGCCAAATTCGGGGCCGATGCCTATGCGCCCGGTATGTTGCACGGTGCCATCCTGCGCTCACCCCATGCTCATGCGCGGATCGTGAAGATCGACACCTCGAAGGCCGAAGCCCACAAGGACGTCAAAGCCGTCGTCACCCGTGCCGATTTTGCCGATGTGCCGTTCTTTCCCGGTCTGGATGGCGAATTCTGGAGCGTTCTGGAAAACGTCATGGCGGGCGAAAAGGCGCTTTATGACGGTCACGCGATTGCCGCCGTGGCTGCGACTTCGGCGCTGGCTGCCCGCGACGCGCTGAAACTGATCGAGGTCGAATACGAAGCCCTGCCCCATGTCACAGATGTGGACAAGGCGATGGCCCCGGATGCGCCGGTGATCCGCGAAGGCGCGGCAGACTATTCGGTGCCCGAAGGGATGCATCCCAACGTCGTGCGCTATCACGAAAGCGGACACGGCGATGTCGAGGCCGGGTTCGCCGAGGCCGATCTGGTCATCGAAGACAGCTTTACGACCGAGGCCACCCATCAGGGTTACATCGAACCCCACGCCTGCCTGGGATCACTGGGCGCTGATGGCAAGGGTGAGCTGTGGTGCTGCACTCAAGGGCACTGGATCGTGCAGAAGACCTGCGCGGCACTTCTGGGGATCGAAACCTCGCAACTGCGCGTCACCGCCTCCGAGATCGGCGGCGGGTTCGGCGGCAAGACCACTGTGTTCATCGAGCCGGTGTCTCTGGCGCTGAGCCGCAAGGCCAACCGTCCGGTCAAGATCGTGATGTCCCGCTCCGAGGTGTTCCGGGCGACCGGCCCGACCTCGTCGGCGTCGATGGATATCAAGATCGGTATGAAGAAAGACGGCACGATCACGGCAGCCGAGGGCACATTTCGCCTTCAAGGCGGCGCTTTCCCCGGTGCCCCCGGTGATTTAACCGCAATGTGTGCCTTCGCGCCCTACAACCTGACCAATGTGCGGCAGGTGGGATATGATGTGCTGGCCAACCGTCCGAAACAGGCGGCGTATCGCGCGCCCGGCGCGCCGATGGGGGCCTTTGCGGTCGAATCCGTTCTGGATGAGCTGTGCAACAAGCTGGGTCTCGACCCGGTGGATGTGCGCTTGAAGAACGCCGCGCATGAGGGCACCAAGGCCAGCTATGGCCCAACCTACGAACGCATCGGTCTGGTCGAAACACTGGAAGCGGCCAAAGCGCATCCGCATTATTCTGCTCCGTTGAAACCGGGGCAGGGGCGCGGCATTTCCTGCGGTTTCTGGTTCAACCATGGCGGCGAGACATCCGTGTCGTTGGCCCTGTCTCAGGACGGCTCGGCGCAGGTCATGGTCGGTACGCCTGATATTGGCGGCTCGCGCGCATCAATGGCGCTGATGGCGGCTGAGGTGCTGGGTATTCCCTACGAGAACATCCGCGTCACCGTCGCGGATACGGCGACTCTGGGCTATAACGATGTCAGCCACGGCAGCCGTGTGACTTATGCCTCGGGTCTGGCCACCATCAAGGCGGCCAAACATGCGGTGGAACGTCTGTGTGAACGCGCGGCGACCAAATGGGGTATTCCTGTGGATGCGGTGAAATGGGAAAACGGCTGCGCGGTGCCTTCGGGCCCCAATGCAGGTGATTTTGATCCGCTGCCATTGGCCGATATCACGGCGAATATGGGCGCGACCGGAGGGCCCATCTCGGGTCATTTCGAAGCTACGCCTGAAGGCGCGGGCGTGTCCTTCGGCACCCATATCGTCGATGCCGAAGTCGATCCGGAAACGGGCAAGACCAGCATCACCCGTTACACGGTCATTCAGGACGCTGGCAAAGCAATCCACCCGACCTATGTCGAGGGTCAGTTTCAGGGCGGTGCCGCGCAAGGCATCGGCTGGGCGCTGAACGAAGAATACATCTATGGCGAGGATGGTCGGTTGCAGAATTCGATTTTCCTCGACTATCGCGTTCCCGTTGCCAGCGACCTGCCGATGATCGACACGGTGATTGTCGAGGTTCCGAACCCAGGCCATCCATTCGGTGTGCGCGGCGTGGGCGAGACGGGCATTGTGCCTCCATTGGCCGCCATTGCCAACGCGGTGTCCAATGCTGCAGGTGTGCGAATGAAGCAATTGCCGATGTCCCCGCCGCGCATTCTGGCGGCGCTCAAGGACAATGGTTGAGGTTCACCTATGGTCTGGCCTCCGGTCTCTGACCGGGGGCCAGCAGGTGGTGGCGGTCGAGGCCCGGACCACGGGCGAGATGTTGCAGGAGCTGGTTCGTGCGCATCCGCAACTTCAGGCCCCGATAGATGCAGGCGTGTCCATCGCCATCAATGGTCGTGTCATCGCCACTGGACTAACCGAACCGATCCCGGAGGGCAGCGAGGTCTATCTGATGCAACGCCTGCGGGGCGGTTAGCCGGTTTTCAGTACCGGTGGTAGCGATTGGATTTATAGCGGTAATGATGTCCGCGATATGATTTGCCTTTGTATTTGGAGCGGCCAAACTTGGAGTATGGGGTGTAGTATCCCTTCTGTTTCTTCACAGGTTTGACTTTGTGCTTCTTCGATTTGTGCTTTTTGAATGAGCCGTATTTGAACTTGTAGCTGAATTTGCTTTTGATGCTGCTCGCCTTGACGACGGGCACCTTAGCGACCGCCGTGGTGGGTAGGTCTTGCGGTACAATGCCAAAGTGGCGGTGAATCTGTGGCGTTCCACTCGCATCCTGCACTGCAACGGCAGGAACTGATTTAAAGCCTGTGTCATGAATGATGGGCTGATCGTCGTGCTGTGTCGCATGTCCTGCGACACCGCTGGCAAGCAAAATTGCGGTGGCCAGCAGATGAGCTGTTTTGATCCGTTTCATCATGCCTCCTTAATCTGACCCGTTTGGGGCCTGAAACCAAGGTGGGGATTATGGCGCAAATTCCCCAATAAACCCTGATAACAGGTCAGCTATGTCGCGAGAGGGGTGCCCGTTGTCTGTCGATCCAAAAGCGCAGTATTCACAAAACGATTCTTCCGTGGCCGTTAACTGTTTTGGTAAAAGAACGACAGTTTTCGGCTGACTCCACCGGGCGGGGGCGGGAAGGGGGCGGCTGCCCGGACCTGATCTTTGGCGGCGCGGTCGATCTCGCGCGAGCCTGAACTGTCGATGATATCGACCCATGCCAGCGACCCGTCCGGGCTGATCTCAAAAAACACGCGGGCAAAGCCGCGCGATGACACAAAAATGGTAGGCGCCCGGTTCAAGTGAACCAGAACACGCCCCGCGTAATTGGTCCGGTCCGAATTTCCGGTGCTCCGTCCGCCCGAACTGTTGCCGGTATTGCCACCAATAAAGGTATCGACACCCTCGCGCCGATAGGTGGTCAGTGGCGATTCAATCACCTGACTGGGAAAGCGCAGGCTGGCAAATTCATCGGACCCGTTGGGTGCGCCCGCCCGTTCCGTCGAAGGAGGACGCTCGGGCAGACGAGGGCGCAGTGAGGCCGTCACAGCCTGTTCCGTCGCTTCGGCGTCTTCCTGGGGCTCCACGATCTCGGGCTCGACCTGTGTCTGCTCAAGCGGCACTACGGGGATGGTCGCTTCGGGTGTCGGTGTCACGACCGGAGCAGGCAAGGCCGCGATCTGTTGCGCAGGCTCGGCAACCGGGTTGTCCTGCGCCGTGTCGATGGGTTCGGTGGTCTCGACGCTCGTTCCCTGCGGAACTTCAGTGACAGTGTCGGGCTCAACTGGGGGTGTTTCCGACACATCGTCGCTTGCAGCGCCGTCCCCGTCCGTCGGATCCACCGCTTGCGTTTCTTCAGCCTCGGAAGTGACCGGTTGCACCACATCGCTTTCCCCGAAATCCGGCGAGGGAACATTTTGCGGGTTTTCGGCGGCGACCAGCGCCTCGCTGACGGGGATTTCCGCCGGTTCGGGTTCCGGCTGCGGCGCCTCTTCCACCGGCGGCTCGGGGGCTTCGGCTGTTTCAGGCTCGACCGGCTCGGGGGCGGTATCTGCCAGATCTTCAAACGCGCTGCCGAGCTCAACAGCGTCGGAATTGCCGGTGTTCGACGCCTCTTCGGATCGGGGCGTCGCGGTCATTGTCAGGCCGTAAACATGTGCCACGACCGATAGCAATACGGCCAGCATGGCAACAAAGACCGACCCGCGTATCATTGCAGCGCCTTTTCGGTCACCAGAAACACCGACGCTGCCCCATTGCGGCGAAGCTCGCTGGTCACCTCGATCAGGCGCGGACCCGGAACATCCCGGTCGGGAACAATGCGGACGGGCCCGGTTTCATGATCCGCCATATAGGCCAGCGGGTCCGTCTGTACCCCGCGAAAGCTCAGCGTGCCGTCTTTGTGCAGGACCAGTGCGTCCGGCGGCTCTCGGCCGTCCAGATCATCTGTGCTGACAAGCTCCAGTTCGGGATCCAAAGGCACAGCGACGGTTCCGGCAATCAGAAAGAAAACGAGCATCAGAAACACGACGTTGATCAATGCAATCGTCGAATCGCGTTTGCGCCGTTTTTGCGTCTGACGGATCATCGGCTCATTCCAACACCAGTACGCTCAGACCCTCGCGCCCGCGCAACCTGACCAGCAGGTCAACAACCCGTTGGGCGGATGTGTCAGGGTCTAGACTGACCAGAACCTGTCCTTGCGTGAGCTCATCCGCCAGCGCGTCAAGCTCCAACGGAGCGCCGTTCAGCGTCAGGCGCTCGGCCCCAAGCTGTACGAACACACGCTCGGCGGGTTCGTCCGAGGTTGCGGTTCCGGCGGTCGCGTTGCTCAGCTCGATTTCGGCAAATCTTGAGAATGTCGATGTCAGCATGAAGAACAGCAACAACAGGAAAATGACATCGATGAGAGGGGTCATCGACAGGGGCCGTCGAACAAACGGGGCCCTGTTACGCATGGCTCGGCGTGGCTGTGGCGGGCTGCATCTCGGCCGCAGTTATGGTCTGGCCCGGCACCAGAATGGTGCGCAACGCCTTGTCGGCGAACACCCGTTCACGTGCGGTTCGGCTTTCAAACCATGACAATACCATAGAAGTCGGCATGGCCACCGCAAGCCCCACTGCCGTCGTTACCAGTGCCACCCAGATGCCGCCCGCCAACAGCGACGGATCAACCGATGATCCGGCGGATTGCAGGCTTTGGAAGGCTTCGATCATGCCCAGAACTGTCCCGAACAACCCCAGCAGCGGGGCCAGCTGCGCGACGGTGTCCAGCAGGCGAAAGCCGCGTTCAAGGCCCGCAAGCGCAAGCCCGGCCTCGGCATCCAGCCGGTCATTCAGGCCCGGTGTCTGCGGCGCGTCCATCGCGGCTGCCACCAGCGGCGCAAGATAGCTGTGGCTATCCGACAGGCGCGCGCGGGCGGTCTGGCGATCGCCTGCGTCCCACGCGTCCAGCGCCTGGGACAGAACACGGTGCCGCCCGACCCCCGAGGCCGCAAATTGCCAGAGTTTGTAAAGCGTGACCGCCAGCGTCAGAACTGACATCACGATGAGGATAGCAACAACCGGCCCGCCCAGGGCCAGAATTTCGCGCAGGGCGTCCAAAAAGCTCATCCGATCAGCTCCACTTTGACCCGGCTGCGCAGGGTAAGCGCTTCGCGGCAGACCGAGCTGTCGGCCCCGCCGACGATGCAGGTGCTGGCCCCGTTGATCAGGGTCTGCCCGACGGCGTCGCAGGACATGCCCGCAAGATCAAACTGCCGAACGCGAGGCCGGTCCGCTGGCAAATCGCGAAAGTCGAACAGCGACAGGCTGACCACACTGCCGGCGGCGTCGAATATCACGGTTTCGAACACGGCCTTGTCGATGGATGTGCCCGTGTCGTTTCGGGCCAGAAAGGTCAGGCGGCAGGCCCCGTTGACATCCTGCACAGTGTTCAGCTCAAGATTGAGACCCGGTGGCGACGCCTCCTGCGCGTGAAGGATTGCGGGGAACGCACCTGCAAGGAGGGCGAAAAGAGCGAGGCGGCGAAACAACATACGAAAGGCTCCGGTTGGCTCTGCGCTAGATGTGGATGGTTGCCGGGCTTGGCAACCTCTGTAACCGACATATCCCAGTCCCTGTGACGGTGAAAGGGTCACAGACGGCAATGTGAAGGCTGCGTGCGCAGGCACTTGCCGATAAACCTAGCGTTTTTCTGATAGCTGAATAGGGACGTGGGCACAGCCGTCGCTTTCCCGCGCCTAAAATCTCACGCAGAGTAACGTCGCGATCACCCCGTCAAATGGGCCGATCATTCGCCATTTTTCCGATGCCAGCCGTAGGCGGGTGCAACCCGTTTGATCTGGCCGGTCTATTGTATCGGCGGGCGGCATGTACGCGCGCGACCGTTAAAGCCGCGCGCCCTGTCCCTCAATATGCCGCTGGAAAATCAGCTGGATGGTGCTTGAGTCTCAGATGTTCCCGCAGGTTCCGACATTTGGGTCTCGCGCGCGTATTCATTGTCAAATGCCATGACGGGTGGGCTTGGCTTGTTGTTGAACATCAATCGGAACACATCCGGGCGCGAATAGTGGCCACAGGGGTCTGCGGCGGCTTTGCCAATGGCGATCATGTTCAGATCGATATCTGCGATGACCAGCCCTTCCTGGTCCGGAGCAAGGTCTTCGCCCAGCGGGGACCCATCCGGCCCGAAGATGCGGGCATAACCCCCGCCGGGCTTCAGCAATTGCTGCTTGACCGGAGTGTCACACAGAAATTCGATCATTTTATCCGACACGGTGGCGCAGGCTGCCAGCACGAAACATTGACCCTCCACGGCGTACATCCGGCTGGCGGCCGTGTTCACCTCGGGTCCCAACGCGTAAGCACCGCCTTCGTAGACCGAGAAACTGGGCCAGGCAGCAACGTGGATCTGTTCGTTCTGGGCATACATCGCGTATTTGTTCAACGGTTGGATATGTTCCCAGCAGCACAGCGCACCGACCCGGCCAAGCTCTGTGTCATACACGACCATGTCGCTGCCATCACCCTCACCATAAACGGTGCGTTCCACATGAGTGGGTTTCAGCTTGCGACGGCGCGAGATAACCTCGCCATCCGAGCCATAGTGCCACTGCCCCATGTAAAGCGTGCCGCCCACATTCCACGACAGGCCCATGACGACATGAATGCTGTTGTCTTTTGCAGCTTTGGCCAGCCGCTTGTCCTGTTCGCTGCCCGCAACCATCGAGTTGGCCACATATTGCGGAACAAGCGGCATATACATCGCGGTGGCGTCCAGCCAGATGTACCACGGGTAGCCCGGCAACCAAGTTTCAGGAAACGCGATAATTTTCGCGCCTTGGGCAGCGGCGTCTTCGATCAGTTTGATCGCCTTGTCGACACCCGCGTCCAAATCCAGAAACTCGGGCGCTGCCTGAACCGCGGCGGCCTTGAACGGTGCAATCATCTTGATGTCCTCCCACCTTCAATCTGTCAGGTGGGAGTTTGCCATATCACGGATTTGCCCGGGTTTCAGTTCGGGCGGAAAAAGCACTCAGATTGAGCGGTGGAGCGGTCGGTTCTGCCGTTCACAAGGCCTGACCTAGTCCCTTTGATACATCGATTCATAGATCGGTGTCAGCGTTTTGTCCTCGAACAGAGACGAGACACTGGTGCCGTTCCAGATATTCAGGATTGCCTGCGTGAAGATCGGCGCAGTCGGCACGATACGGATGTTCTTGGCTTGCGCGACTTCTTTGGTGGGCAAAATCGTGTCGGACAGGACCAGCGATTTCATCACCGAACTGGTGACACGTTCGACTGCGGGTCCGCTCATGACGCCATGGGTGATATAGGAATGAACTTCCTTCGCTCCGTTATCCATCAGCACCTGTGCCGCTTTGCACAGGGTTCCGGCAGTGTCGCAGATGTCGTCGATGATCAGGCAGATCTTGTCCTTCACGTCGCCGATTACCGTCATCTCGGCCACTTCGCCCGCTTTCTCGCGACGTTTGTCCACGATTGACAAGGGTGCGTTGATCCGCTTCGCCAATTCGCGTGCGCGGGCGACACCGCCTACATCCGGTGAGACCACCATAATCTCGTCCATTTGGCCCTTGAACTGGTTTTTCACGTCCAGCGCAAAGATCGGCGAGGCATAAAGATTGTCGACCGGCATATCGAAAAAGCCCTGAATCTGGGCCGCGTGCAGATCCATGGTCAGGATACGCTCGATCCCGGCTCCGGTCAGCATGTTGGCAACCAGTTTGGCACTGATCGGCGTGCGCGCTTTGGTGCGCCGATCCTGACGGGCATAACCGAAATACGGGATCACGGCAGTGATGCGCTGGGCCGACGATCTGCGCAACGCGTCGGCGATGATCAGAAGTTCCATCAGGTTGTCATTGGCCGGGTTCGAGGTCGGCTGGACGATGAACATATCCTCGCCGCGCACATTCTCGAAAACCTCGACGAAAATCTCGCCGTCATTGAACCGTTCAACCCGTGCATCGACCAATCCCTGATCGACGCCACGATACAGGCTCATACGGCGGGCAATGGTTTCGGCAAGCGGAAGATTGGCGTTCCCAGCGATAAGCTTGGGTTCGTTGAGTGTCGGCATCGGCTGATATCCCCGGGCAGCAAAGGCTAATGTGACAGATTCGTGATGTTGACACCGCTTAGCATGGCCTTACCGTCCCGCAAAGATAACGAAGCGGAGAAAGTGAAGATGGCCCATATCGACTATTATTTTGCGACAATCTCGCCATATACCTACCTTGCGGGAACCCGGCTTGAGGAGGTCGCGGCCAAACACGGTGCCACGATCACCTACAAACCGCTGGATATCATGGGATTGTTCGCACGCACCGGCGGCACCGCGCCGAAGGACCGGCATGTGTCGCGGGTCGAGTACCGGGCGCAGGAATTGCAGCGTCAGGCAAAGAACCTGGGGATGGAATTCAACATTCAACCGGCGCATTGGCCCACCAATATGGCCCCATCTTCCTATGCCGTGATCGCGGCGGCCAGGGACGGGTCGGGCGATGTGGGTGAGCTTGTGCATTCCCTGCTGCGCGCCTGCTGGGCCGAAGAAAAAGACATCGCTGAGGATACCGTGATCCGGGATTGTCTCAGCCAGGCCGGCTTTGATCCAAACCTTGCTGATAGTGGTTTGCTGGAGGGCGCGGAAACCTATGCCGCCAATCTGGAAGAGGCCGTGGATCGCGGCGCTTTTGGTGCGCCGTTCTATATCACCGAGGACGGTCAGCGTTTTTGGGGGCAGGACAAGCTGCAGGATCTGGATCGTCATCTGACCGAAACTAAGGCCTGACGATCTGTATGGACGTCCCTGACGCACCGTTCGTCAGAACATTGGGACAGGGCGGGCGCACGGCGCTTGCCCTGCATTGCACATTGGCGCATTCCGGCGCCTGGGTCGGTCTGGCCACCGCGATGCGGGATCAGGTCACACTCATCGCGCCGGATATGCCGTCTCATGGGCGAAGCCGGGATTGGGACGGGCAGGGCGACGTTTTAGACCTCATTACCGCTCAATTCGCTGCGCATCTGAATGAACCCATGGATGTTATCGGGCATTCATTCGGCGCGGTGGTGGCCCTTTCGCTTGCGATTAGGCACCCTGACCTGATCCGCACCCTGACCCTGATCGAGCCGGTCTTTTTCGCAATCGCCGCCGCCGACGCGCCAGAGCTTATGGCGCAACATGATGCCGATGCCCGGCCTTATATTGAGGCGTTGGAGAGGGCAGATATGACACTTGCCGCCAGACTGTTCAACCGAATGTGGAGCGCAGGCGACAGCCCGCGCTGGTCCGGTCTGTCCGACAGAACCCGCGCCGCGATGTCGCGAGGCATGGCCATCGTGCCAGCGGTCGATAAAGTTTTGTTCAAGGATCACAAAGGTATGCTCAACCCCGGGGTTTTTGATCGCATAACCATGCCGGTCCTGATTCTGCACGGCAGCCTGACGCACCCGGACATCCCCGCAATCTGTCAGGGTCTTGGCCGCCGTCTACTCAAAGCGCACGTGGCAACCATTGCCGGCGCGGGACATATGCTGCCGATTTCGCACCCGGTGCTTGCGGCAGAAAAGATCCGGAATGTCTGGGCCACCCGCCCCCCTTCTTCTGTTTAAAAATACCTCGGGGGAGACGCGGCTTGCCGCGGCGGGGGCAGAGCCCCCATACCGCTCACAACAAAGCTATAAAGCGGTCGATTTCGTCTGTCGCAAGCGACCAGTCACAGACCATTCGACAGGTCAGCAATTCATCCTCATCCGCACCTTCCAATGACCCGCCCCACAGATGATAGGCCACGCCAGCATCATGCAGCACCTTGTGCTGGCGGCGCGGCAGGTCAGCAAATACGATGTTGGCCTGCGGCTCATGTGCGAATTTTGCCCCGGCCGCGCGCAGACCCTCAACAAGTCTTGCACAATTGGCATTGGCTTTGCGCGCGGATCTCAGCCACAGATCATCGCGCAGATAAGCAGCCATCTGCGCCGACAGATACCGGTGTTTTGAAAACAGATGCGCCGCCCGCTTGCGCCGCAACTCAAACTCCCAGGCCTTGCTTTGATCGAAGAACACAACGGCCTCGACCCCCATCAACCCATTCTTGGTGCCGCCGAAACTCACCGCATCGACGCCTGCTTTCCATGTCATCTCCGCCGCCGAGCAATTCAGCGTCACCAGAGCGTTTGCAAATCGCGCACCGTCCAGATGCACCGGCAGGCCATAGTCCTTGGCGACGCCACAGACGGCTTGTAACTCGGACAGGGAATAGACCGATCCGCGTTCGGTCACTTGTGTAATCGATACCGGGCCACGCTGAGGTCCATGCACACCGCGGGTTTCTTCCGCCAATATGCAACCGCGCAAGGCGTCCGGGTCCATCTTGTCTCTGCCCGGAACCAACGTAAGCTTGGCGCCGCTGTAAAACTCAGGCGCGTTACACTCATCTTCATGAATATGGGATACCGGCGAACAGAATACAGTCTCCCACGGCTGAGCCAGCGTCGCCAAAACCAGTGAGTTGGCTGCTGTTCCCGTCGCCACCAGATATACAGCGGCGTCCGGTGCCTCGAATATCGTCCGAATGCGCTCCCGCACCTCATCCATCAGCGTGTCGGCACCGTAAGCCATCTGATAGCCCGAGTTGGCCTCGGTCAGTGCGGCCAGCACTTCGGGATGAACAGGCCCGGAATTGTCAGAGGCAAAGTGCATCAGAACGGCTCCTCAATGATATAGTCTTCCCATTCTTCCATGGGAGTTTCGAACTCGGACACCGTGCGTCCCTGAACCGAGACCCCGGCGGCGTGCACACTGTCCGGCGTACCAGATATCAACGGATGCCAGTCGTAAAGCGGTTTCCCCTCCCACAGCAACCGATAGGCGCAGGTTTGGGGCAACCAATAGGCGTGGTTGTCGATGTTATCGGGCTTCATCACGATGCATTCCGGCACGAACTGGTGACGGATGTCGTATTGGGTGCAGCGACAGGACTCGTCATCCAGCAAACGGCAGGCCACACAGGTCAGTGCAACCTCACCCGAGTCCTCGTCTTCCAGTTTGTTAAGGCAGCATTTTCCGCAGCCGTCGCACAGCGCTTCCCATTCCTGCTGGTTCATCTTTCGCAGGGGTTTGCGTTCCCAGAAGCGAGGGCTCAGACCGGTGCGGTCGATCGGGTCACGTGTCATGACGCGGCCAGTATCGCGCGCGCCTTGACACAGTCGGCATCCATTTGCGCGACCAGCCCGCCCAGCCCGTCAAAGGTCTGTTCCGGGCGCAGGTATTCGACCAGACCAACCGAAAGTGTCGCGCCATAAAGATCGCCAGAGAAATCGAAAAGGAACGTCTCGATATTGGGCACTTCACCCTGAAACATCGGTCGGGTTCCGATCGACGCCGCCCCTTGGTAGCTGCCCTGATGGGGCCCATCCAATACATCGACCAGAACGGCATAGACGCCATATTTGGGCGGATGCAGCCCTTCGATGGACATGTTCGCAGTGGGATAGCCCAGTTCACGTCCCATCTGCTCGCCACCAATCACTTTGCCTTCGATCCGGTGCCAATGCCCCAGCATCGACGCCGCATCGCGCGGGCGGCCTTCGGAAAGTGCGGTGCGGATTGCGGTGGAAGACACAACATTCAAGGACCGCTCCATCAAGGGCGCAATTGTCACCCCAAACCCCATGTCCTGTCCAAACCGGGCCATATCCTGCGCAGTTCCGCTGCGGCCTTTGCCAAAGCAGAAGTCTGAACCGACCACAACATGCGACAACCCCAACCCGCTACAAATCACGTTTCGGGCAAATTCCTGCGGCGTGAGCCCCGCCAGAGCAGCGTTGAACGGTAATTCATAAAGCTTCTGAACGCCCAGCTTCTCAAGTCGGTGCGCCCGTGCATTGCCCCGCATCAACCGGAAGGGCGGGGTCTCGGGGGCAAAAAACTCGCGCGGATGCGGTTCAAATGTCATCACTCCCAAAGGCGCATCAGGGGCTGCGATGCGGGCCAGATCGATGACGGATTGGTGCCCGATGTGAACGCCATCGAAATTCCCGATCGCGACGCTTGCGCCACGGTCTTCAGGGTCGACAAACTGAAAATCCCGGATGATTTGCATAAGCCTGTGGGTAGCCGGGCTATGCAACGAGTTCAAGGCCTTCTCAGGCCATCGGACTTAGTCGAACTTGCGGGATGGGGCCAATACCATAGCTTCGCCCACCAGCACTTTTTTACCTCCGACGGCACAATGGCAATCCAGCTTCACGCGCCGCTTGGAAAAGTCGATGTCGATCACCTTGACTTCGGCATAAACCATGTCCCCGGGACGTACGGGCGCCAGGAATTTCAACGACTGGCCCATGTAAACCGTTCCATGTCCCGGCAGTTGTTCACCGATGACGGCCGAGATCAGCCCCGCGGTCAGCATCCCATGCGCGATGCGGCCTTCAAAGATCGTGTCGCGGGCGTAATCATCATCCAGATGCACTGGGTTCCGGTCGGTCGAAACCTGCGCGAACATCTCTATATCTTCGTCCGTCACCACTTTGCGCAAGTGGCGGGTCATGCCCATTTCGATGTCTTCGATGCAGATCGTGCCGCGCGGAAGATTGTCCAACATGTCACCCTCACTCAGATTGCAATGAGCAACAAAAAGTCATTAGTTGCCCATATTGGGTAACTTTATTACTTTGCAACTGCAGAAAATCAAGAGTTTTCTGACTACCGCAAGCGACCAATCGTGTAGGTCGGATTGATATTCTCTCTTTCGATATAGGAGGTTAAGGAGTCGTGGTGCGGGTGGTGCGACGTTTTGGTCTCGGCGGCGGCCAGCCCGCCAGAGATGAAAAGAGAATCAATCCCTTCGCCCATACCCCCCAGAATGTCCGTGTGTGGCCCGTCGCCGATCACCAGAATATCGTCATCAGAGATATCATGGCCCAATTCCTGCAACCTGCGCCGCGCCAGATCGTAGATCGGTGGATGTGGCTTGCCGAAATACAGGCTCTCGCCACCCATCTCGGTGTAAAGCCGCGCCAGAGCCCCGGCGCACCATTCCCGTACCTCGCCGCGATCAACGACAATATCGGGGTTGGCACAAAGCAGCTTCATGCCTTTTTGCTTTGCGTACAGGAAATCAGCACGATTGATTTCTGGGTCAGCCATGGGATCAAAGGGGCCGCAACAGACGATCCCTTCGGCCTGGTCCAGCGGGACACGCTCAATCCGGATCGGATGATGTAGCAGCTTCAGGGGTTCAAAAAAACCGGCGTCCCGAGTCCATTCTCCCATGAAATAGACCTTTTCGCCCACCGCACCCCGAAACATGGCGGACCTTGCAGAATCCCCGCTGGTGGCAATGGTGTCATAGGCATCCACCGGTACGCCGAACTGCTGCAATTGCTCGCTCACACCAGCTCTCGGTTTCGGAGAATTGGTAACCAGAACCACGATTCCACCTGCGCGGCGATAGTCTTGCAAGGCCGCCACAGCCTCGGGATAGGCTGTGATGCCGTTGTGAACACAACCCCAAAGATCAACAAAAAGCGCTTTGTAGCGGTTGGAAATTTCGGACAGCGCGTGAATGATCTGAGTCATGTTTGGCCTCTGTTGACGCGGAAGCAATATCCCATCAGCCTATGACAGAGGACGTCCGGTTTGGCCAGTAGGGGGCTTTGCCCCCCGCCGCCCTGCGGGCGACTCCCCCAGGATATTTTGGGCCAGATGAAGCAGGGAATCCTTCATTCATCTGGCTTCAAATATCCCGGAGCGCGAGGCAGAGCCTCGCAAAAAGTTGCGCCCGAACCGGGCACTGTTGATCGGGATCAGACCTTAAGGTTGGGGATGATCTGTTTTTTCCGGCTCATGATACCCGGCAGAACCACGGCGTCACCTTCGACTGATGCGCCAAAGCTTTTCTCGGCGACGGATTTTACCAGATCATTGGGCACCAGCAGTGTCGCCTCTTCGTTCAGGATGTCGACAACGAACAGAAGAACCTGATCCACGCCATCTTCTTTGGCAACATCCACCATCGATTCTGCCAGGCTGTCTTTGCGGTCCAGCACAACGCCCGGGGCAGTGGTTTCCAGAACTGAGACGCGGAACTTGGTGCCGTCGACTTCGTATTCTTTGCTGTCCATGCGGATCAGTTCCGCGTCCGAGAATGTCGAGACGTCGGACTTGGCCGCAAACATCTCAGCGGCATAAGTTGGAATATCGAGCTCAAGCTCAGCGGCCAGTTTCTCGGCAACAGTGCGGTCGTGGGCAGTTGTGGTCGGAGACCGGAATTCCAGCGTATCGGACAGGATGCATGTCAGGGCCGCGCCTTTGATGGCGTCGGGCATTTTCGCGACATCAGCGCCGATCATGTCGATCATGATGGTTGCGGTGCAGGCCAGCGGGCGCACGGTGATATCGATCGGTCCTTTGGTTTCCAGCCCACCGACCAGTTTGTGGTGGTCGATGATGGCGCGGATGTCGGCATTGTTGATGTTGTCGGGCAGTTCGGCGGGGTTGTTGGTGTCAACGATAACAACAGCCGTATCTTCGGCCAGGTCCGAGATGATGCGGGGCTTTGGCAGGTCCCATTCCTGCAGCATAAAAGCGGCTTCTGTGTTGGGCTCGCCCAGCAATACAGGCTCGGTCGTCTGACCTTTGATTTCATTCAGATACCAGGACCACAGGATCGGGGACCCAGTGGAATCGGTGTCGGGGGATTTGTGGCCAAATACGAGAGTTGTCATGTCAGCGTCCTGAGGAAGGTAGATTTGCGCGCCTTATAGGGACGTCTGGCACGGATGTCACCTGTACTTGCGCCCCCTGCGACGAAGGGTGTTTTTTTAACTGTTGCGCTCAGAAGGGTGCGCGTTGCAGGTCGTACCCGGCATGCCGCAACAGGTTCAGCAATCCGTGGTCTCCGGCCAGATGCCCGGCCCCGACAGCGATCACAGCCGTCTGATTCTGAATTTCCAGAATGTGGGCCATCCAGTTGTTGTTGCGTTGCACCAGCAATTGCTGTTCGAAGCCGTCCCATTCGGCGTCAAATTCGGCCTGGGTCAGTCCGGACTGCCCGGCCCCTTGCAGGCGGACCAGTTGAATGATCTCGGCGTGTTTCTCTTCGAGATAGGCGTTTGCCATTGTCGCCAGCTGATCCTCGCCAGCCTGCAGAGCTCCGGCCAGACGGATCAGCGATTGCACCTGATCCTCCAGCGAATGGCTGTCGAACATAGCCATCAGATCATCGATCTGTTCCAGCGAGCGCTGCGGGATACCGCGCGCTTTGGCCAGTTCGGTCAGGCGGGCATCCATACCGCGATCCGCTTCCGGGTTTTGCATCATGCAAGGTGGGATACCCAGCATCATGCTGAGAAACCAGGGACGCATTTTGGCGGCCATCCAGCCCGGTATGCCGCGCTCGGCCAAAGTGGCGGACAGGGCAGCCCAGTCCTTTTCGGGCATCATGTCGATCAGGGTAGGGCCCGAGGTGATCATGACTGGGCTGAGATCCTTGGCCAGTCCCTGTTCAAAATCGGCCATCTGTTCCTGGGTCACTTCGAAATAGAATGTGTCAGCCGTACCAAGAACGGGGGCGAGCCGCTCAACAACCGCATCCATGCGCGCGTCGTTGGTGTGGAGCGTTCCGACCAGATGCAAGACCGTGTCGCCTTTACGCGCCACCCAGTGATTGCCCTCGGGAAACGGGATGTCGGTCAGTGCGGCTTGCAACTCGGCGTGTTCATCCGGCGTCATGTCCAGTCGCAGGTCGCGCCCTTCGCAAGCGGCGTGCACGCAGACCGGTAAAACAAGAAAGATAAAGCTGAGTAGAAAACGCATGCGGATATCCCGGCAACATCAGGTTTGCTTAAACATTGCCCGGCCCCGTGCCGGGGTTCAAGGCCAGTCTGTCATCAGGGTCGCTGGCATTTCCCGCCAAATGGCCTAGCATGGCCGCATGGAGCGTGAGCAGGATCTATATCCGCCCATCAAGGCGCTGTTAGAACGCCAGGGCTACACTGTCAAAGGCGAGGTCGGCGCCGCTGATATTGTCGCCGTCCGGGGTGAAGATGAGCCGGTGATCGTAGAATTGAAGCTCCGGTTCTCGTTGGCTTTGTTTCATCAGGCGATCGCGCGTCTGAAATTGACGGATCAGGTATATATCGGTGTATGCAAGCCCAAAGGGCGCTCGGCGCGCCGGGCGCTCAGGGACAATCTGGCGCTCTGCCGCAGGTTGGGCCTGGGCCTGATTACCGTGCGCGCCGATGGTGTTGTCGAGGTGCAGTGCGACCCCGGTCCGTTTGCGCCGCGCAAAAGTAAAGAAAAGGCGGCGCGATTGCTGCGCGCGTTCGAGCGCCTTGAGGGCGATCCCAACGCGGGCGGCGCGACACGGCACGGAATTGTCACCGCCTACCGTCAGGATGCATTGAAATGCGCGGCTCATCTTGCGGAAAGCGGTGCCTGCAGGGGGGCGGATGTCGCCCGCGCGACGGGCGTTTCCGTAGCTACCCGTTTGATGCGCGAGAACCACTACGGGTGGTTCGAAAAAGTGGAAAAGGGCGTCTATGCTCTGTCAGATGCAGGGTCGGAAGGCTTGAAACACTGGGCCTATAGCTGGGACCAGCCCGACGAGACCGGTTTATAAAAATATTTCTATCACAGCTTGTTGACTCGGCACTTTCCACCCCCTAGCTATGCGTCGTTATCACTCGGCAAGCATGAGTGCTAACGCCTCGCCGGTTGGCGAGGGGAGGATAAACAAACTTTGAGCCCAAGGAGCTGCAAAGATGGCATTGAAACCGCTTCATGACCGTGTGCTGGTTCGTCGCGTAGAAAGCGAAGAGAAAACCGCTGGTGGTCTGATCATTCCCGATAGCGCAAAAGAAAAGCCCAGCGAAGGCGAAGTCGTTGCAACCGGCGAAGGCGCACGCAAGGACAGCGGCGAACTGATCGCAATGGCTGTAAAAGCCGGCGACAAGATCCTGTTCGGCAAATGGTCGGGCACCGAGGTTCAGGTTGGCGGCGAAGAGCTGCTGATGATGAAAGAAAGCGACATCATGGGGATCATCGAGTAAGCGCACCCGCTTTCTCTGATCTTCATTCCAATACATTTTCTCAAGGAGAAACGACATGGCTGCAAAGGACGTCAAGTTCGACACCGATGCCCGTAACCGCATGCTGGCAGGCGTAAATGTTCTGGCCGATGCTGTTAAAGTGACCCTGGGCCCCAAAGGCCGCAACGTGGTTCTGGACAAATCCTTCGGCGCACCGCGCATCACCAAAGATGGTGTTTCGGTTGCCAAGGAAATCGAACTGGAAGACAAGTTCGAAAACATGGGCGCGCAGATGGTGAAAGAAGTCGCCAGCCGCACCAACGACGAAGCCGGTGACGGCACCACCACCGCGACCGTTCTGGCACAAGCCATCGTTCGCGAAGGTCTGAAGCAGGTTGCTGCTGGCCTGAACCCGATGGACCTGAAGCGCGGCATCGACCTGGCGACCGCCAAGGTTGTTGAAGGCATCAAGTCGGCTTCGCGTGAAGTCAAAGACTCGGCCGAAGTTGCTCAGGTTGGCACCATCTCGGCCAACGGCGAAGCTGAAATCGGCCAGCAGATCGCAGACGCGATGCAGAAGGTTGGCAACGAAGGCGTCATCACCGTCGAAGAAAACAAAGGTCTGGAAACCGAGACCGATGTTGTCGAAGGTATGCAGTTCGACCGTGGCTACCTGTCGCCTTACTTCGTCACCAACGCAGACAAGATGATCGCAGAACTCGACGACTGCATGATCCTGCTGCACGAAAAGAAACTGTCCTCGCTGCAGCCGATGGTTCCGCTGCTCGAGCAGGTGATCCAGTCGCAAAAGCCGCTGCTGATCATCGCGGAAGACGTTGAAGGCGAAGCGCTGGCGACTCTGGTTGTCAACAAACTGCGCGGCGGCCTGAAAATTGCCGCTGTCAAAGCACCGGGCTTCGGCGATCGCCGCAAAGCCATGCTGCAGGACATCGCGATCCTGACCGGCGGTCAGGTCATCTCGGAAGATCTGGGCATGAAGCTCGAGTCCGTGACCATGGACATGCTGGGCACCGCCAAAAAAATCGAAATCACCAAAGACGAAACCACCATCGTCGACGGTGCTGGCGAGAAAGCCGAGATCGAAGCACGTGTTGCTCAGATCCGCACTCAGATCGAAGAAACCTCGTCGGACTACGACCGTGAGAAGCTGCAAGAGCGCGTTGCCAAACTGGCAGGCGGTGTTGCCGTTATCCGCGTCGGCGGCATGACCGAAGTTGAAGTGAAAGAGCGTAAGGACCGTGTGGACGATGCTCTGAACGCAACGCGCGCTGCTGTGCAGGAAGGCGTTGTTGTGGGCGGCGGTGTTGCTCTGGTTCAGGCCGGTAAAGCACTGGACGATCTGGAAGGCGCAAATGCGGACCAGAACGCAGGCATCAACATCGTGCGCAAGGCCATCGAATCGCCGCTGCGCCAGATCGCCGAGAACGCGGGTGTTGACGGTGCGGTTGTTGCGGGCAAGGTCCGCGAGTCTTCGGACGCAGCCTTTGGTTTCAACGCGCAGACCGAAGAATATGGCGACATGTTCTCGTTCGGCGTGATTGACCCAGCCAAAGTTGTCCGTACCGCTCTGGAAGACGCAGCCTCGGTTGCTGGCCTGCTGGTCACCACCGAAGCCATGGTTGCCGACAAGCCCGCCAAAGAAGGCGCGGCACCTGCCGGCGGCATGCCCGACATGGGCGGCATGGGC
Source organism: Ruegeria sp. K11 (assembly GCF_056531905.1). Lineage (NCBI taxonomy): Bacteria > Pseudomonadati > Pseudomonadota > Alphaproteobacteria > Rhodobacterales > Roseobacteraceae > Ruegeria > Ruegeria sp. K11. The sequence continues at coordinate 104,016 of NZ_JBQFMP010000002.1, forward strand.
GGCATGATGTAAGCACGGCGAATTTCCGTCAGGAAATTCTGCCGATCCCGACAGGCGCGTGGCCAATATGGCCACGCTGCCGAGAGGGACGCCATGAAGCTTGTTGATGGGGTCGCCTTCGGGCGGCCCCGTTTCGTTTGGCCCGTTTTACATGGAATGCCCGCTGCGCGGTCATGCCTCCGGCAGGAGTATTTTTGAAAAGATGAAGAGTTGGGTGGGCTCAGAGGAATGTGAGTGTGCAAAACGTCCGGAAACGGATATGGGGCTGATATGAGGTTATTTCTTCTCACCACCCTGACGATGTGCGCCTTTGCTGCGAATTCTATTTTGAACCGTCTGGCCGTTGAAAGCGGTGCTAGTGATCCGGCGGGGTTTGCAGTTGTACGCGTGCTTGCGGGTGCCTTGGTTCTGGCTGGATTGGTCGCGCTGCGGGCGGGGTCTTTGCCTGTGCGAAGCCGGCGTCGGATTGCAGGGGCCGGATCTTTGTCCTTGTATATGATCGGCTTTTCCATTGCGTATTTGACGCTGGACGCTGGTCTGGGCGCGCTGATCCTGTTTGGCGTGGTCCAGATCACGATGTTCGCTGTGACATCGACGACGGGGAACGCTCCTGATCTGCGTCAGGTCGCCGGTGCAACGATTGCTCTGGCAGGGTTGGCCTGGGTTCTTTGGCCTACGGGTGACGTACAGGTCAATCCGGCGGGGGCTGCGTTGATGTGTGCGGCTGGGATCGGCTGGGCCATCTACTCTCTGGTGGGACGGTCCGAGCCGGATGCGCTGGCCGGGACAGCGGCCAATTTCGTTGTAGCGTTGCCGGTGACGGCTTTGGCATTATTGTTGTTCGGCGGAGATTGGCACATGACTGCTGCCGGGTATCTTTGGGCGGGTCTGTCGGGCGGTGTGACATCGGGCATGGGATATGCGCTGTGGTATCGGGTGCTGCCCCAACTGGCACCAACCACAGCGGCGGTGGTGCAGTTGAGCGTTCCGGTAATAGCCATCGCTGGCGGTGTCATTCTATTGGGAGAAACTGCCAGCGTGCGGCTGATCCTTGGGGCAACACTCGTTCTTGGCGGTATTGCGCTGGCCGTTCTGCGGTTGCGGGCGCAGTAGGGGTTTCATCACATTTGGTTTAGACTTATCTGGCGGGTATGAGATTTCTGCTTGCCCTCTTTCTGTTTTGCACGCCCTTTGCGGCCCATGCGAAATGCGTTGTGCTTTTGCACGGCCTGGCGCGGACTGACGCTTCATTTGCGGTCATGGACCAACTGTTCAAGGCGCATGGGTACCAGGTGGTGCGTCCGGGGTATCCCTCGACTGATCTTCCGATTCCGGAACTGGCAGATCAGACCTTGCCCGAAGCATTTGCCGAGTGCGGCGATGACAAGATCAATGTCGTAGCGCACTCGATGGGCGGTATTCTGTTGCGTTATTGGTTGCAGGATAACCATCCTGAGAACCTGGGCCGTGTGGTCATGCTCGGGCCGCCAAACCAGGGCAGCCAATTGGTGGATGAGCTGAGCGCCTTTGAAGTGTTCGGAATGCTGAATGGCCCCGCCGGTCTGGCCTTGGGCACGGGCCCCGAAGGTATTCCACGCCAATTGCCGCCGGTCGATTTCGAGCTTGGTGTTATCGCGGGCGAGCACTCACTGAACCTGCTGTTTTCGTCGCTGATCGACGGCAAGGATGACGGTAAGGTTTCGGTCGAGTCCACCAAGGTTGATGGGATGAAAGACCACATCGTCATGCCTGTCACCCATACTTTCATGATGAACAATCCGCGCGTGATGGCGCAGGCGTTGCACTTCATCGAATTTGGCCGTTTTGACCCTCAGATCACATGGTTGGACGGGGTGTTGGATATCATCGACGAAATCTGCATCGGTCAGGATTGCTCGGAACCCGTGTCGGAGCCGTCTCAGTGACCGGCTTGAGCCTGACACTAACGGGCGCGGATGCGTTGTTGCCCGGGCACGGCTTGACTGGGGCTTCTGTTTCCCTGGCTGATGGTGTGTTTCAGACCGCTCCGGCAGGGCGGCAGATTGACCTCTCTGGCTATCTTGTTCTGCCTGGTATCATTGACCTGCACGGCGATGGTTTCGAACGCCATATCGCACCGCGCCGTGGGGCTATGAAACAGATGGACGAAGGCATCTTATCCGTCGAGGCTGAACTGGCCGCAAACGGCATCACAACCGCAGTTCTGGCGCAGTTCTACAGCTGGGAAGGCGGCGTGCGCGGGCCTGACTTTGCCGGGCAGGTCTTTGGTGCTATTGCTGCGGTCAAGGATCAGGTGGTCACCGATCTGAGGCCTCAGCTCAGGTTCGAGACGCATATGTTGGGCGACTATTCCCGCTTACCTGAACGGATCGCTGAATGGCAGGTTCCATACGTCGTCTTCAACGATCACCTGCCGCATGAACGGCTGGCCGAGGGGCGCAAACCGCCCCGGCTGACAGGGCAGGCTCTGAAGGCCGGTCGTAACCCTGATCGTCACTTTGAGATGCTGCTTTCCATGCACAGACAACGGGATGAAGTGCCCGCCGCTCTGGATAAACTCTGCGCCAGGCTGGCCGGACAGGGTATTCGAATGGGCAGCCATGATGATGCCACTGCTCAAACCCGTGATATTTGGCGTAAACGTGGTGTGCAAATTTCGGAATTCCCGGAAACTCTCGAGGCGGCCGAAGCCGCGCGCGCGTCCGGGGATCATATCATCCTCGGCTCTCCCAACGTCGTGCGCGGGGGATCCCACAAAGGCAATGTCAGCGCATTGGACTTGATTGCCATGGGGCTGTGTGATGCCCTGGCCTCGGATTATCACTACCCCAGTCCGCGCCGCGCGGCACTCCTGCTGGCCAATTCCGGCCTTCTGGATTTTGAAGCGGCGTGGGCGCTGGTTTCTTCGGGGCCCGCACGTGTACTGGGCCTGTCGGATCGGGGTAGCATTTCTCCGGGCAAGCGCGCTGACCTTGTCATACTGGATGCCTCCAGCCACCGCGTTGCAGCCACTCTGTCCGCAGGTTGCGTCAGCTACATGTCCGGGGACATCGCGGCCCGTTTCGTCAGCTAGCCACAATCATCCCGCTTCATCTTTTCCCAAATACTCCCGCCGGAGGCATTGCGCGGCACGCGCAATTTTCCTCAGCGCACGATGCGGTTGAAATGCCCCATCTTGCGCCCAGGCTTGATCTCGGACTTACCATAGAGATGCAGGGCGACATCACGTTCGGTCGCCAGCACCGGCACCCGCGCCATATCGGCGCCGATCAGGTTTTCCATAACCACGTCGGTATGCCGCTGGCCATCGCCCAAAGGCCATCCGGCGACGGCGCGGATGTGCTGCTCGAACTGGTCCACCACGCAGCCATTCTGTGTCCAGTGCCCCGAATTATGCACCCGCGGTGCGATCTCGTTCACGATCAGACCCTGCGGTGTCACAAAAAGTTCGACTCCCATGACACCCACATAATTCAGCGCATTCAGGATGTTGGCAGCCAACAAAACCGCATCTGTACGCTGGGCGGGTGCCAAGCGGGCCGGAACCGTCGTGGTGTGCAAGATACCGTCTCGATGCACGTTCTCGCCGGGATCAAAGCAGGCGACCTGACCGTCCAGCCCCCGGGCTGCGATGATCGAGATCTCGTGACTGAAGTTCACAAAGCCTTCCAGAACGGCTGGTGCCCCAGACATATCCCTTAGGGCCGTTGCTGCATCTTCTGGCGACCGCAGCCGCACCTGCCCCTTGCCATCATACCCGAACCGACGGGTTTTCAGAATCGCGGGCGTTCCGATTTCTTCGATTGCCGCGTTCAGGCTGTCCAGATCGGTGATATCTGCAAACGGTGCTGTGGTCAGGCCCAAACTCTCGAGAAAGGTTTTTTCGGTCAGCCTATCCTGACTGACACGCAACGCCTCGCGGCCGGGGCGGATTGGTCGATGCGCTTCCAGCAGATCAAGCGCCTCGGTCGGGATGTTTTCGAACTCGTAGGTGATGACATCGACCGAGTCAGCGAAAGCTTTCAAAGCCTCAGCATCATCATAAGCTGCCGTCGTCAAACGATGGGCCACCTGTCCGGCTGGTGGATTTGCGCCGGGTTCGTAAATATGCGTTGCAAAGCCCAATCGAGCGGCAGCTACGGACAGCATCCGCCCCAGTTGACCACCGCCCAGAATTCCAATCGTTGCACCAGGGGCGAGAATGTCGGTCATCGTGCTGTCTCCAATCGCTTGCCGATGGCTGTCAGGGCAGTACGCAGCGCGTCATGAGCCTGACCAGACCGCAGGCCCTCAGTCATCTGCAGGCTTAACGTGCCGTCAGTTGCCAGCGCATCGCGTTCGGTGGCCAACCGTCCGGCTGTTCCGGTCTTCATGGTGGCCAGAAACCCTGCCAAAAGTTGCGTGGTGTAAAATTCGGCCCCATCTGCATCCCCGGTCTGCTCGGCCAGCCAGCCTGCGCCGGTTGCCATCAGGTCCAGCATACCGGGAACCATCGCGCAAATCGCAAAATGCGCGTTCAATGCCGCCTCGTCGGCGACTTTGATGACCGGGTTTTCCGGCGCGAAAAGATCTGCCAGCAAGCCATCATTCCCGAATGCAGCCAACGGGCATCCGCCCTGTTGTAAGAACCCCAACGGAATTGTCTGTACGAAATCCGTGACCGGAGCGCAGAGCGACGCCAATTGCGCGGTCGACACTGAGGCCATGACCGAGATGATGCGCTGATCGGCACGAAACCGTAACGGGTGTAGAACGTCCTCTGCCACTTGAGGGCGCAGACACAGGATCACGATGTCAGAGGTATCGATGACCGCCCGCGGCCCGGCAACCTGTACGCCCAGTTCCGCCTGCAGTGCCGCCGATATCTCGGCATTCCGCTCGGTCACGGCAACCGTGAAACCCTTTGCCACCAGATGCCGGACCATCGGAGCCGCGATATGTCCGGTTCCGATAACGCCGATCCGGTTCATCCCTGCGGCTCCTGAGGGATCGACGCGGACAACGCGTCGCGCCACGCCTCCAAACGTTGCGCCAGTGCACCGTCCTGCAACGCCAGAATGCCGGCGGCCATCAGGCCCGCATTCGCCCCGCCAGCCGCGCCAATTGCCATAGTGGCGACTGGAAAGCCCTTGGGCATTTGTACAATGGAATACAGCGAGTCGACCCCCGACAGCGCCCGGGTCTGCACCGGAACACCAATCACCGGAACCCGCGTTTTCGATGCCATCATGCCCGGCAAATGCGCGGCCCCACCGGCACCGGCAATGATCACCTGCAACCCCCGCGACACGGCGGTTTTTCCATAGTCCCACAAACGATCCGGAGTGCGGTGCGCGGAAACGATGCGTTTTTCAAACGCAACATCCAATTCATCCAGAATATCCGCGGCTTCCTTCATCGTGGGCCAGTCCGATTGACTGCCCATGATGATCCCCACTTTCACGTCGCTCATTCGCTTGCATCCCTGCCTTCGGAAAGAGCGCGCACTATAGCCAAATCCGACTTCGTGGCAATGAGGTATAGTCGTGTCTTCCGCCTATTGGCCCGCGGCTGTGGACGCATCAATCAACCATCTATACAGCGCGAACCCTAAAGCGCCTAAGCACGACAGCAACATGGCTTTTTTCAATGCAGAATGTGTAAAATACAGGAAGCTCGAAATTGGAACCCAGCTGCCAGGGTCACCTCGCAATGCTACATGGTTCTGTTCACCTGCGCCTCTATAAGAAACCACCGCATCGCCGATGATCAAATGAACTGCGATCGACGCCAGTAAAACGCCCCAAAACACAATGAAAAAGGTGTTTGGCGCTCAATCTCGCAGGGCTTTAGGTTAAAGGCTCCACATCTTTCAGGCGATGATGTCAGGGGTCAGACGGTCTTCGATCAAACGAATGATGTCCTTGAGCCGCAGTTTTTGCTTTTTCAAACGTTTGACGGTCAGTTGATCTGCCGTTCCGGTCGATTGCAGTGCTGCGATGGCTTCATCCAGATCACGGTGCTGGCGGCGAAAAACCTCCAATTCAACCCGCAGAACTTCGTCTGTTTTCATCGAAATATCAGTGGGGGCGTTCATCGGCGACTCGGGCTTGTTGTGGTGCTTGTCACACAAGATAGTGTGTCAGGGTTTATCCCGCCAGACCTTGTGGACATCCTGCCATATTCCCATATTCTATTCTACGTGGTTGCCGAGAACGGGGCCGCAAAACACGTCGCTTTGACAATAAAGGACGAACACAAGTGTCGAAACTTACCTTGGGCTCATACCCGCATCTTTTGGGGTTCGAGCAATTGGAACGTCTTCTGGAACGGTCTGCAAAGGCCGGAAATGAAGGATACCCGCCTTATAATATCGAGCAGACCTCGGATTTTTCCTATCGCATCACCTTGGCCGTGGCCGGGTTCGCGGAAGAAGACCTGTCGATCACCATCGAGGATCGCCAACTGGTCATCCGGGGGCGTCAACGCGACGACAGCGAGGGGCGCATATTCCTGCATCGCGGCATCGCGGCGCGTCAGTTCCAGCGCATGTTCGTGCTGGCTGACGGGGTCGAAGTGGGCGAGGCGATCATGGAAAACGGTCTTCTGCATGTGGACCTGACCCGCGCCGTACCTGAAACCGTGGTGCAAACGATCAATATCAAGAAGGGGTAAGAGCAATGAATACACCGATTGAAATCAACGCCGAAGGCGACCGGATCGTTTATGTCAAGAAAGTAGAAGTAGCCGATCTGCCGTGGGAAGTGCGCGAGCAGGCAGGCGATTTGGATGAGCTGTACGCCGTCCATGATTCGGACGGTCAGCAACTGGCGCTTGTCGCCGACCGCAAGCTGGCGTTCAATCTTGCGCGTGAGCATGATTTCTCGCCGGTGGCCGTGCACTGACACGGCCCCGCTATTTTCCTCGTGACATCTTCAGCCCACCGGGCAAGCTATGCGAACCTGTAACGGATCGCATGGTGGAGGGCGCGCGGAATGAGCTGGTTCGACTTTGATTGGGTAGACGCTTTTACGGATCGGGCGTTCGGCGGCAATGGGTGCGCTGTGGTGCATGGCGGTGCCAGCTTGTCCCAGGATACCTGCATGGCTTATGTGCGCGAAACCTCTCTGGTTGAATGCACATTTACCGGCCCTTCCCAAGTGGCCGACGTCCGCGTGCGGTACTTTCTGGCCAGCCGTGAGATTCCCTTCGCCGGACATCCCACCATCGCAACGGTCGCGGCAATGCGGTCGCGTGGTCTGTTTCAGGGCAACGCGCTGACGCTGGAAACCGGGGCCGGGATCGTCACGATCAATTTGAACGGTAACCAGATCGAGATGACACAGGTGGCCCCGCAATTTGGTGCTTTGGTTCCGGTAGATTTGGTCGCATCCACGATTGGACTGCCTGAAGACGCAATAGTGTCTCCTCCGCAATTTGTTTCAACCGGTCTGCCATTCTGTATCACCGTCTTGCGGGATCACGACGCGCTACGTGCCGCCAGACTGGCGGAGGACCCGCTGCGGGAATTGGCCGCAAAGGCCGGTTTTTCGGGTTCCGACATGGCCGAACCGTTCCTTGTGACGCTGAAAGGCGCAACCGAGGCGGGGGATACCTTCTCGCGGCTTCTGCTCGCGCCGCCCAGCCCGCCAGAGGACCCGTTTACCGGCTCTGCGACCGGAGCGATGGCAGCGTATTTGTGGAAATACGGGCTGATGCCAAAAGATTCTTTCGTCGCGGAACAGGGCCATGACATGGGGCGTCCCGGACAGGCGATCGTCTCACGCGTCGGGCCGCCGGATGCGATGACAGGGATCAAGGTCGCAGGGCGCGGACACATCCTGATGCGCGGGCAGGTTGACCTCCCGGATTGAGGCATTCCGAGCGCAGACAAAAAAGGCCCCCGGAGTTCCGAGGGCCTGTGTGTTTTTGAAATCTGAAATCAGGACCCGGCGATCAGGCCCATGCTTTCCAGTTTCAGCAGAACCTGATGGGCGCAGTTGTCGACCTCGACATTCTCGGTCTCGACGCTCAGTTCAGGGTTCGCGGGAACATCATACGGGTCCGAAATACCGGTGAATTCCTTGATCTTGCCTTCGCGGGCCAGCTTATACAGGCCTTTGCGGTCGCGGCGTTCGCATTCCTCGATACTGGTGGCCACGTGGACCTCGCAAAAGGCACCGAACTGTTCGATGTCTTCACGTACCGCACGCCGGGTCGAAGCATAGGGCGCGATCGGAGCACAGATGGCAATGCCGCCGTTCTTGGTGATTTCAGACGCCACATAACCGATGCGACGGATGTTCAGATCGCGGTGCTCTTTCGAAAAGCCCAGCTCGGAAGACAGGTTTTTCCGCACGATGTCGCCATCCAGCAGCGTCACGGGACGGCCACCCATTTCCATCAGCTTGACCATCAGAGCGTTGGCGATGGTGGATTTGCCCGAGCCCGAGAAACCGGTGAAGAACACGGTAAAACCCTGCTGGCTGCGTGGCGGTTTGGTCTTGCGCAGCTCGGTCACGACCTCTGGGAAGCTGAACCATTCGGGGATTTCCAGACCTTCGGCCAGACGGCGACGCAGTTCGGTGCCCGAGATGTTCAGGATCGTGACGTTATCCTTGTCTTCGATCTCGTCATTGGGTTCGTACTGGGCGCGTTCCTGCACGTAGACCATGTGTTTAAAATCGACCATTTCGATGCCGATTTCATCCTGGAATTTGCGGAACAGGTCCTGCGCGTCGTAGGGACCATAGAAGTCCTCACCAGCCGAGTTCTTGCCAGGGCCAGCATGGTCACGACCGACGATGAAATGTGTGCAGCCATGGTTGGCGCGGATCAGGCCGTGCCAGACCGCCTCGCGCGGGCCAGCCATGCGCATTGCCAGGTTCAGAAGGCTCATCGAAGTGGTTGAGGCAGGGTATTTGTCCAGAACCGCCTCGTAGCAGCGCACGCGGGTGAAGTGATCGACGTCGCCGGGTTTGGTCATGCCGACAACAGGGTGGATCAGCAGGTTGGCCTGGGCTTCCTTGGCTGCGCGGAAGGTCAGCTCCTGATGCGCGCGGTGCAGTGGGTTGCGGGTCTGGAAAGCCACGATGCGACGCCAGCCCAGCTTGCGGAAATACGCGCGCAGCTCGTTGGGCGTGTCGCGACGGGCGCGGAAGTCATAATGCACCGGCTGCTGGATGCCGACCACGGGGCCGCCCAGATAGACCTTACCTGCGACATTGTGCAGATAGTTTACGGCCGGATGCGCGTCATCATCCGCGCCGAACACTTTTTCTGCCTCGCGGGCTTTGTCAGGCGTCCAGCGGTCGGTCACGGTCATGGTGCCCAGAATCACGCCCTCTTGGTCGCGCAGGGCGATATCCTGACCCAGCTCGATCTTGTCGGCGAAGTCTTCGCTGACGTCCAGCGTGATCGGCATCGGCCAAAGTGTTCCATCAGCCAGTCGCATGTTTTCGACAACGTTGTCGTAGTCGGCTTCGCTCAGGAACCCTTTCAACGGGTTGAACCCGCCATTCATCAGCAATTCCAGATCGCAAATCTGACGGGGGCTGAGATCCCAGCTGGTCAGATCGGCGGCTTCGACCTTCAGCTTTTGGGCAGATTCGTATGAGACATACAATTCAGGAATAGGGGCGAGATTGGCTAGCATCGTCATCGGAATACTCGTGTCACTGTGTCGTTTTGATAGTGAATGTCGGGTGTTTGCAGGGCATGTGCCCCGGTAAATGTCAGATGTCCAGAGGCGGACGAAAACAAAGGACGATATGCGGCGTTTTCGACCGAAATGGAAGGAAATTTCACCGATTGTCCGATTTGGAAACCAAAATCCCGGATTTGGTGCGCATTGGCCCTGATTAAGCGACCTCTTCCTCGGCTTGGAAGCGATCTGCCAGAGTCGCCGCGCGCCGGACAGGCAGAGCCGCGACAGGTTGTGAGACGCCCCGCAGGGTAAAGTCGCGCAGATCGTTCATCCCGGATGTCACGCCCGCAGCCAGCAACAGGTCTTGGGAAACCAGAAGCTCGACGCTCAGCGCCTTGGTTTCCGCTTCAAGACGGCTGGCCACGTTGACCGCGTCTCCGATGATGGTGCGTGGGGCGTGCTTGTCCGCGCCGATCTCGCCCAGCACCAGATCACCCAGATGCAACCCCATGCCGATGCGAATGGCGGGGCTGCCCTCGGCGGCGAGCTGTTTGTTGAAAAGCTCCAATGCGCGCCCGATTGCGACAGCGGCGGCCAGCCCGGCACGGGCCGAGCTGACCTCGTCTTTGGTTTCAAACATCGCCAGCAGCCCGTCGCCCATATATTTGTCGACGATACCGCCATGTTCGATGATGGCCGGGACAATCGCGTCAAAGAAACGGTTCAGCAGGAACACGATATCATAGGGCAGTTGACCCGCCGTGCGGGCCGTGAACCCGCGCATGTCCAGAAACAGAACGGCCAGCTTACGCTCCTCGCCCTGGCTGGCATGTGCACGACCGCGCAGCCCATCCGGGCGAAACACGCGGTAGATCGTGACCGGATCCATCGGACGCACCTGACAAGCCAGTCGCATACCTTGCGGGGCACCAACGGCGGACAGGCTGCGGGCCTCGATCTCGCTGGGGGGATGCAGATGATCCGCGCCTTCTTCGACGATCACCCGGCATGTCGTGCAGCGTCCCTTGCCCCCACACAGGGCCGTATGCGGGATGCCATTGGCATTCGACATCTCAAGCAGGGTCATCCCCTTTTCCGAGATGATCTCGGGCCCGTTCACATAGCTCACCCGAACAGAATGCCGTCGCCGCCACAGTTTTCGCCCCACGTAAATCAGGGCCGTCAGGGCAAGGGCAGCCCAAAACGCCGTCATCGCGTGGTCTTTGACGGTAAACAAATTTGCTGCGGCGTCGGGTGAGGGCCAGTTGTAATGCTCGATGTACTGCGCACGCAGCGCCGGGTCGGCAAAATCTGCCCAAATGCGCCGCCCCTCGGTCAAAAGACCCGCCAGCGCGAAAGCTGGAATAAACACGGACACGCCGATAAGGTAGGGCACCGTCTTTTGCCACCAATCGGTTAGCCGCAGCCACATATGCAGGCCAATACAACCGTGAACCCAAACGACGAGCAACAGAAGGCTTTGCATCCAGATGGCGGTGCTGGGCCACATCTGAAGGATGATATATCCCATTTCGTCATTGACGCCGAAAACCTCATGCGCATAGCGGGTCTGCACCAGATGTGAGATCAGCTGGATCGGGATCAGCAACCCCAAAACGACTTGCAGCCCCCGACTGAACGGCATGCGCAGGGTGCGGCTTTGTGCGATCGACACAAAGGCCAAGCCAGCGTGAACCAGTAATGCCGCATAGAGGATGATCGCACCCAGATTGTGACGGGTCACAACGTGCCTGCCGTCCTGCATCCCGTGCAGCAGATCGGTATGAAACAGGCCAAGGCCAATATTGATGAAATGGAAAAACGAAAAGACGAACAGCACAAGGCCGCTTGCGATTCTCAGCCGGCTGACCCATCCGCCACGCCAAAGAGTGTTATTCAATAAAATCACCTGCTTTGCACTTTGTCGTGTGTGATCCTGATACGGCTGCGCCAAGCGGTCAAGGCAGGGGCCGTCACCTTTCAGCGACCCAGTCGTGGGGATCACTTTCGGCGCAGATCAGGCCAGTGCATGCGCTGAACAATACCAGATGGCTGAGGTCAGGACGGGATCGTGAGCTGTAAATCAACCCGTCCGAACCGGAATCGCGGGCCTGATCGGAATACTGCCACGTTGGGGACAGGCGACCGGATTCCCGAATGTCCTGCCAGACGATCGATACCTCGGTGCGACCGCGAAAATCCATCAGTCTTGCGCCTGACACCCTCAGCCGCTGGATAACACGAACAGGATCGCTGGCCGAGACGTAGCGTTTGATGGCAATCCCGGCGCCCTCGGCGCTAAGCGATGCATAGATCGCGAACTGGCCTGAATGATGAAAGCGACCTTCGGGCGCGCGGGCAGGGGCCAGCGGTGTGTCAGCTTGTGTGCGGAACAGAATTCTCCAGACCGGGCCAGAGAATTCCGTGATCATGTCAGTCGTTCTCGGCCAGGAACCGTTCGGCATCCAATGCCGCCATGCATCCCATTCCGGCACTGGTGACGGCCTGACGATAGACATGGTCTGTCAGGTCACCGGCGGCAAACACGCCCGGCACCGAGGTTTCGGTGGTTCCCGGTTTGGTGACGACATACCCGCCCATATGGGTTTCCAGTGTGTCCTTGACCAACTCGTTCGCCGGCGCATGGCCGATGGCGACGAAGACGCCTTTGCAGGGGATTTCTCTAATCTCACCGGTTTTGACGTGTTTGACTCGGACACCTTCCACACCCAGCGGTGCGTCGGTACCGACGACCTCTTCCAACTGATGGAACCACAAGGGTTCAATTTTCTCGTTCTTCAGCAGCCGGTCCTGCAGGATTTTTTCAGCCCGCAATTCATCGCGGCGGTGGATCAGAGTCACTTTGCTGGCGAAATTGGTCAGGAACAGTGCTTCTTCCACAGCCGTGTTGCCACCGCCGATCACGACGATTTCTTGCCCACGATAAAAGAAACCGTCGCAGGTGGCGCAGGCAGACACGCCGAAGCCTTTGAATTTCTCTTCCGAGGGCAAACCCAGCCATTTCGCACGCGCGCCGGTGGCCAGAATGACGGCATCGGCGGTGTACACTGTGCCACTGTCACCCGTTGCAGTGAACGGGCGCTGGCTCAGGTCCAGATCATTGATGATATCGCCGATGACCTCACAGCCCATTGCCTTGGCATGGTCCTGCATCCGCACCATCAGATCGGGGCCTTGTACTTCGGTGTCACCGGGCCAGTTCTCGACCTCGGTTGTGGTGGTCAATTGGCCACCGGGTTCGATGCCCTGGACCAGAATGGGCTCCAGCATGGCGCGGCTTGCGTAAACGCCAGCCGTGTATCCGGCTGGTCCCGATCCGATGATCAGAACCTTGGTATGTCTTGTGTCGGCCATGGTACCCCCAACTCGATCTGCCTTGCGGGCATGTTTGCCCGGTGCGGATGGATATAGCGATGGCAAGGCGGGGCTTAAAGCCCCTTCCTGCGGCTCGTTGACTTTCATGCGGGAGGCAAATGAAACGGCGAAATCCGTCAGTGAAATAAAGAATATTGCGCGGCTGTGAAATATAATTGCGTCTGTAACCGCTGCTGCTATAACAACTGAAAAAAACAGGAGCTCCCAATGGTCACGACCCGGCTGGATGAAATTGACCGCAAAATTCTGGCGGAATTGCAGGCGGATGGTCGGATGACCAATGTTGAGCTTGCAAAGCGCGTCGGAATCTCAGCGCCCCCGTGTTTGCGTCGCGTGCGTACTTTAGAGGAATCCGGGTATATTCGCGGCTACCACGCCGAGGTAAATGCCCGCGAACTGGGGTTCGAGGTTCAGGTCTTTGCGATGGTCGGGCTTGAAAGCCAGGCGGAATCCGAACTCAGCGCGTTCGAAGACCGTTGTCGCGATTGGCCGCTGGTCCGCGAATGCCATATGCTGAACGGCGAGGTCGACTTCATCCTGAAATGCGTCGCCCCTGACTTGTCCAGCTTTCAGCAATTTCTGACGGGCGAATTGCTGACCACGCCAAACGTGGCCAGCGTCAAGACGTCGCTTGTTATCCGAGGCGCAAAAGACGAGCCAGGCGTACCATTTGACGTATTGGAAGAGCGGATGAACCGGTCGGCCTGAGGCCAACTGACTGAACACCGGTCGCTGATGGTGGCAATATCGCGACCACCATCAGGAAAAACACCCAACATAGTAATATCTGCATGATGCCCCCACATTTGCAGCAATAGTTACAAAATCACGCTAGAATCGCGTCCACCTCTCCATCTCCGGCGCGCGGCATCAGCAGCGGGCCAAAATCATTTAGCGATTCTACATGTGAGAATAGATTCAAATAGATGGATCGCAAAGAGTGACTGATCATCCGAACCGCATTTATACCGGGATGATAGGTCTCAAATTGCAGTCCATCGACCCGAATAACCGCATGGCGCTTGAGACAGATGTGAAACAACTCGACCGGTGTCGGCGGCAGGGTTTCAATCACGCTCATTCCATCCTGAAACTCACGGACCGGGGTCAGCATCGGTGCGCCATCGTTGAGATGTCGCAGATGCGCAGGTGTTCCCAGCAATCGCGCGGCAGGGCCCGCGATGACGCCTGACATCGGCTTTTGCATGCCAAACGTGTCGGCCATGATCCGGGTCAGCGGTCGGGTCCGACCACGCGAATCCTCGCGTCCCGGAATCAGCGTGACCGAGCCTTTCCAGACCACGGTTTCAGATCCGCCATCCTGCGTCAGCACCTGATCGCCGGGAAGCAGATCCTCGATTGCCATCGGCCCTTGTGGTGTTTCAACAAGTGAGCCACGGGTGAAGGCGCAGAACGCGTCTTCAAACATCGGCAAGGCCGGTGCAATATGACGCGTCTGGGACACTTCCCCATTGGCCAGCAGCGTTGACACTTCATAGCGCCGCAACTGCGCCTTTGATTTGGTTGCCGGTCTCGGCGCGTCGCGTAATATTACGGACGTCTCGACCGCATTTCTGGCCGCACGGGCCAGAGAATTTGGAATAGTCATCGACTTTCCACCCCTCTAATAACCAACAAGGCGGGTTGAACCCCCGTGCATTCCGCCTGATGGATGTGTTCTTTGCCTTTAATAAACAGGGCAATCGCAGGGCAGTCGTCGAACAGACGCCGCGCCGCGAAAGAAAACAGCTGCATTTTGGTCAAAACCATGACCCCCCAGACAAACTCGTTAATCGCAGGCGAAAAATGCCTGCGCAGACACACTTCGAAAAAACTGCCGCAAACCCATCTGCGACGTCACATATCAACCCTCGAAGCAACGGCTGACATGGATCTTGCCCCTTGAAGCCGGCAGCTGGCCTCGCGGGATTTCTGCGTCAGCGTCGTGCCGCCAACCGGCGCGCAACTCTGACAGAGCGACTTGAAACACGTTTCCAGGGCATTTCTGGTTCCTGAGCCTTTACAGTGGCCACAACTGCGCAAAGAAAGCGTGATTTCGTCTTCATTGTTTCTGTCCTGCTCATCTGGGGCCTTGAGGCCCTTGTTCCCGTTATCATCTATTCCTGATGCCGGTTTGCGGCGCGGATAAGGCTGATCCGAGATGAATTGAGGACAAATTGAAGGTTTTATTTTCCTTTTTGTTAAGAAAATCAGCCGAAACGCATGCAAACAGCAGGTAAACGTCTGAGATTCGTTGATAATTTGAAACGATTCTAATTCAGGTAAACACAATAAATGTGGCGGAAAGTGGGCAGAACTGCCTTAATTCGGGCCAGATTTACAATCTGATGGCTGAAATCAGACGGCCGTAATCGGCCTCTTTCGCGTGTGTTGCGCGGCGGTAGGAATAGAACCTGTCCGGGTCGGAATACGTACAGTGCCGCGTCCATTCTGCCTGCCCGATACCTGCCTCGCGAAGCCTGTGCAGTCCAAAGGCGGGCAGGTCGAATTGCAGCCTGTCAGTGTTGCCATTTGCAAAGAAACGGGCGTTTTCCGGCGCGTTCATCAGGAAGTCATCCAGAAACTCGGGACCCACCTCATAAGCGCGTTGCGAGATTGTCGGGCCGATAACGGCGACCGTGTTTGCGCGGCTTGCGCCCAGGGCTTCCATGGCCTCCAGCGTGGCCTCAAGAACACCGTCCAGCGCGCCTCTCCAACCCGCATGTGCGGCCCCGATCACATTAGCGTCAGGATCGGAAAACAGAACGGGCTGGCAGTCGGCTGTCAGAATGGTCAGCGCCAATCCCGGTGTGTTTGTGACAACAGCGTCGGCCTTGGGCTTTTCACCATTAACAGGCGCGTCAATGGTCAGGACAGTGGGGGAATGGACCTGATGCACGCCAACCAGCGCGTCATGGGGTACATCCATGGCATCCGCGACCCGACGCCGATTCAGCGCGACGGCCTCGGTCAGGTCAGACGATCCCAGACCGCAATTCAAGCCCGAAAATATCCCGGAAGAGGCCCCGCCGCGACGGGTGAAAAAGCCGTGGCGCACCGGCGACAAGATCTCTGAGGTCAGAATTTCCAGTGTCATGCTTCCAGTCCCGGCGGTGGTGAGGCGTATGATGGGTAGAGGCCCAGCACTTTGAACAGGTTTCCCATTTCCTCTGGATGCGTCAACCGGCGATGTGCTGCGATCAGCGTTTCAAGCACGGGACCGCCCAGGGGTTTCGCCAAAGCCTGTGCTCGGGCCGTGATCCCGAGGCGTTCCAGAAATACCCCTTGCGGGGTCAGCCGAGAATGCCTGCAGCCGGCGGCGCGCGCCGCGGTTGCCAGAGGTTCGAAATCCACATGCGCGGTCAGATCCGCACACCCGGGGGAAGACAGTGGGTCTGTGGGTTCATGGGCGCGCATTGCCTGAAACGTGTCGCCCAGAGAGCGCCAGTCGCCATAGTCGACAATCAACCCCGCCCCGCCATGCGTGGCGATCCGACCGGCGACCACTGTCAGAATTGGAATGGCGGCGGCACATAGTTCGACCAGATCGCCGTCATTTGTATCCTGCAGCCGGTCGTTCAGTGCCACCTGAGTTGTGCGGGGACCCAGTCCAAAGGTGAGAGCCGCACCCTCTGCGCCGATCAAACGCTCACGCCAACCCGAGCCATCGCGCAGGAACTGGCGTATGGGCAGGGCGTCAAAGAACTCGTTCGCGACCAGAAACAATGGTGCATCGGGCAAGTCAGTGACAGACTCGACCCAGCGAGGCGCGTGACCCTTCAACGTCCGGGCCTGAATATCGCGCAGAGTTGGTGATGCCTCGAACAGCACGATGTCGGCTGCATCGTGAAACCCCGCGACGCCGCGCGTCGCGCGCAGGATATCCGCCATCAGGGTACCGCGACCGGGCCCCAGTTCGGCAAGGGTGAAAGGCGTGGGACGACCCTGATCCACCCAGCTTTGCGCAAGGCTGAGCCCGATCAACTCGCCAAACATCTGGCTGATTTCCGGAGCGGTGACAAAGTCGCCCTGCGCCCCCAAGGGGTCCCGGGTCGTGTAATACCCGTGAACCGGATGCAGCAGACATTCGGTCATGTAATCGGCCACGCTCATCGGGCCGTCTTGGGCGATGAGTTTCAGCAGATGGTCGGTCAAGGTCATTTGGCTGACCGTGCGCGCAGGGCAAACCACAGGCCCAACCCGATCATGGGCAATGACAACACTTGTCCCATGGTCAGGCCGTAGCCGCCAATGTGCCAGGCCAGACCAAGCGGATTGCCGGGCGCGACGAACTGGGCATCCGGTTGCCGGAAGAATTCGACAATGAAACGTGAAGCTCCGTATCCGGCCAAAAATACGCCCATCACCAGACCGGGGCGTTTGAACGCGCCGCGCCGATATACCAGCCACAGCACAAGCGCGCCTAGAAAAACGCCTTCCAACGCCGCTTCGTACAGTTGCGAGGGGTGGCGCGCGCATAGGCCGACGATGTCTGGACAATCCTGCGCCGCCGCACCGGGGAAAATCACGGCCCATGGTACATCACTGGGACGACCCCATAGTTCTGCATTGATGAAATTCGCCAGACGTCCCAGCAACAACCCCGGCGGAACAGTATGTGCAATCAAGTCAGCCAGCGACAGGGCCGGGATCTGGTGGCGTCTTGCGTAAAGGTATGACGCAATCACCACACCCAACAAGCCACCATGAAACGCCATGCCTCCTTGCCAGACCTTCAGGATCTCAAGTGGGTAGGTCAGGTAATAGGCGGGTTGATAGAACAGAACAAATCCCAAACGGCCGCCCAGGATAACGCCCAGAATGATCCAAGTCAGCAAATCTTCAAGCTGATCGGCCTTCATCGGGGCTGCTTGCCCCGGCCACAAGGCCGGCCGGTTCAACGCCATGACACCCATCCGCCATGCAATCAGAATGCCGGCGATATACGCCAGCGCGTACCACCTGAGCGCGAACTCCATCCCCATAAGCGAGATCGAGAACAATTCGGGCGACAGATCGGGGAAATTCAGAACAGCCTGCATGTGCGTCTCATTGCCCGGGCTTTGCAGGACAAGTCAACCTTGAGCCTGCGCCGATCTTTCCCCATATAGAGACCAACCGCGAAATCGGAGAAAGCCCATGCAAACCCGCAACAAGATTCTGGATGATGTTTCCCAACTGATGACCAACGCCATGGGCGTGGCGCAAGGCGCGCGGGAAGAAGCCGAAAATGCGATGAAATCCATGATCGACCGCTGGCTGGCCGATCGCGATTTTGTCACGCGTGAGGAATTTGATGCCGTTCGCGCGATGGCGCAGAAAGCCCGCGAAGAAAATGCGGCGCTTGAAGCGCGCATCGCCGCGCTTGAGGCAAAACTGGACAAATAACACCAGATTTCAGCTTTGTAGGAAAATTCACGCACCGTCCAGTCCGTGCCCCGGGTTGGACGGTGTCGTGCATTTTGCTGCTTCCCGGGCTTTAATCAAGACAAAGCTGCAAGGGACGCCGATATTTTGAGCTCCGTTGCCATTCGTCCACAACTTATTGCTGTTATCCCCAATAAATAGGGTTGTCACAGCGCGCCTCGCATCGCACCATATTTAGTACAGGCCTAAGGGGGAAGCCCGGCTTGTAGTGCAGGCAACTAGCGCTGGGGCGCTGCCAGCCCCAAATTGCTAGAGATTAGTGAGGTGGCATTATGGCCCTTTCCGAGCAGTTTCTCGAAGAAGATCTTCATCCGATTGATATTGTTGAACACTTGGCCGAGCACCATGATTGGGATTTCGACCGGATCGGAGATGACCAGATTGCCATGGCTGTGGAAGGGCAGTGGCGCACATACTCGATCACTCTGGCCTGGTCCAATTTTGACGAAACTCTGCGCATGGTGTGTTCGTTCGAGATGGAGCCTCCGTCCGAGCGCGAAACCGAGTTGTATGAGCTGCTGAACCGGATGAACGATCAGTGCTGGGCCGGGGCGTTCACCTATTGGGCGAACCAGAAACTTATGGTCTATCGCTATGGTCTGGTTTTGGCGGGTGGTCAGATGGCCAGCCCGGAACAGATCGATACGATGATCAACGCCGCCGTACTGAGCGCCGAGCGCTATTACCCCGCAATTCAACTGGTGACCTGGGGCAACCGCACCCCCGAAGACGCAATGCAAGTCGCCATTGCAGAGGCCTACGGCCGCGCGTAAAGCTTTGCCCCGAACCAAAGGGGAGGGGCAATCATGGATATGTCGCGCGTCGCGGAACAGGGGCTGGTTCTTCTGGGATGCGGCAAGATGGGATCGGCCATGCTCGCCGGATGGCTCGAGCATGGCCTTTCTGCCTCGTCTGTCTGGGTGATTGACCCGTACCCGTCGGATTGGCTGAAGGCGTTGGGCGTCAACATCAACACGCCGTTGCCCGAATCCCCTGCAGTGGTGCTTGTCGCGGTTAAACCGCAGATGATGGGAGACGCTCTGCCTGCCATCGCGGCGCTGGGCGGCGGTGACAGCCTGTTCATTTCGGTTGCGGCGGGGACGTCGATTGCGACATTCGAATCCGTGTTGGGCGCTGATACCCCGATTGTGCGCGCGATGCCGAACACTCCGGCAGCGATTCGGCAAGGGATCACGGCCCTCATTGGCAACGCTGTGGCCTCGGACGCGGATGTGGCTTTGGCCCAAACACTTTTGTCCGCAATCGGGGAGACCGTACGGCTGAGTGACGAGGGGCAGATGGATGCGGTTACCGGGGTCAGTGGCTCCGGGCCGGCATATGTTTTTCACCTGATCGAAACGCTGGCCGCCGCCGGTGAGGCGCAGGGTTTGCCGCAAGCCCTGGCAATGAAACTGGCCAAATCGACAGTGGCCGGGGCAGGGGCTTTGGCGATGACTTCCGAGGATGATCCGGCGCAATTGCGCGTCAACGTCACCTCGCCCAATGGCACAACGCAAGCCGCGCTTGAGGTGCTGATGGATGAGAAAGACGGATTTCCTGATTTGCTGAATCGCGCCGTCAAAGCGGCCACTGACCGATCCAAGGAGCTGTCCCGTGAGTGACATTACATTTGACGACTTTCTAAAGGTCGATATCCGTGTGGGCGAGGTCCTGCGCGCCGAACCCTATCCCGAGGCCCGCAAACCCGCGATCAAGATGTGGATCGATTTTGGGGATGAGATTGGCGAGCGCAAAACCTCGGCGCAGGTCACCGCCCATTACGATCCGGTCTCGCTGGTGGGCAAGCAGGTGATGGCGGTGGTGAATTTCCCGCCGCGCCAGATCGGCAGGTTCATGTCCGAGGTTCTGGTGCTGGGTCTGCCCGACGAAAATGGCGAGATCGTGCTGATTGGCCCGGATTCCCGGGTTCCAACCGGCGGGCGGATGCACTGATGAAGCTGTTGATTGCCCGCCCGATGACCGCCGCAGTCGAGGCCCGCGCTCGTGCCGAGTTCGACGTCGAATTCCGGACCGAGACACAGCCGATGACGCAGGATGAGATGCGCCGAGCGCTGTCCGAATTCGATGTGGTGGTTCCGACCCTCGGCGACCTCTTCTCGGCGCAGGTCTTTGCGGACGTGGCCGCGCCCCGGTGCAAACTGCTGGCCAATTTCGGTGTTGGCTACAACCACATTGATGTGGACGCGGCGCGCGCCTCTGGCGTTGCCGTCACCAACACGCCCGGAGCGGTGACGGACGCGACAGCCGACGTCGCCATGACTCTGCTGCTGACGACGGCCCGCCGCGCCGGTGAAGGCGAGCGGTTGGTGCGTGCGGGCAACTGGCAAGGATGGCACCCGACGCAAATGCTGGGTCATCACGTCACGGGTAAACGCGTTGGCATCGTGGGCATGGGGCGGATCGGGCAGGCCATTGCCCGGCGCTGCCACTATGGATTCGGGATGCAGGTGGCCTATCAATCGCGCAGTGCAAAAGATCTGGACTTTGCCGCCACCTTTGTGCCCGACCTGACCGCGCTGGCGGCATCGGTTGATTTCATGGTTCTTGCCGTTCCCGGTGGCGCTGAGACGCGGCATCTGATCAGTACCCGGGTGTTTGAGGCCATGACGCCGTCGTCGATACTGATCAACATCGCCCGGGGTGAGGTTGTGGACGAATCCGCGCTGATCGTTGCGTTGCAGACCAATCAGATTGCAGGGGCCGGGCTGGATGTCTACGAGTTCGAACCCGCCGTGCCGCAGGCGTTGATGGATATGGAAAACGTGACGTTGCTGCCGCATCTGGGAACCGCGACCGAGGAGGTGCGGACAGATATGGGCCATATGGCGCTGGACAACGTCGCGGCCTTTGTCGCAGGCCGCCCGCTGCCCAACCCGGTCTAGCCGCCCATCGCCTCGC
This sequence comes from Ruegeria sp. K11, assembly GCF_056531905.1. NCBI lineage: Bacteria > Pseudomonadati > Pseudomonadota > Alphaproteobacteria > Rhodobacterales > Roseobacteraceae > Ruegeria > Ruegeria sp. K11. Next base: position 125,383 of record NZ_JBQFMP010000002.1, read on the forward strand.
GCCAGTGTTTGCGGCAGAGCGAGACATAGGTCTCGTTCCCGCCAATCTGAACCTGCGCGCCTTCGGTGATGGTGCGGCCATGTTCGTTTTGCCGAATCACCATTGTCGCCTTGCGCCCGCATTCGCAGATGGTGCGGACCTCGCGCATCTCATCGGCCAGCGCCAACAGCGCGGCTGAGCCGGGAAACAGGCGACCCTGAAAGTCCACGCGCAATCCATAGGCCAGCACGGGCAGTTTCAGGTCGTCGACCACGCGGGCCAGTTGCCAGACCTGATCTTCGGTCAGAAACTGCGCTTCATCCACAAATACGCAGGCCAGGTTGCCTTGCGACTGGCGGGCATCGATCATGGCAAAGACATCATCCGTGGCGGTGAACGTGTCCGCCTCGGCCGAGATACCGATGCGGGACGCGATCCGACCCACGCCCGCGCGCCCGTCCAGCGCAGCGGTCATCAGATAGGTGTCCATCCCCCGCTCGCGGTAGTTGTGCGAGGCTTGCAGCAACACGGTCGATTTGCCCGCGTTCATGGTCGAATAGTTGAAGTAGAGTTTTGCCATACGCGGGGTCTAATTCCCCCGGCAAGGAGGGGCAAGCACAGGATGAACAGAGAGGAGTGACGCCGCCATCACGGTCATAAAGGCCGAGCAGATGCTCTTGGGGATGGATAGCCTTCTGTCCGCGACAGCGACGTCGTTGGCCTAGATATGGCCAGGACACAGCAAGGCGAAAAATCTGCCTTACGATTACTCATTACCGGCACGAACGGCCGCCACTCACTCACAAAACCCTCGCATATCTGAGGGATAGTTCATTTATGGTCTTTCAATTACAGTACGGATATGGGAAATTTCTCTACCCTTTCCCCGGCAGGGACAGGCCCAGGGAAGGTGCGCAGGTAACAAAGGGAGCACTATGGCAGATATCGGGGCCTATCTGAAGAAGCACACCGAAGCATTGGTCAAGGATGTTGGAATCGAAGCAGCGTGCGAGATTACCGGAAAATCCAAAGCGACCTTGGGGCGGTATTATTCCGACAATGACGAGCATGCCGACCGGTTCATGCCCGTTGATGCTGTTGCGCGACTGGAGAACGCGGCGAACTATCCGCATGTGACTTCGGCGCTTGCGGATTTGCAGAATATTACGCTGTCATATGATGGCCGGAATTCCGATACGCCACGCACGGGTGGGGTGAATTCGGACGTCATTGCGCTCAGCCAGCGGTTCGCCATGTTGATGACGGAATATCAGGCCGCGATCGAAGACGGGATCATCACGGTCAACGAGGCCAAGCGTCTGCTGAAGGAAACCAGCATGCTGCAACAGGTTCTGATCGAGATGAAGTTGCATCTGGAAGAAGAAAGCGTCAGCTAGCGCACCGGTCATAGGGCATTTGCCGAGCTGCAGGCACAGCTCAGCTATAAGTGATCGATCCAAATTGTGGACGTAGCGCTGGCGGGCTTATCTTTTCCCTTTGCCGCCGTCCTTTCCACCTTTTCCGTCGCCGCCTTTGCCGGGCTTGCCATCGCCACCTTTATCGCCGCCTTTGCCGGGTTTGCCATCGCCACCTTTGCCACCACCCTTGCCGGGTTTGCCATCGCCGCCCTTACCGCCACCATCGCCTGGCTCGTTGCCACCGCCATTGCCTGGCCCTGTTCCTCCATTGCCGGGATCAGTTCCACTGTCACCCGGGGTGTCACTATTGTCGCCGGATGAACCATCGCTGCCGTTCGACTGGCTTCCGCCGCCGTTTGACCCGGACCCCGATGACAGGTCGCTGCTGCGGTCTTCGCCGCGTTCTGCCGTCTGTATCGAGGCTGTCGGCACGTCAGACAAAAGGTTTGCCAACCCCTGACACTGGGCGGCGGTCGCCCCAAGAATTGTGTCAAAGTCCGTACGGTTTTGCAGATGAGTCACAAACCCCTTTGTCACACGCGAACATCCGCATAACGCGGAATAGTCGCCGTCATCTGCCGCCGCGCGGGCCATATTGGCTGTACAGATTTCGGGTTCGGCCATCGCGCCGGTGGCCGCGATGGAGAAAACTGGCACGATGGCCAAAGCGGGCAGGATGTTGCGGGTGTGTCTGTGCATCGCAAAGTGCTCCTCGTATCAGGTTATGCAGATGCGTTGCGCATCCGCGACCGATATGAGGACCGCGATTAAACGGCAGATTTGCGAAGCCTGAATTTTTCTTTAGGTTGTCTACGCCGTCAAACCCGGGGGTGGGCGGTGAAATACGCTCAGACGCGCCGTTTTACGATCACCGACCCCACCGAATAGCCGGCGCCAAACGAACAAATCAGCCCGACATCGCCTTCCTGCAGATCATCAGAGTGCTTTGAAAAGGCAATGATGGACCCTGCGGATGAGGTGTTGGCGTAATCTTGCAGGATGTTGGGTTGTTCGCCGGGTTCCGGTTCGCGTCCCAGAACCTTTTTGCCGATGAAATCGTTCATGGTCTTGTTCGCCTGATGCAGCCATAGACGTTTCAGATCATCGCTTACGACCCCTTCGGCGGCCATGTGATCGCTGATATGCTTGCTGACCATCGGCAGCACTTCTTTGAACACTTTGCGCCCGTTTTGCATGAATTGCATATCGCGGCGATCCACCACACCGTCCGGGCGCGAGCGGCGCAAGAAGCCGTTATTGTTACGGATATTGTTGGAAAACGCCGTGGCGCAGCGGGTCGAGAGGATCTCGAAATACGGACCTTTGGCATCTTCTACCCGCTCGATCAGAGTAGCCGTCGCGACATCGCCAAAGATGAAGTGACAATCCCGGTCACGCCACTCCAGATGGCCCGAGCAGATCTCGGGGTTGACCACCAGTGCCGACCGGACCGAACCGGACCGGATCATGTCAGCGGCTGCCTGAATACCGAATGTTGCCGAAGAACACGCCACATTCATGTCAAACCCAAAGCCGTCGATCCCAAGCGCCTGCTGGATTTCGATGGCAATCGCGGGATAGGCGCGTTCGTGGTTCGAGGCGGCGCAAATCACCAGATCAACTTCGTCGGCCGACCGTCCGGCCTGCGCGAGTGCCTTTTTGCAGGCATCCACGGCCATCTCGGTCATGATCCCCGGTTCGTCATCGCTGCGCTGGCGCAGAGTGGGGTGCATAATCTCGGGATTCAGGACGCCTTCCTTGTCCATGACAAACCGGTTTTCGATACCCGAAGCCTTGACGATAAACTCTTCCGAGGAATGCTGCAAAGGCTCGAGCTGCCCGGCCGAGATCGCTTTGGCGTTTTCGGTATTCACCCGGTCGGCATAGGCGTTGAACGCCTTGACCAGCTCGGCATTGGTGATGATGTTTTCGGGCGTATAGACACCGGAACCGGTGATGGCGGGGGTAAACATGGCGGGTCCTGATTTCGTGATCTGCACAAAATGCAGCCCCGGCCAGATTTGATCAAGATGTATTGACCTAAGGGAATGCAAGCGGCGCGCAGCTTTGCACCGCTTGCTGCAATTGATTGCGCGCCAGACGGGGCGGCCAAATCATCCTTGCAGAGATTTGACCTCGACATCGCCTTCAGCCTGCGCCTTGATCGCCAGCGCAGCGGCGTTCGACCCTGCGGCGGTGGTGAAGTAGGGGATTTTGTCATACAGCGCGATGGACCGGATGGCCTTGCTGTCCTCAACCGCCTGCGCGCCTTCGGTGGTGTTCATCACCAGTTGCACCTGACCGTCTTTCAGCATGTCCACCACGTCCGGGCGGCCCTCATAGACCTTGTTGACCACCTCACAGGCGACGCCCTGTTCTTCCAGCCAGCTTTGCGTGCCGCGGGTTGCGACCAGCGTAAAGCCTTGTTCAATCAGCACCTTGGCAGCCTCAAGCATCGCATTGCCCTTGTCCGCATCCTTGATCGAGATGAACGCACGCCCCGAGGATGGCAACACCATGCCGGCCCCCATCTGCGCCTTGAGGAAGGCGCGCGGGAAGTCGCGATCCCAGCCCATCACCTCGCCGGTCGAACGCATCTCGGGGCCCAGAATGGTATCGACGCCGGGGAAGCGGGCAAAGGGCATCACCGCCTCTTTGACCGAGAACCACGGCATGTCCGGGTCGGCCAGTGTCATCTGATCGGCGATCTTGGTGTCTTTGCCTTCCTGGTAAGCGGGGCGCATCGGGAAGGCCGACAGCTTCTCTCCGGCCATCACGCGCGCAGCGATTGAGGCGATCGCACTGTCGGTTGCCTTGGCCACGAACGGCACGGTGCGGCTGGCGCGGGGGTTCACCTCAATCAGGTAAATCTCATCATCCTTGATCGCGAATTGCACGTTCATCAGGCCCACAACGTTGAGCGCCTTGGCCAGTTTGAAGGCCTGATCCTTGATCTGCGCGATGATCTCTTGCGACAGGGAATAAGGCGGCAGCGAACAGGCGCTATCGCCCGAATGCACACCGGCCTCTTCAATGTGCTGCATGATGCCCGCGACATGCACGTCGGTGCCGTCGCACAGCGCATCCACGTCCAGTTCCACCGCACCGGCCAGATAGCTGTCGAGCAGCACAGGGCTGTCGCCCGAGACCACCACGGCCTCGTTGATGTAACGCCGCAGCTGATCCATATCGCGCACGATCTCCATCGCGCGGCCGCCCAGAACGTAAGAGGGGCGGATGACCAGCGGGAAGCCGATCTCTTCGGCGATCTCAAGCGCCTGTTCGTCGGTCGAGGCGATCCCGTTCTTGGGTTGTTTCAGGCCCAGATCGTTGACCAGAGCCTGAAAGCGTTCACGGTCTTCGGCGAGGTCAATCGCGTCCGGAGTGGTGCCCAGGATCGGGATGCCTTCGGCCTCAAGCGCGTTGGCCAGTTTCAGCGGGGTTTGACCGCCGAACTGAACGATCACACCGTGCAGCGTGCCGTTTTCTTGCTCTTTCGACAGGATTTCCATGACATGTTCAAAGGTCAGCGGCTCAAAATACAAACGGTCCGAGGTGTCATAGTCGGTGCTGACAGTCTCGGGGTTGCAGTTGATCATGATGGTTTCATAACCAGCTTCGGTCAGCGCGAAACAGGCGTGGCAGCAGCAATAGTCGAACTCGATCCCTTGCCCGATCCGGTTGGGGCCACCACCGAGGATGACGACCTTTTTGCGATCCGAGGGGCGCGCCTCGCATTCGACCTCGCCCATCATCGGGGCCTCATAGGTCGAGTACATATAGGGCGTCTGCGCTTCGAACTCGGCGGCGCAGGTGTCGATGCGTTTGAAGACAGCGTGAACACCCAGATTGCGGCGGGCGCGGCGAACGTTGTCTTCGTCACGGCCCGTCAGGTTGCCCAGACGCGCGTCGGTGAAGCCCAGCATTTTCAGCTTGCGGATGCCGTCCTCGGTCACCGGTAGGCCGTCTTTGCGGACCTGACGCTCGGCGTCGATGATCTCGCGAATGCGGGCCAGGAACCACGGATCGAACTTGGTGACGCCGAAAATTTCGTCGTCGGTCAGGCCGTGACGCATGGCCTGAGCAATCGTGCGCAGACGGTCGGGAGTCTGCTGGCTGATCGCCTTGATCACGGCGGCCTTATCGTCGGCCTCTTCCCAGACACCTGCATTCAGGCCTGGAATTTCGATCTCATCAAACCCTGTCAGGCCCGATTCCATTGAGGCCAACGCCTTCTGCATCGATTCGTGGATGGTGCGACCAATAGACATCGCCTCACCCACCGATTTCATCGCAGTGGTCAGGTAGGGTTCAGAGCCGGGGAATTTCTCGAAGGCGAATTTCGGGATCTTGGTGACGACATAGTCAATGGTCGGCTCGAACGAGGCGGGCGTGACCTTGGTGATGTCATTGTCCAACTCGTCCAGCGTATACCCCACGGCCAGTTTCGCGGCGATCTTGGCAATCGGGAAACCGGTCGCTTTGGACGCCAGCGCGGACGAGCGCGACACGCGCGGGTTCATCTCGATCACGACCATGCGGCCATCGACCGGGTTGATCGCCCATTGCACGTTGGACCCGCCGGTTTCAACGCCGATCTCGCGCAGTACCGCAATCGAATGGTTGCGCATGATCTGGTATTCTTTGTCGGTCAGCGTGAGCGCTGGGGCGACGGTGATCGAGTCACCCGTGTGCACGCCCATCGGATCGACGTTTTCAATGGAACAGACGATGATGGCGTTGTCAGCGGTGTCACGCACCACCTCCATCTCGTATTCTTTCCAGCCCAACAGGCTTTCGTCGATCAGGATCTGACCCACGGGTGAGGCATCCATGCCCGAGCGGCAAATATGGATATAATCCTCACGGTTATACGCCACGCCGCCGCCCGTGCCGCCCAGCGTAAAGGCGGGGCGGATGATGGCGGGCAAGCCCACGGTTTCAAGCGTGTCCAAGGCCAGCGCCACACCTGCGTCGAGATCTTTCTTGCCGTCTTCATCCTTGGGCGCGGTCACGATCTCGGCCTTGGGGTTTTCGATGCCCAGCCGGTCCATCGCCTCGCGGAACAGGGCGCGGTCTTCGGCCATTTCGATGGCGTCGCGCTTGGCGCCGATCATCTCGACGCCGAACTTGTCCAGCACGCCCATCTCTTCCAGCGCCAGCGAGGTGTTCAGACCGGTCTGCCCGCCCATCGTCGGCAGCAGAGCGTCGGGGCGCTCTTTCTCGATGATCTTGGCGACCACCTCGGGCGTGATCGGTTCAATATAAGTGGCATCGGCCAGACCCGGATCGGTCATAATCGTCGCGGGGTTCGAGTTGACCAGAATGACCCGGTAGCCTTCCTCGCGCAGCGCCTTGCAGGCCTGAGCGCCGGAATAGTCGAATTCGCAGGCTTGGCCGATGACAATGGGGCCTGCCCCGATGATCATGATCGACTGAATGTCGGTTCTTCTCGGCATGGCTTGGTCCCTTCACTTTTCCGCGAGTCAGGGCACCATCCCGGCACCCAAATTGTCCTGCGTTATAGGGACCGCGCGAAAAGGTGCAAGGGGGATCGGAAACAGGGGTGAAATTGCCGCTTTCTCCTCTTTCCCCTGCTGTCACAATCTCTATATCGCGGAGCGTGGCAAATGGGGATGCAAGTGCGGATTCGTTTCGATCAGGGACCGGCCGGGCGTGGCACCGGGTTTCAACAGCCCACGCAGATGATCTGCGCGGATCGGGCCGAGGATGTGCCCGACGCTTTGGCAGCGCTGGATCAGGCCCGCGCTGATGGGGCCTGGCTGGCCGGTTACGCAAGCTATGAGCTGGGATATGTGTTGGAACCGCGCCTGTCCGCGCGTTTGCCCGCGCAGCGTCGCCTGCCTTTGCTGTGCTTTGGCGTTTATGATGCGCCGGACCGGGTGGCGTTGCCCGCGCCCGGTGGTGAGGTGACTGAACTTCGGCCCCGTTGGGATCAGGCCCGCTATGACACTGCGTTTCAGGCGGTGCATGCGGCGATCGGGGCAGGAGATATCTATCAGGCCAATCTGACCTTTCCGATTGATCTGAGAATGGCGGGTGACAGCGCCGCTTTATATGCCTTACTCGCCGCCGGTCAGCCCGTGGGTCATGGCGCGCTGGTGCAGCAGGACGGGCTGCCGGACCTGCTCAGCCGTTCGCCCGAATTGTTCTTTCGCACCGATGCTGAGGGTCGGATCGAAACCCGCCCGATGAAAGGCACTCAGCCCCGTTCCGAGGACCCAGTTGAGGATGAGCGCCGTCGCGCTTTCCTGTCGTCGGACGAAAAGAACCGGGCCGAGAACCTGATGATCGTCGATCTTTTGCGCAACGATATCAGCCGGGTGGCGCTGCCGGGCTCGGTCACGGTGCCCGAACTGTTCAAGGTCGAAACCTACGCCACGGTGCACCAGATGGTGTCGCAGGTCGCCGCGCAATTGCACAAGGGGGCCGGGTTGTCGGACATCCTGACGGCTCTGTTCCCGTGCGGATCAATCACCGGCGCGCCCAAAATCCGCGCGATGGAAATCCTGTCCGATCTGGAGCCATGGCCCCGCGACATCTATTGCGGCACAATCGGATGGGCCGCGCCGGATGGCCGGTGGGAATTCAACGTGGCCATCCGCACAATGATGGTCGAAAACGGTGCTGCCACGCTGAATGTGGGCGGCGGCGTCGTCTGGGACAGCACCGCCCCTTCGGAATATGAGGAGGCGCTATGGAAAGCGCGCTTTGCCCGCCAGCCGAGCCTGATTTCCGCCTGATCGAAACCCTGGCCTTGCGGCCAGAGTGCGGATTTGTCCGGCTGGATCGGCACCTGAACCGGATGGCGGCGTCGGCTGAGGCGTTCGGGATCGCTTTTGACCGCGACAGGGCGATTGATGCCTTGAATGCGGTTCTGGGCGCTGGCCCGCTGCGGTGTCGGCTGACACTGGACCGGGGCGGGCAGTTTGATCTGACAACCGGCGATCTGACGGCGAACCCGCCCCTCTGGCGGCTGGGGATCGCCGGACAGCGGCTGTCTTCGGCAGATATCTGGCTGCAACACAAGACAACCCGCCGCGCCGTTTATGACACCGCGCGGGCGAACTTGCCCGACGGAGTCGATGAACTGGTGTTCCTGAACGAACGGGATGAGCTGTGTGAGGGCACGATCACCACCCTCTTCATCGAAACACCAGATGGCCAGCATCTGACCCCGCCGCTGTCCAGCGGGTTGTTGCCGGGTGTCCTGCGGCAGGAATTTCTGGACACAAATCAAGGGGCCGAGGCTGTTCTGACCTTGACCGATCTCCGAAATGCGAAAACCATCCATATGGGCAATTCCCTGCGTGGGATGATCCGGGCGGAGTTGGCAGAGCAGTGACCAAACAGGACGAATGGCTGGAACGCGCGGCGGTGCGCCCTCGGCTATGGCTGGAATTTGTGCTGTTTTTCGTCGCTGTGCCGGTGCTGATCGCGGTCCTGTTTCCGCCGGACTGGATGTTCCCCTCACTATTTGCCTTCACCGGGTTGGGCATCGTTTTGTTGCACAACACGCCCGGCTTTTCCTGGGCAGAACTGCGTTATGGCTGGCGCAACTGGTCGTGGATTGAGGTTCTGGTGTTCACAATTGCGATGGTGGCGGTGTGCTCGGCGCTGGTGATGATGACCCGCCCGGACGCTGCCTTTGCGCTGCTGCGCTACCGGCCCGAGCTGCTGATGGTGATCTGGATCGGCTATCCGCTGGCCTCGGCCCTGCCGCAGGAGTTGCTGTTTCGCGTGCTGTTTTTCCGCCGCTACCACGGCATTCTGCCAGACGGGCGCTGGGCCTATATGCTGAATGCCGCCCTGTTTTCATTGGCGCATCTGATGTATTGGAGCTGGCTTGTCGCCGTGATGACCTTCGCCGGAGGGCTGTTGTTTGCATGGGCGTACCGCCGGCGCGGTTCGTTCTTCTACGCCGTTCTTCTGCACGCGATTGCCGGGAACATCATCTTTGCTGCGGGTCTGGGCATCTATTTCTATTCCGGCAATGTGCAAAGGCCGTTTTGACGGCCCGACCTGCCTTGACTTTCCGGGCCTGACGGGGTGTATCGGCGCGATGAATTCTGCGCCCGAAGGGATATAACCGATGCACGCCTATCGCAGCCACACCTGCGCCGCCTTGACCGCCGCCAATGTCGGTGAAACCGTCCGCCTGTCGGGTTGGGTGCATCGGGTCCGCGACCACGGCGGCGTATTGTTCATCGACCTGCGTGACCATTTCGGCGTGACGCAGGTGCTGTGCGATGGTGACAGCGCCGCCTTTGCCGAATTGGAGAAGGTGCGATCCGAGTGGTGCATCCGCATCGACGGTACTGTCAAAGCCCGTGACGCAGATCTGGTGAACCCGAAACTGCCCACCGGCGAGATTGAGGTTTACGTGCGTGAGTTGGAGGTGCTGGGCGCGTCCGATGAACTGCCGCTGATGGTGTTCGGCGATCAGGAATATCCCGAGGAAACCCGCCTGCGCTATCGCTATCTGGACCTGCGCCGCGAGGCGATGCAGCAGAACATGACCCTGCGCTCGGACGTTGTGGCCTCGATGCGCCGACGCATGTGGGGTCAGGGTTTCCGCGAATATCAGACGCCGATCATCACAGCCTCGTCGCCCGAAGGCGCGCGTGACTTTCTGGTGCCCTCGCGTCTGCACCCGGGCAAGTTCTATGCGCTGCCGCAGGCCCCGCAGCAGTTCAAACAGCTGATCATGGTGTCGGGCTTTGACAAGTATTTCCAGATCGCGCCCTGTTTCCGCGACGAAGACCCGCGCGCTGACCGCTCGCCCACCGATTTCTACCAGCTTGACCTTGAGATGTCGTTTGTCGAGCAGCAGGACGTGTTCGACACAATCCAGCCCGTTCTGACCGGTGTGTTCGAGGAATTCGGCGGTGGCCGGAAAGTCGATCAGGAGTGGCCGCAGATATCATACAAAGACTCGGCCCTTTGGTATGGTACTGACAAGCCCGATCTGCGGAACCCTATTAAAATGCAAGTGGTCTCCGACCACTTCCGCGATTCTGGCTTCGCGATTTTCGCGAAGCTGTTGGAGCAGGACGGCACCGAAATTCGCGCGATCCCCGCGCCAAGCGGTGGCAGCCGTAAGTTCTGCGACCGCATGAACGCATTCGCCCAGAAAGAAGGCCTGCCCGGCATGGGTTACATCTTCTGGCGCGATCAGGGGCAGGGGATGGAGGCCGCCGGGCCGTTGGCCAAGAACATCGGGCTTGAGCGGACCGAAGCGATCCGTCAGCAACTGGGGCTGGGCGTTGGCGATGCGGCGTTTTTCCTGGGTGGCAAGCCAAAAGCCTTTGAAAAGGTCGCCGGTAAGGCGCGGGATGTGATCGGCGAAGAACTTGGCCTCACCGAAAAAGATCGCTTTGCCTTCGCCTGGATCGTGGATTTCCCGATCTATGAGCAGGACGAAGAAACTGGCGCGATTGACTTTGAACACAACCCGTTCTCGATGCCGCAAGGTGGGATGGAGGCGCTGAACGGCAATCCGCTGGACGTGCGCGGATATCAGTACGACCTGGCCTGCAATGGGTACGAGTTGGTCTCGGGTGCGATCCGGAACCACAAACCCGAAATCATGCTTAAAGCGTTTGAACTGGCAGGCTATGGCGCGGATGAGGTGAAATCCCGCTTTGGAGCCCTGTTCAATGCCTTCCATTATGGCGCGCCGCCGCATGGTGGCTGTGCAGCGGGTATTGACCGCATCGTAATGCTGTTGGCGGATGAGGCCAACATCCGCGAGGTCATGATGTTCCCCATGAACCAGCGCGCCGAGGATCTGATGATGGACGCGCCTTCTGATCCGACCTCGGATCAGTTGATGGAACTGGGGCTTCGGCTCATCCCTCAGGACTGATGCTGTATCGCCCGCATTGCGCGGGCGATTTTCATTTGCGGGTGTTCCACCGATCCGTGTCGACATGTCGGTCGGCGCAACAGTGCGCGGCTGTGCTAATCCCAAAACTCTGTCGTCTTGTGGCGCCTGACGCGGATCGCTTTGGCGGCGTGGCGGGTCTGGCGATAACACCAGACGCACAGAACGGAAGCGGTGACAAAGTAGGCAATGACCATTTCAGATCGCCTCTTGCCGTTCCAACCGGTTCTGTACCAACCCGGCTAAACGCGCGGCCTGTGCCGTGACCGGTGCCCCCCGAGCACGCGAGTGGGCCAGTTGTCGCACGGCTTCGGCAAGGGTGCCGTCCTGAGCGTCCCGAGCGACACCGCTCAAGAATTGGACGGCATAGTCCAGGCTGCGGGGAATCGTCGGGCCAGCCAGAACATCCGCGATATGGGCCATGTCGTCCTGATAGGCCAGTGGGTCGGGGTTGATGGTTTCGTCGCGTACTGTGTCCAACCCGCCGGGGCGGCGATCCTCGGGCAGCAGTTCCAGGATGGATGTCTGAAAGTAGGACAATGAGGTCAGGGGTTTGGCCAGAAACCCGTCCGCACCGGCAAAAAGAGCTTCCTCCCGGGCGTCGTCGTCGCCTGAAAGGCCAAGAATGACCTCGATCCGGGGGGTGGCTTCGGACAGTTCACCGATCAGATCGGCACCCGATCCATCGGGTAGGCCCAGATCAACGATAAGGACGGATGGGCGGTAAATCTGCAGATGCCTGCGCGCCGATGCCAGGCAATCTGCCCGGCGAATGCGCGCGCCGCTGTGAAGGCACATCAACCGGATTGCATCGCAAGCATACCGGCTGTCTTCCACAACGAGAATGGTCTGGCCCAGCAGGGGGCGCAGTTTTGTCGCAACGGGTGGCGCGGGGGAAAACGGTCCCGAATCGTCCATGGCAGAGCTCCTATTCAGCAGATGCCTCACGCTAGGAACATCTGGCTAACACCGCGTTAACGACGATTTGGCGCACTTGTCCTTTGTGCAAACTGACCCCATAACCGCTGCAGCGCAGAACAAAGGAGAGTTCCATGATCGGTCGCCTGAACCATGTTGCCATCGCAGTTCCAGATCTTGAGGCCGCATCCGCGCAATACCAAACCGCGCTGGGGGCCAAGGTTGGTGCGCCGCAGGATGAACCTGATCATGGTGTAACAGTGGTGTTCATCGAACTGCCAAACACCAAGATCGAACTGCTGTATCCGCTGGGCGATGACAGTCCGATCAACGGATTTCTGGAGAAAAACCCTTCGGGCGGGATTCATCACGTGTGCTATGAGGTCGAGGATATCATCGCCGCGCGTGATCACCTGAAAGAAACCGGTGCACGGGTTTTGGGATCTGGCGAACCCAAGATTGGCGCGCACGGGAAACCCGTTTTGTTCCTCCATCCCAAAGACTTCAACGGTTGCCTGGTCGAACTGGAACAGGTCTGAACGCGGAGGGGCTGTCATGACGATCACCGCCGGTCTGGTTCTATTTGCGGTTATCTGGTTTCTGACTCTGCTGGTCGTCTTGCCGGTGCGCATCAAGACTCAAGGCGATCTGGGCGAGATCGTTCCGGGCACCCATGCCGGTGCGCCGGAAGTGCATCACATGAAGAAAAAGCTCTGGATCACCACCGGCATTACCGTTGTGCTTTGGGCCATCATCGCGGGCATCATTATTTCCGGTGTGATCTCGGTACGGGATTTCGACTGGCTCAACCAGTTGCCACCGCGCGAATGATGCTCAGGGCGCGGACAATTTGTGATAGATATGGGTGAAGGTTGCGGCCCCGATGATCGGGATCACTAGGTTCACCAGAGGCACGGACAAAGGGATCGCCATCAGCGTGCCAGCCAGCCATATGGTTCCTGAGTGCTTTGCCCGCAGCTTGCGGGCCGCGTCCCGTCCGATACGGCGCATGGCGGCCAGTGTGAAATACTCGCGGCCCAGCAGAAACCCGTTCATCGCCCAGAAGATAAACGGCGCAAGAGGTGTGAAGATCGCATAGAGGACCAACGCGCAGAGGTTGGCGGCGATCAACACGCCCATAAAGCCGATCGCATCCCGCAGCCCGTCGCTGAAGGGAATGCCCGGAACACCGGGCAACGCGGGATAATGCCGGTCTTCGACCGCTTGCGCGACCTCATCGAGAAACATCGAGGTGATGGCAGACGCCACAGGTACCATCAAAAAAACCGGCAGGATCAGCACCAGAAAGATGCCCGAATAGTTGAGGACATCGTTCAGCCACGGAACAGCGCCCACAAAAGGCAGCGAAATCTCGTTTCCCGACAGCCGGTTGATCAGCCAGATCGCTGCGGCACAGGCCACGACCAGCAGAAGGATCGTGAAGCCGACACCGCGCAGCAAAACCGCGCGGAATCTGGGATCTCCGACCTGGCCCAGCGCCGCGAAAAAGGCATTCAGGATGATCATTCACTGACCCATTCGGTCAGCGCCGCAATATCGGGCCGGGGGCGTTCAGGCGGCGCGACACCTTCGGTCGCGATATGGATAAAGCCCGCGATTCGTTCGTTTTCGGCCAATCCGAATGCTGTCTTGCCAAATTCCGGGTCATGGGATTGCCAGCCGGACAGCCAGTTGGCCCCCCATCCCGCTGCCAGTGCCGCGTTCAGTAAGGCCAGACATACAGCTCCGGCAGAATAGGTTTGTTCGATGGCCGGAACCTTGGGGGACGGCTTTTGAACCTCGATCACCGCAACGGCCAGATGACCCATGTCGAACTGGCTGCGGTCTTTGGCAAGCTCTTCCGGTGTTCTGCCCAGGGCCTGCCCTCGGGTCTGTGTCAACTCCGATAGTCTGCGCATTGCGCCTTTTTCGATCACGATGAACCGCCACGGCTCCAGCTTGCCGTGATCCGGGCTGCGTGCAGCGGCGGTCAACAGCGGCAGCAGGTCCTCGCGCCCGGGCGCGGGTGCCACAAGGGTCTTTGCCGGACGCGAGCGCCGGTTCTGCAGAAATTCCAACGCGGCAGGGCTTTTCAGGGACATATGTTAACTTCCTTCACATGGGCATAGGTGTATGTCGGTCAGAGGAGGCTGAGTTTCAAGGGCAAACGGAATGCGAGAGGGTTGATTTCCAATATGACACCAACGTGGTTTCCGGGCGGGCGCCACTTTGGTATAAGGGGGGCGTCAGGAGCCGTCCGGGTCAGTCTCGCGAATTTGATAAACACCCTCGGGCAAATCCAGTGCGGCCGCCAGATCGCGCACCTGCTCGGGTGAGAGGGTGATCTTCTGCATCGTGTCGGTGCGCGGGTCCCATTGCTCAATCGTGACACATTCGGCGAAGCTATTGATCACAATATCTTCTTGCAGGGGTTTCTGGCCCTCATCCACCAATGTGATGACCGTCGAGTCAAATTCGTGCTCAATCGAAAACATGTGATCAGAGTGACCGGCTGCAGAGGGTATTGCAACCCATGGAACGTGCATTCGGCTGTGGTCGCGGTGAATTTGCCGGGTTATGTTGATGTGCTGCCGGACTTGCGGAAAGGAATTGGAATGCGTGGTCTTGCCCTGTTTCTGGTTTTGCTTCTGGCGGCATGTGACTCCGCCTCGGTAATTGCCGTTCCGGCCGCCAAATGGGAGCCGGGTTCAACCGGATTGCAACCCACCGCAAAAACCTTCGAAGACGTCAGCCGCGCCGTCGGACCTGCCGCCAGCGCGGAATGCCGCCGCCGGAGCAAAACGTCCAATTGCGACTTTGTCATTCTCGTGGATCTGAACCCACGCGCGCCCGCGAATGCGTTTCAGACCCTGGACAAGAACGGGCGACCCTTGATCATCTTCACGCAACCGATGATCCAAACGGCGCAAAATGCGGATGAGCTTGCCTTTGTCATGAGCCATGAGGCTGCGCATCACATTCTGGGGCATATCGCACGTCAGGCGGACAATGCCAGCGAAAGCGCGCGCATCTTTGGTGAGCTGGCCCGCGAACAGGGGGAGGATTCCGCAGGGATCGAACGCGCACAAGCTCTTGGGGCCGAGGTCGGCGTGCAAACCTATTCCAAGCAGTTCGAGCTGGAAGCGGATGAGCTGGGAACAATCATCACAAATGTGGCCGGATACAGCCCATTGATCGGGCTGGAGTTCTTTCAGCGTATCCCGGATCCGGGGGATCGTTTCCTGGCCTCGCACCCGCCCAATGCGCAGCGGGTCGAGATTGTCTTGCAAACCGCGTCCCGGCTGGGACTGACCCGATGACACAGCTCACCCGTTTGGGCGTGGTGCTGAGCGATCGGGGCTCAAAATATGCTGTTTCGGGGGCTCCGGTGCGCAGCCGCAATGATATTAATGTGGTGCTTGACGCGCTGAAATCCGAAAAAGCTTATGCCAAGGCGACACACAACACCTGGGCGGCCATCCTGCCAACAGGCGCTCTCAAGGCGGATGACGGCGAATCCGGGGCGGCCATGGTCATTCTGCGGATGATGGAACGCGCGGGTCTGTCAGATCACGTGGTCATCGTGACGCGATGGTATGGCGGCAAGAAGTTGGGTGGAGACCGGTTCCGACGGGTTCAGGACGCCACTCGCGCCTACCTGG
This sequence comes from Ruegeria sp. K11, assembly GCF_056531905.1. Classification (NCBI taxonomy): domain Bacteria; kingdom Pseudomonadati; phylum Pseudomonadota; class Alphaproteobacteria; order Rhodobacterales; family Roseobacteraceae; genus Ruegeria; species Ruegeria sp. K11. The sequence goes on from NZ_JBQFMP010000002.1 coordinate 141,267, forward strand.
ATCACCTGTCCGGGGCGGATTGACCTGCATCAAGGGCTTGAATCCTGAAATACGCTAGCGTCCATCCCAAGCGCCAATGGGAGAGGATGCCTGATGACAGATCGTGAAACACTGCGCCGCCATGCGGCTCTTATGGATCGGATGGCCGAGACGCTGGGTGTAGACCTGCAGGAGGCTACAATTACGGGCTCTTTGCGGTTTGACGAAATCTCGGATGCGGTTCTGCGCTGCGTTGACTGTCCGAATCCCGGCCATTGCGAAAACTTTCTGGCACAGAACGAAAGGGTCGAACACACCCCGGAATACTGTCGGAATCAGGACTTGTTGAAACGGCTTGCACCGTAGGAGTAATGGCACCATGCAGCAACTTGGACAGATCATGACACATCTGCGGCTGGTTTTGCGCATGGGCCGGGCGACCGGGGCGGATATCGTCGATGCACATCGTTCCGGTCAGCTGAGCCAAGAGGAATGGGCCGAAATGATCCAGTATTGCCGCGGATGTGAGTGGGCCAGTTCCTGCCCGGACTGGCTGGACGAAAACGACGTTGCCGAGGCCGCGCCAAAGCTCTGTTGCAACCGTGCCCGGTTTGCAAAGCTCAAGACAAAACGCACAAAGGTGAACTGATGCCAAAAGATGTTTTGGGAGAGATTGAAAAGCACTTCTGGTTAACGCGGTCGGTGGCCCGGTGTCTAGGCGTTTCCCTGACCGAAGCCATGGCCGAAGGTAAGCTATCCGCCGAGGATTATGCCCATATGGTCACGCATTGTCGCGCAGCGCATTGCTGCGACAAATGTCAGGCCTGGCTGGCAACGCAGCAGGTCAAGCCGCAAGAGGCTCCGGCATTTTGCGCCAATGCCGAAACCCTCAACGCATTGATGTGATTGTACTACAGTTTCGCGTGTGACCCATCACACAGCGGCGGGGTCGCGCTGTGTTTGCATCCACAAAAGAACACCTTCTTGTCGGTCTCGGCGGTGTATTTCACAGGCTCGAACCCGGTTCCTTTATGAGAACCATCGCAGAACGGTTGGCGTTGGGATTTTCCGCAGGCGCACCAGAAATAGCTTTTACCCTCGGTGACTTCGACCGGATACGGGGTTTTCTGGGCAATAATAGGCGCGTCTGACATCTGGCTTCTCCGTCTGTGGCTGGTCTTAGCTGGCAAATTAGAGTTTTGCCGCTGAAAGGAAAGGACGCGCAACAGGATAGTCCAACTGGCAGCGCTTTGCCTTTGCTCACAGATTTGTGATCAACTTGGTTGCCAGACCGCAATCTTGGTCTTATCCTGAGACTGGCCCCGAAAAACTGGGCAATATCAGAAAAGTAATAAAGGACTGAAGGACATGAAGCTGAAATTCGCTGCTATCTGCGCCACCGCCGTTGTATTGACCGCCTGCTCGCAGCAGGAAGAGCCTACCCCGGTATTCATTCAGCCGGACTATGACAAATTCGGCACGCCAAGCTGCGCGGCGGGCTATGAACTGGCAACGACCGAGGCCGGCCAGACCGTGTGTAATCCGGTCACGCAATAACAATTCTCAAGGTCGGTCCCTTTGCGGGGCTGACCTGCCTTCGATAGGGAAGACCGCCTTTTGGGCGGTTTTTTCTTGCGTTTCGGCAGCAGGTCGGGAACGTGCCTTTCTCAACCGCCCGAGACAGGAGACCACATGCGTAATTTCTTTACCCGACTGAGAGATCGCACCCGCTGGAGCTGGCAAGGCCTGATGGCCACATGGAGGCAGGAATACTCCTTTCGCGTCTGGGCCTGGGCCAATCTGATCTCGGCGATACTGGTGATTCTGTTACCAGTCGAGCCGGTTTTGCGTGTCTTGATTCTGGTCCTGGGAATCCTGGTTCTGGTTGCAGAGCTGTTCAACACGGCCATTGAGCGGGCCGTGGATCATACGTCGACGGAACGTAGTGAGTTGGCCAGACAGGCCAAAGACGCCGCGAGTGCCGCAGTTGCCCTGACCGCCATTGCGGCAGGTGTGGCTTGGGTGGTTGTTTTGATTGAGGCGGCAATATAATGGGCACGCAACACTCGATTTCCAGCGCCGAGCAGTAAGCGTGTTAAACGTACACGATACGCAAAAACGGTTTGGCACTGGTCGGGTTAGATCATTCAGGAAGTGGACAAGATCGTGTTCTCAAAACTTTCCCCGAAAAACACCGGGAGCTGGTCTTTTGGCACCAAGAAAAAAGCGGCTTTGAAGCGTACGGTGTTTTTTCATATTCCTAAGTGTGGGGGTTCCAGCGTTAGGGCGGCACTTAGAAAAGCCTATATCAAGGCGGGGGCACGTCGACATAAGGCAGAGTTCCATTTGGACACAAAGGCCAGCAAGGCCGCCTCTGACATCATGCAGCAATCTATGATGCTGCACCGTGAGCATGTGTTTTTTTATTCATTCATGCAAAACAGGTACCCGCTTTATACGGGCCACTTCCCGTTTTCCGAAGCCGCCGTGCGGGCAAAACAGGACAACGATGTTTTTCTAACGCTTATCCGCCATCCAATCGATCGGTTACTGTCGGCGTACTACTACAATCGGTACAAAGAGAAAAACCGCGAACATTTCGGGATAGATGTAAGCATAGAGGAATGGCTTGAGAGCATGGCGGGCGCAGGAAGCGGGGGAAGTTACGCCAGCTTTTTCACCGGAAGCACTCAGATTGTGCGCGAGAGCAGCGATACCTCTCAGGATATTGCACGAAAGAGGACTGCCAAAGCCATTGAACATTTGCGGAGCTTTGACGTCATAGGGGACACAGCGAACATGTCGGAGTTTGCTCAAAAGGTTTCCGAAAAGACGGGTCTATCGGTCGAAGTCGAGTATCTTCGAAAATCACCAAAAGCGGGATATCCCAAATACGATGACCAACCTCAACACGTAAAAAGCTTGTTGGATCAAGTCTGCGAACAGGATTTGAGAATCTATGAGGCGGCGACCAGAGATCACCCTTCGAGTGCTTAAAGTAAAAAGCCCTTTCAGCGCCCGTTTATAGGGTCAAAGCTGACAGCTGCGGTCTGTTCGGCTACTTCTGATCAATTGTGCCCCACAGATCATAATCGCTCGCCTCATCCACCTCGACCGTGACGATATCGCCGGGTTTCAGGGTTTCGAACCCTTCGTCGATGAACAGGTTGCCGTCTATCTCGGGTGCGTCGGCCTTGGTACGGCAGGTTGCGGCTTCGTCGTCGACACTGTCCACGATGACATCCAGCGCCTGACCGACCTTGGCGGCCAGCTTTGTTTCTGAGATCGTCTGCGCTTTCTCCATGAACCGTTCCCAGCGCTCCTGTTTGACTTCGGCCGGTACATGGTCGGGCAAGTCATTTGACCGCGCACCTTTGACGTCTTCGTATTGAAAGCACCCGATCCGATCCAACTGTGCCTCATCCATCCAGTCGAGCAGGGTCTGGAACTCGGTCTCGGTTTCTCCGGGATAACCAACGATGAAGGTGGATCGTAGCGTGATATCCGGGCAGATTGCCCGCCAGGCGGCAATCTCGTCCAGTGTCCGCGCTGCCGCGGCCGGGCGGGCCATGCGTTTCAGAACATCCGTGTGGGCGTGCTGGAAGGGAATGTCCAGATAGGGCAGAACATTGCAGCCTGCATCGGCCATCAGGGGGATCAGCTCGCGCACATGCGGGTAGGGGTAGACGTAGTGCAGGCGGACCCAGGCATCCATTTGCCCCAACTCGCGCGCCAGGTCGGTGATATGGCTGCGCACTTCGCGATCTTTCCACGGGTTCACATCATATTTGCGGTCCAACCCATAGGCCGAGGTGTCTTGCGAGATCACCAGCAACTCGCGGACGCCGTTGTCGACCAGCTTCTCAGCTTCACGCAGGATGGCATGGGCCGGACGGCTGGCCAGTTTGCCGCGCATGTCGGGGATGATGCAGAACTTGCACTTGTGGTTACAGCCTTCGGAGATTTTCAGATAGCTGTAATGGCGCGGCGTCAGCTTCACACCGGATGCGGGTAGAAGATCGACAAACGGGTTTGGATCGGGTGGCACGGCGGCATGCACCGCGTCCAGAACCTGTTCATATTGATGCGGGCCGGTGACTGCCAGAATGCGCGGATGATGCTCTCGGATATAGTCGGGTTCAGCCCCCAGACACCCGGTTACGATGACCTTGCCGTTTTCAACCAGAGCTTCGCCGATGGCCTCAAGCGACTCGGCCTTGGCGCTGTCCAGAAACCCGCAGGTATTCACGATCACGGCATCGGCCCCTGCATAATCGGGCGAAATCCCGTATCCTTCTGCACGCAAGCGGGTCAAGATCCGCTCACTGTCGACCAGAGCTTTGGGGCAGCCCAAAGACACCATGCCCAGCGTCGGCTGGCCGCGCCGGGGCGTATCGGAAATCCGGGCCGCTGGGGCCAGGTCGGGGCGAAGGTTGGGCGGGTTCGTACTCATGGCGCGGCATATAGAGGGGAAAGCTTTCCCTTGCAAATGCCGTGCGCTCAGGGCTGACTTGCATCAGAGCATTCAAGCCGGAAAGGCGCAGGCATAATATGAAGTGGTTGATACGTATCCTGTTCGTTGTGGTGGCAGTGATTGGTCTGGTGATCGGTGCGCTGCTGTTGATGCCGGGCGACAAGCTTGGCGCGATTCTTGCCGAGCAGGTGAAGGCGCAAACCGGTCGTGAGCTGACCTTGTCCGGCGACGTCAACCTGTCTTTCTGGCCCGTCTTGGGTATGGAAACCGGCCCAGTCACCTTTGGCAACGCGCCCTGGGCCGGACCCGAGCCGATGCTGAGCGCCCAAAGCCTGGCCGTTGGGGTGGATGCCGCTGCCTTGATGCAGGGTGATCTGAAAATCAAACGTATCGTGGCCGAAGACCCGGTGCTGCGCCTGGAGCTGACAGATGGCCGCGGAAACTGGGAGATGACCCCGGCCGCCGGTTCGTCTGCATCCGCACCTGCGGCGGGTGGGACGGCGTCGTCTCAGACGGAAAGCGCCACTGTCACTTTGGATCAGCTTGAGCTGACACGCGCGCGCCTGATCTACGTTGAGGACGGGGCAACCAGTATGGATTTCGCAAATGTCGACCTGTCGGCGCGCTGGCCCGATGTGTCGGCCCCGATGGAGATGCAGGCCCACATGCCGGTGTCCGGTGGCGCGGTGGATGTGGATATGACAATCCCCGACCTTCCCGCTTTTGCCTCGGGCGTGGTCACCCCGCTTGAGGCAACCCTGACGGCTCCAGGTGGGTCGGTCCGGTTTTCTGGCCGCGTCAACCTGATCGGTGAGATGGACGGGCAGATGACGGTGTCCACGCAAGACACACACAAGATGCTGACAGCTTTCGGTCAGGGCGACATATCGGTCCCGGACGGGTTGGGCCGCACCGCCGAGGTGACCGGGGCCATGACTTACACCCGGGATGGCCTGATCTCGCTGCGGGATATGACAGTTCAATTGGACGACAATCGCCTGACGGGTGAGGCGGATGTTCAGATCGCCAGCGTGCCCCGGATCACCGCCCGTGTGAATGCGGGCGATCTTGATCTGTCGCACGCCGCAGGGTCCGGCAGCGGTGGCGACGGCGAGGGTAGTCGCAGTTCTTCGTCAAAGAGCGCTGGATGGTCCAAGGCCCCCATCGACGCTTCGGCGCTGTCACTGGCCAATGGCACGGTCCGGTTGCAAGCCAACTCGATTGCGGTGCCGGGACTGACCCTTGGCCCAAGCGATCTGACGCTGGAACTGGACCGGTCACGCGCGGTTCTGAAAATGCATCCGGCAACTCTGTTCTCGGGCCAGTTGAACGGGCAGGTGGTCGCGAATAACCGCAACGGCCTGTCTGTTGGCGGCAAGCTGGCGATAGATGACATCAATATTCAACAGGCACTGACGAATTTGGCCGGTGTCGAAAGGCTGTCGGGAACCGGGTCCGGAGCATTCGAATTTCTGGGGGTTGGCCAGTCCGAGGATCAAATCATGCGGTCGCTCAGCGGAAAAGGAAAGGTCAACGTTGGAAAGGGCGTGATATCTGGCTTTGATCTTGATCGGTTGATGGGACGCGGGGCTTTGTCCGGGGGAACCACAGTGTTCAACAGCCTGACGGCGAGTTTTACCATCAAGGATGGGAACCTGAGAAACCGGGACTTGTTGATGCAACTGGACAACTTCCGCGCCGACGGCAAGGGGCGCGTGGGATTGGGCGCGCGCGATATTGATTATCTGTTTACGCCTGTCGCCCTGCGCGCAAATTCGGGCGAAGGCATCGCCGTACCGGTTGAGATCAAAGGACCGTGGAGCAATCCGTCGATCAAACCGGATTTGTCAAAGGTCATCGAGGCTGCCGCCGAGGGCAAGCTGAAAGAGATTGAAGATGACGCGAAGGACAAGGTGCTCAGGAAGGTCGGGAAAGAACTTGATACCACTGTGGAAAGCACCGAAGACGCCGAAAAGGCACTTAAGAAAAAGCTGGAGAAAGAGGCCAAGAAAAGCCTGTTGAAGCTTTTGGGCGCGGATTGAGATCGTCAGTGGGGCTGCACTAGACTGCAGCCCCTGCAAGCAAGATCAGATGGTCTGGTCGTAATCACCGACACCGGGTTCAGTGCGGATCACCGCGTCGATATCGGCAAAGATCGCCCGCATTTCCCCCTCGCTTTCGCTGCTTTCGCATACAACCACAAGATTCGGAGTGTTCGAAGACGCCCGGACCAAACCCCAGCTTCCATTGTCCAGGATGACGCGCGCCCCGTTGACGGTGACGACCTCTTTGATCGCGCGACCCGCGAATGTCTCGCCTGCATCGGCCTTGGCGACCAGCTTGTCCACCAGACGGCCGAGAATGTCGTATTTCTCGGTATCAGACGCATAGGGCGACATCGTCGGTGTCGACCAGGTTTTTGGCAGCGCCTTGCGCAGATCGGACATGCTTTGATCCGGGTTGCGATCCATTAGCTTGCAGATCTCAACTGCGACCCGCATACCGCAATCGTAGCCACGCCCGATCGGTTCGGCCAGGAAGTAGTGCCCGGATTTTTCAAATCCTGCCAGCGCACCGATTTCTTTGACCCGGCGCTTCATGTGGCTGTGACCGGTTTTCCAGTAGTCTGCCTTTACCCCATTGGCTTGCAGATCCGGGTCGCTGGCGAACAGGCCAGTGGATTTCACGTCCGCCACAAAGGTCGAGCCGGGATACAGCTTGGCCAGATCACGGGCCATGATGACGCCAACCTTGTCCGCAAAAATCTCTTCGCCTTCGTCATCCACCACGCCGCAGCGGTCACCATCGCCGTCAAACCCAAGCGCCAGATCGGCACCGCTGGATTTGACCGAATTGGCCATGTCGTGCAGCATTTCCATTGCTTCGGGGTTCGGGTTGTAATGCGGAAAAGTGTAATCCAGTTCAGTATGGCTGGGTACAACTTCGACGCCCATGCGCTCGAAAATCTCGGGCGCGAAGGCGGATGCTGTGCCGTTTCCGGTGGCACAGACGACCTTGAGCGGGCGCGACATTCTGAAATCGCCGACCAGATCGTCGATATAGGCCTCTTTTACGCCATCGACGAACTCATACGATCCACCCGTGCGGGCGACGCCTTCGCCGTTCAGCACAATATCGCGCAGTTCGGACATCTCGTCAGGACCATGAGTCAGAGGGCGGTCAAAGCCCATTTTGACGCCGGTCCAGCCGTTGGGGTTATGGCTCGCGGTCACCATTGCCACAGCTGGCACATCCAGATGGAACTGCGCGAAATAGGCCATCGGGCTGAGCGCGGGGCCAATATCCTTGACCTGAATACCCGCCTGCATCAGGCCGACAATCAGTGCGTTTTTGATCGACAGCGAATAGTCGCGATAATCGTTGCCCACGGCGATCACAGGGGCGATCCCGCGTTTGCGCATCTGGGTGCCCAGCCCCAGACCAAGGGCGGTCATGCCGGGCAGGTTGATTTCATCAGGATATTTCCAACGCGCGTCATATTCACGAAACCCGGTGGGCTTGATCATAGGGTCGCGCAGAAAGCTCCAGGTGTTCGGGGTCACCTCGGGAAGGGGTTTCATCATTACAAATCTCAATCGTTAAATTTGAATCGGATTCTCTTTGGCCAGCGCATCAAAGCGCATCAATGTGTCAATAAGATGGGGCATATCACCGATTGGGATCATATTCGGCCCATCAGACGGCGCATTGTCCGGGTCCTGATGTGTTTCAATAAACAGTGCCCCAACGCCCAGCGACACCGCAGCGCGGGCCATCACCGGAGCAAATTCACGTTGACCGCCGGACGAGCCACCCTGACCTCCGGGTTGCTGCACGGAATGCGTGGCGTCCATCACCACCGGATAGCCGGTTTTGGCCATTTGCGGCAGCGACCGCATATCGGCCACCAGCGTGTTGTAGCCAAACGAGGTGCCGCGCTCGGTCAGCAGGATGTTGTGGTTTCCCGTGCTTTCGATCTTGGTGACGATGTTGGGCATCTCCCACGGGGCCAGAAACTGCCCTTTCTTGACGTTGACAACAGCGCCCGAATTGCCTGCAGCCAGCAGCATATCCGTCTGGCGGCACAGAAACGCCGGAATTTGGAGAACGTCAGCTGCCTCGGCGGCGATGGCGCATTGGGCCTCGGTATGGACATCGGTCAGCACCGGAATGCCCATTGTTTTGCGAATGTCGTCCAGGACCTTCAGCCCGGCATCGAGTCCCATGCCCCGCTTGCCCGACAACGAAGTCCGGTTCGCCTTGTCATATGACGCTTTGAAAACGTATTGCGCGCCTGCGGCATCGCAGGCCTCTTTCATTTTGCCTGCGATCATCTGCGCATGATCGGCGGTTTCCAGTTGGCAGGGACCGGCAATGATGGTCAGCGGAAGGTCGTTGCCGACGGTCAAGTCGGCGATTTTTACATGTTTCATATGTCTTACGAAGATACCTGTTCACGAAGGACCGACGCGGTAAGCGAGATCAACAGGTAGATACCAGCAAACAACAGGAATGCCAAAATCGTATTTTCGAACTTGCGCGGATAACTGGCATCTTCGCTGGGCACAGGATTCACTGATACTGTCAGATAGCGCACTTTGCGGTTGGCCTCGGTCCGGGTGGTTTCCATTTGCTGCATTGCGGTTTGCAGCATCATGTCCCGGGCCGCCAGATCAGCCTGGGCCATCTGGATTCGCACGCTCAGACGGGCCAGCGAGTTTTCGCCAGCCGAGGCATCCAACATCTCAGAGTTCAGTTCGGCGAGGACAACTTCCAGCCGTTGGATATCCGCGCGGACACCTTCGACTTTGGCCTCGTTCGGGCGCAGGTTGTCGAGAAGCGCTGCGAGTTGCAGTTCTTTGTCTTGCAACTCCACTTCGTATTGATCGATTCGCGCCCGCAGGCTGGCAATGACGCTTTGCGGGTCCAGAACGGCGCCCTGCATCTGTAGCTCAATCAACGCCTCCTGGGCTTTGCGCCGTTCCTCCTGCGCCGCCTCAAAGCTTTGCAGAGCGTCCCGCATCTGATCTTCACGTTTCAATTCGGTCAGACCATTGATGGTTTCTTCGGCGTACGAGATCAGCCTGTTGGAAAAATCGACCGCAATCTCGGGGCTGGGCGCCGCAACCTCCATACGGATGATTCCGTCGCTTGGATCGTATCCGATGGTAACCATGCGTTTGTACAGCTTGTGGGTCTCTTCCAGGCTGGCATCGGTGGATAGCCGCTGAATCGGGTCGATCCAATCCTGCTTGAAAATCTCGGCAAAGCCAGTGTCCCGCTCCAGTCGCTCCAGCGCGTCCTTGGATTCCAGAAACTCCTGCGTGGCGACCGAATCCTGCGCCGTGGCAAATTGCGTGCCTGCCAGCAGGCCGCCGAACGAGGCCCCGCCACCATCCGCCTGTAGAATCGAGAAGGCGGAGTCGCTGGCATACATCGGCGTTGCCACGCGGTAGAAATAGTAACCAACAACAAGCGTCGGCAGGATTACAAAGACCGCAAGCCGGGCAAACAAGGCCAGAACCTTGCGGCGGCGACGTTTGGCAATGTCTTTCTGGATCTGACCGATCTCATACTCGCGCCGCTGTGCCGGGCTAAGCTCGGGGCCGGGCAGGTTTTTCGAGACATCCGCAGCGGGCAGTGGCAATTGGGTCCTGACGCTGTCCCTGGCCTGGGCGGCTTCGCCCTGTTCGGGCGTGTCATTCGCCGCCAGTTCCAGAAGGTTCGAGCGCTGAAACGGATCGATTCCCTTTTTTCGCAGCAGTCGGACGGCATCATAGTCCGAGGTCGCCGCCAACCCGTTTTTCTGGGCCAGTCTTCGGGCCACACGCAATTGACGACCGGTCAGCCCTTCGCGCTTGATCGCATCCAGTTCTTCGCCCGGTTTGTTGCCGCCATCCACGCCCTGAGTTTCGCGCCGAATGCGCGCAACCGCCTCGGAGCGGGCCTTGGCGGTGCCTTCGCTTGGCGGCTCATCACCGAGATTGTATTTTCTAGCCTTGGGTTTGGTAGTCATATAGCTGTTTTGCCTCTTCCAAGGTTTCAAACATGTAAAGATGCCCGTCCAGCAGAACCGCCGCCTGCCGCGCGAATTTTTCCAGCACTTTCGGGTTGTGGGATACGATGACCAGCGTTGTGGTGCGCAATCTTTCCTGCAGGATTGCACCGGCTTTTTTATTGAATTCGACATCGGTTGACGAGGGCATACCTTCATCAATCAGATACATGTCGAAATCCAGCGCCAGCATCAGGGCAAAGGTAAATCGTCCGCGCATACCTGACGAATAGGTGCCGAGCGGCTGATTGAAATACTCGCCCAGATTGCACAGCCACTTGCAATAGGCTTCGACATAATCCGGGTCCATACCATAGATCTTGGCGATGTAACGCGCGTTTTCCAGCGCGGATAGACGCTTGGCCACACCACCGGTAAAGCCCATGGGAAAGGACACGCGGCAATCGCGGCGGATCACCCCTTCGTCCGGTTTTTCCAGCCCGGCCATCATGTTGATCAGCGTGGTCTTGCCTGTGCCATTGGGGGCCAGAACTCCCAGCGAGGTGCCCAGTTCGACGCGAAACGACACCTGATCCAGAATCACTTTGCGGCGACTTCCGGTCCAGAAAGACTTGCTGACGTTTTCGAATTCCAGCATGCGCGGCCTGTATTTATCTCGTTTCGCGGCGGCTTGAATTTGTTGGTGCTACCGGTCTTTGTTGGCCACATTATGTCGAAATATGAAACAAATGATCAATGCACATTGGGTGAGGCCACGCGGATGTGTTGCCCGTCGGGAGGCAGAAGCGGTTCTTGATCGGAACTCAATGGTCCTTATCTTGATCCCAAACCATTGAGAAAGGCCAAGGATCCGATGTCATCCCTGATCGAGGAAATCAAATCCTGTCGTCTTTGCTCCGAGAAATTCGCCACAACCTTCACCGCACATGAACCGCGTCCGGTGGTCTGGTTTCAGCCCGGAGCCCGGGTGCTGGTTGCCGGTCAGGCTCCGGGGGCCAGAGTGCACGAGTCCGGGCGACCCTTTACTGATCCCTCCGGGGACCGTTTGCGGGACTGGTTAGGGTTGGATGAGGCGCAGTTTTATGATCGGTCCCGGGTCTCGATCGTACCGATGGCCTTCTGCTTTCCGGGCTATAACGAACGAAAGGCGGATTTGCCGCCGCCACCGATCTGCGGTCGGACATGGCATGACAAGGTGATGGACATGATCGGAGATGTTCCGCTGACCGTGTTGGTCGGCGGGCATGCGCACAAGTACCATCTGGGCGCAAAAACGTCGGTGACCGAGACTGTCAGCCGCTGGCGGGACCATGCGCCGCGGGTCTTTGCCTTGCCTCATCCGTCATGGCGCAATACGGCTTGGCTGAAGAAAAATCCGTGGTTCGAGGCCGATCTTTTGCCGGTTCTGCGCGCGCGGGTGCAAGAGGTGATGAATGACTGAAGCGACGGCGCTGGACACAGCTCATGCCGCGATGGAGGCCGCGCCTCAGGACGATGCCGCGCGCTTGCGGTTCTTCGAAAGGTTGGCAGACAGCGAACTGTTCCTGATGCTGACCGAAGAAGCACAGGGCGAGAACATTTCGCCTGAGCTGTTCGAGGTGGCGGACGGACGTTTCGTCCTGGCCTTTGATCTGGAGGAACGGTTGGCGCGGTTCGCTGGTCGCCCCGTTCCATATGTGGCGCTGTCTGGCCGGGTACTGTCATCTATGTTGGCCGGGCAGGGGATCGGCTTGGGACTGAACCTGGACGCTGCACCATCCTCGATGCTGATCCCGGCCGAGGCTTTGGGTTGGTTGGCCAGCACGTTGCAAAACGGACCGGAAGAGGTGCAGCAGAAGCTTTCGGAGTTTCACGCACCCTCAGACCTGCCTGAGACGCTGCTTAAGGCACTGGACACCAAACTTGCGACAGCGGTCGGGTTGGCGACGGCTGCTTTTCTGGTTGGGACGAAATCCGCAGCAGGCGGGCAGGGTCATCTGCTTGGCTTTGTCGGAGCGGTCGAGGCCGCGAAACCCGCGCTGGCCCGGGCGGTGTCAGAAGCCCTGACGTTTTCGGGGATCGAGGCAGCGGCCCTGGATGTCGGGTTTTTCGATGCTGATGATCCGGCATCCGCACTTTTGGCCAAGGTCGGATTACGGTTCGATCTGCCGCAACCCGCCCCAACCGCGATACAGCCCGTGACGCCGGGTATGGACCCGGCAAAGCCGCCGGTCCTGAGGTAGCCCCCGGACCGACGAAAGGCCATCTATTCAGTCGGCTGGTTCCAGCTTGTCCTGCGTGCGGTGTTCAAAATCGCTGGCGTCGTGGCGCTCGTGCAGTTGTGTATGGGGTTCGCCAAAGGCGCGGTTGACCATTCGGCCACGGCCGACGGCAGGGCGGGCGTCGATCGCTTTGGCCCACCGCATGACGTTCTTGTAGGTTTCCACGTCCAGGAACTCGGCGGCGTCGTACAAGCGCCCCAGAACCAACTGACCATACCAGGGCCAGATCGCAATATCGGCGATGGTATAATCTTCGCCCGCGATATAGGTCTTTTCGGCCAGTTCGCGGTCCAGCACGTCCAACTGTCGCTTGGTTTCCATGGTAAAGCGGTTGATCGGGTATTCCCATTTTTCCGGTGCATAGGCGTAGAAATGCCCAAACCCGCCGCCCAGATAGGGTGCGCTGCCCATTTGCCAGAAGACCCAGTTCATCACCTCGGTCCGCTCGGGGCCGCTTTCGGGTAAGAATGCCCCAAACTTCTCTGCCAGGTGGAACAGGATCGAAGCGCTTTCAAACACCCTTGTGGGTGTATCGCCCGAATGATCCCACAAGGCCGGGATTTTGGAATTCGGATTGCCCTCGACAAAGCCCGAACTGAACTGGTCACCTTCGCCGATATTGATCAGCCAAGCGTCATATTCCGCATCTTCATGGCCCAAAGCAAGAAGCTCCTCGAGCATCACGGTGACTTTGACGCCATTGGGTGTGGCCAGGGAATAAAGTTGCAGTGGATGCTTGCCTTTAGGCAGGTCTTTGTCATGAGTTGCCCCTGCAATCGGACGGTTGATATTGGCAAAACGTCCGCCGCTTTCGCTGTCCCAGGTCCAGACCTTCGGTGGGGTATAGGTGGTGTCGTCGCTCATCTCGTGCCTTTCTTTCAATTCCCATGGCGCTGGGCCGCTGAGATCACAGCTAATATTGCAAAACGTAAAGTCCAACCCCGAATGACAGGGCGAGACTGTAACATTCCGCCGGATTTGCCTCACGTTTGCTGGTTGTATGTCACAGCGCCGCGAGGGGGCCTACGCGCGGGGGTAAAATCACTTATTCTCTGGTCAGCCCCTTCGCAGGGTGCATCGAAACCAGCATGGATATGAGGATCGATTACATGAAACGCTTTGCACTGACCTTCGCCGCAGCACTGGCGCTGGCCGTTCCCGCCTTTGCAGGTGACCAGTATGTCGATGGCACCGGATTCGCCGTCTCGGGCTACGATGTTGTTGCATATCGCAGTCTGGATCAGGCACCTGTGGGCAAGGCTCAACCGGCCGCTGTGCGGGGTCGCTCCGACATCACGGCCGAGTACAACGGATCGACCTGGGCATTCTCGACCGAAGAAAATCGCGACAAGTTCCTTGAGAACCCGGCCTATTACGCACCGCAATATGACGGGCACTGTGCCTACGGTGTCTCGCGCGGCGGCAAGGTCCCGGCAAACCCGAACCTGTGGCGGATCGTGGACGACAAGCTGTATCTGAACATCACCGATGTGGTTGTCGGCTTCTTCGAAGAAGATATCCCGGGCAACATCAATCTGGCTGAAGGCAACTGGCCGGGTATCGAGCCCGCAAAGGCATCGACTGCGGTCATTCCAAAGTTCACCTCGAAAGGCCCGATCAGCAACTAATCCGCTGGCGAAAAACAAAACCCGGCCAATCTGGCCGGGTTTTTTGCGTTTGAATTTTGCTCAGCTGGCCAGCCAGAATTCGTCCCGGACAAACTGATCGGCGTCAAAGCGGATTTTCACGCTTTTGGCGCCAGGAAACCGGCGCGCGCGGATGGCATCGGGTACGACAATCTCGCCCGAGCCTGCGCTTTTGGACTGGAACGAAAGTATCTCTGCTTCGGACCGCCGGTCGCTGGCCAAAACCGTCGTGGGCAAAGCCACCCGATTCGGGCCTTCACATACCGGCGTTGGCACGAAATAGGTCAGGTTGCGTCCGAAGCAGCCAATGGCTTCGGGGATATGATCCGAATCTCGGCTGCAATTGCCCTTCTTGGGTGTAGTTGTCTTGCCCGTGTCATCCGACAGCGCCAGGTCCGGGTCCAGCAGCGTGCGGCAAGCTTCGATATCATCCGCGGCAATGTCGATGACACGCTTTTTCAGACGCGGGCGGCGTGGCGAAGGCGCAGTTTCAGGAGCTTTGTGGGTAAGCCCCTCTTTCCGCAAAAAGTCATAGGCGGTTTTTGCTTCGGAAAACTCCGAGCAATCCCCGCTTTTGTGATCGGGATGGCCGTGAAATGCGATTTTGCGCCAGGCATCACGAATGTCGTTCGCAGTGGCGCTGTGATCGAGGCCGAGAACCTGCAACGCATCGGTCCGGGCCCTAACTCTGTCTATTTGTTCCATAACGCGGAAAACTCTTAAAAATTACACTAACGCCAGTTTGATCTTCGCCATGGTTTTGTCAAATTTCACCGGGAATTGGGCGCGCTCGCGTGTACAGTGTCGAAGCGCGGGCAAAAATTGTTGCGGAATGGGGAAATGTTGCGCAGGGCCGCCCCTGTCGGGTTCGGCCTTCGGGAAAAAACGTTCCCGAAGGCCTTTATGTCAGGCGACGTTCTGCAATTCGGCGCGTGGGGTGATGCCCAGCGCAAAACACACGTCCCGCGTAAGTTCGGGGCGGTTGAGCGTGTAAAAATGCAGCTTGTCCACTCCGCCCTCAATCAGGTCCGAGCAGAGCTCGGTGCAAAGTGCAGTTGCCAGCAGTTCTTCGCGATCATCGCGCAGCGCCTTGTCAAAGGCATTTTCGACCCAGTCGGGGATTCGGGTGCCACAGCGCCGGGCAAAGTTGCGGGCGCCTTTCCAGTTTTCAATCGGCAGGATGCCCGGCACGATCGGCTTGTCGATCCCGGCCTTTTCGCAGGCGTCGCGGAAGCGAAAGAAGGTTTCGGCCTCGAAAAAGAACTGGGTCAGGGCTTCGTCTGCGCCCGCGTCCAGCTTTGCTTTCAGCCAATCCACATCGGTACGCGCGTTTTGGGCCTCGGGGTGAATGTCGGGATAAGCACCGACGCGGATGTTGAATTGCCCGGTTTCCGCCAGCGCCGAGATCAGTTCGACCGAACTGGCAAAGCCATCGGGATGGGGAGCAAAACGGTCTTCACCCTTTGGTGGATCACCGCGCAGGGCCACGATGTCGCGAACTCCGGCTTTCGCAAACGTGTCCGCGATTTCTAGTGTTTCTTCGCGGGTTGCATCGACGCAGGTCAGGTGCGCCGCAACCGGCAAGCCCGAGGATTTGTGCAGGGTCGCCACCGCCTCGCGTGTCAGTTCGCGGGTGGTGCCACCAGCCCCGTAGGTCACCGACACAAAACGGGGCTCCAGCGGGGCCAGGGTCTGCACTGTATCCCACAGGCGAAACGAGGCCTCGAGCGTCTTTGGGGGAAAGAACTCAAATGAAATTTCAGGTTTGGACATCGTCGCCTCTCGAATTTGAATATGTCCTCTTGTGCCATTCGATCCATTGTGAGACAAACTCATATTCTTCAAGAACAACATGAGTTCAATTAAATGCACATCGAATTCCGCCATCTCCGCACGATCAAAGCCATTCATGAATGCGGCGGTCTGGCGCGCGCGGCGGACCAGTTGAACATCACCCAGTCCGCGCTGAGCCATCAGATCAAGGGGCTTGAGGATCAGGCCGGAGTCGAGCTGTTTTTGCGCCGCTCGAAACCGATGAAGCTGTCGGCAGCGGGTTTGCGCTTGTTGCGGCTGGCGGAACAGATTCTGCCACAGGTTGAAGCAGCGCAGCAGGAGTTTTCATCGCTGCGGGACGGGCGCACGGGCCGGATGCATATTGCGATTGAATGCCACGCTTGTTTCGAATGGTTGTTTCCGGTTCTCGAATCCTTCCGCAAGTCCTGGGGGGATGTGGATGTGGATATCCGGCCGGGCCTTGCCTTTGATGCGCTGCCCGCTTTGCAGAAGGAAGAGGTTGATCTGGTTGTCTCGTCCGACCCAGAAGACCTGCCTGGGGTCGAGTTCATCAAGCTTTTTGACTATGACGCTGTGTTCGTGGCGGCCTCGGCGCATCCGCTGGCGCAAAAGGAGTTTATCGAAGCCGAGGATTTTCGCGGTCAGACATTGATCACATATCCCGTTGAACGGACGCGTCTGGACGTCTTCAGTCAGTTGCTGATCCCCGCGCGAGTCGAACCTGCTGCAATTCGGCAGGTTGAGCTGACGGCTGTGATCCTGCTGCTAGTCGCCTCGAACCGGGGTATATCTGTTCTGCCGGATTGGGTTGTGCGCGAGGTCAAATACAACTCGGACTATGTGACACGTCCGCTGACAAAGGACGGGGTCACCCGTAGCCTCTATGCGGCGGTGCGTCGCGAGGATCTGGAAAAACCCTTTGTTCAGGAGCTAATCGAACTGGCGGGAACCGAGGCACGCAAGCTGCAGGAAGAATAGCGCAACGCGCAGGGCTGCCATGCGCATCATTCCTCTTGGCAAGGCTGCATTGCCCCAGTATACGCGCGGTTTGACCGGACAGGAGCCTATGGAAAATGGTTGGCAGTGCAAATCTCAACATCATGATCAAAGCCGCGCGCAAGGCGGGGCGGTCGCTGGTCAAGGACTTTCGTGAAGTCGAGAACCTGCAGGTGTCAATGAAGGGCGCGGGCGATTTCGTTTCCAAGGCCGATATCGCCGCCGAAGAAATCCTGAAAGAGGAACTGCTGGGCGCCCGCCCGACCTATGGCTGGCTGGGCGAAGAGGGCGGTGGTCAGGACGGCGAAGACCCGACCCGGCGCTGGATTGTCGATCCGTTGGACGGCACCACCAACTTTCTGCACGGTCTGCCGCATTGGGCGATCTCGATTGCGCTGGAACACAAGGGCAAGATCGTTGCCGGGGTGATCTATGACCCCGCCAAGGACGAGATGTTCTTTGCCGAAAAGGGCGAAGGCGCGTGGATGAACGACACCCGCATTCGCGTTTCGGGTCGTCACCGCATGATCGAATCGATCTTTGCAACCGGACTGCCTTTTGGTGGCCGTCCGGACCTGCCCGAAGTGTTGCAGGACCTCGCGCGTCTAATGCCAGCATGTGCCGGTGTGCGTCGCTGGGGTGCTGCGGCGCTGGATATGGCCTATGTGGCCGCCGGTCGTTACGAAGGGTACTGGGAACGCCGTCTGAATGCCTGGGACATCGCCGCGGGGATCATCATCGTGAAAGAGGCCGGAGGCTTTGTGCAGTCCGTGAACTCCGAAGGCAACGTGCTGGAAGACGGCAACGTGCTATGTTCGAACGAGCCGATCTTTGACCAGTTCGCCAAAGTTATCCGCAACTGATTTCCAGTCGAGAACCACACAAGCGCGCCCCGTCCGAGGCGCTTTTTTAGCTCAGAGCATTGCCCGCTGCGCCAGCCCGGCCTCGTCAGCCAGCCGTGCCGCGACGGCTGCAACCGCAAGATCCTGTAACCCGACACCTGTGCCGTCAAACAAGGTGATCTGATCCTCGGAAATCCGTCCGGGATGGTCACCGTTGATCACGGCACCGACGGGGGTAATCTGCTCCTCGGTCAGCGAACTGTCAGCGACGGCATGCTGGGCTTCGCCAATGGTGACGGATTGCGCGACCTCATCGGTAAATACGCTGGCCGCGGCGACCAGCGCCGGGTCGACCTCTTGCTTGCCCTTAGTATCGGTTCCCATGCAGGCCAGATGCGTGCCGGGTTTGATCCAGTCTTTCATCAACAGCGGTTCAAAGGCCGAGGTGATGGTTATGATCACATCCGCCTGCGCGCCCAGTTCCTGCGGGGTGACTGCCTCGAACCCCAGGCCGATCTCTTCTGCAACAGCCGCCAGACGGGGCAGCATCTCGGGGTGCGGGTTCCAGGCGATGACCTTTTCGAATGCGCGCTGCTCGGCGGCGGCGCGCAGTTGAAACGTCGATTGATGCCCGGCACCGACCATGCCCAGAACTTTGGCACCCGCGCGCGCCAGATGCGCAATCGACACCGCCGAAGACGCAGCTGTCCGCAATGCCGTCAGGTAGTTGCCCCCGACCAAGGCAGACAAACGCCCGCTGTCGGGATCAAACAGAAACACGGTAGATTGATGGTTGGTCAGGCCGCGATCCATATTGCCCGGCCAATACCCGCCTGATTTGACGCCCAGCACCTGCCCATCGTTGTCAAAGCCCGATTTGAACCCGTAAAGCGCATCGGCATGGCCCAGAGCCTCGCGGATGACGGGAAAGTTCCGGGCCCCGCCGCGCGCCATCGCGCCGAACACCGCCTGCACCGCGTCAAAAGCTTGCTCCCGTCCGACCAGCTGTTCGCACAGGTCTTCGCCTACAATCAGCAGGCCCTCTTGCGTTGCCATAGCATCCCTCATAGCTCAGTAAGCCTTGCCGCGAGCCGAGACCGGCCACAGGGTTTCAACCTTGCCGTTCCGCACGCCGACATACCAGTCGTGGACATTGCAGGTGGGATCACAATGTCCGGGCACCAGCCGCAGCTTGTCGTTGACCTTCAGCACGCCATCCGGGTCGCCGATCACACCATGCTCGTCCGAGCATTTGAGGTATTCCACGTCGTCGCGCCCGAAGATGAACGGCAGGCCGCTATCGACCGATTGCGCCTTGAGCCCGGCGTCACAAATTGCCTTGTCGGGCTTGGCATGGCTCATGACACTGGTCAGGATGAACAGGGCGTTTTCCCATTCTCCCTGATCGATCCGCTTTCCGTCCTTGTCCAGAATACGCCCGTAATCCGCATCCATGAAGGCGTAAGAGCCGCATTGCAGTTCATTGTAAACGCCCGAGTTACTTTCGAAATAATACGACCCCGTGCCACCGCCCGAGACCAGTTTGCATTTGATGCCTTCCGATTCCAGCCCGTCCACCGCGTCTTGCACCATCGCGATGGCGGTATCGAGCTTCTCTTTCCGCGCCTCGTAGCTGTCGAGATGCTGCATCGCGCCCTGATACGCCTGGATACCGGTGAACTTCAGATTGGGTGCGGCCACAACTGCCTTGGCGATTTCGATGACAACAGACGTGGTCGTCACACCGCAGCGACCGGCACCGCAGTCAATTTCCACAAGCACCTCAAACTTGGTGTCATGCCGAACCGCCGCTTCAGACAGGTCAGCGACATTGTCCACATCATCCACGCAAACGATAGTGCGCGCACCCAGCAGGGGCAGACGCGCCAGACGGTCGATCTTGGCCGGGTCGCGCACCTGGTTTGAGACCAGAATGTCCTGAATACCACCGCGGGCAAACACCTCGGCCTCTGACACTTTCTGGCAGCATACTCCAACCGCGCCGCCCAATTGTTCCTGCAGCTTCGCGACATCGACGGATTTGTGCATCTTCCCATGGACCCGGTGGCGCATCCCGTGGGCTTTGGCATAGTCGCCCATCTTCTTGATATTCCGCTCCAGCGCGTCCAGATCAAGGATCAGACAGGGGGTCTGAATGTCGCTTTCCTTCATGCCGATGCTGGCGGGGATGTCAAAGCCGACTTCAAGCCCGTGGAAATTTGCTGATTTATTCATGTTGTTTCTCCTGCGGCTGCCATCCAGGGCAGCTTATCCAGATCCACATTGCCGCCGGTCACGATAACGCCGACGCGTTTGCCCCGAAACACGTCCGGGTTTTTCAGAATTGTCGCCAGAGGCACCGCCGAGGATGGCTCACTCACCACGCGCAGATGTTTCCACACCAGCTTCATCGCCGCGATGATCTCGGCGTCTGAGGCGGTGAATATGTCGGTCACATGGTTTGAGACGAAATGCCATGTGTTCTCTTTCAAAGGCACCAGCAACCCGTCGGCGATGGTTTTGGGTGCGTCATCGGCGATGATATGCCCAGCCTTGAACGAGCGATACGCGTCGTCGGCCTGTTCCGGTTCAGCCGCATAGATCGCCGTTTCCGGGGCCAGATTCGAGACCGTCAAACAGGTGCCCGAGACCATGCCGCCGCCGCCGATCGGGGCGATCACCGCATCCAGCCCGCCGGTTTGCTCCAAAAGCTCTGCCGAACAGGTGGCCTGCCCTGCAATCACTCTGAGATCGTTATAAGGATGCACAAACTCCCCGCCGGTCCTAGCCTGCACATCGGCAAACGTGGCCTCGCGGGACGAGGTCGATGGTTCGCACTCTGTGATGATGCCGCCATAACGGCGCACGGCGTCTTTCTTGGCCTGAGGCGCAGTGCGCGGCATGACCACGTTGCAAGGGATGCCGCGACGGCCAGCGGCGTAAGACAGGGACAGCGCGTGGTTGCCGCTGGAATGGGTACACACACCTTTGGCCGCCTTGGCGTCGTCCAGACCGAGCACGGCGTTGCAGGCCCCCCGGACCTTGAAGGCGCCGGCCTCCTGAAAGTTTTCACATTTGAAAAACAACTGCGCTCCGGTCATCTGGTTCAAATAATCCGATACCATGACAGGCGTGCGCCTGATATGCGGTCTGATCCGGTCATGCGCGGCACGCATATCCGCAATCGTCAGCTGGTCGGCTGGGGTATGATCCAACATATTCACCTTCCTCATGCTGCGGCTTTGGCCCGGTCGGACGGACCGGTGCGATAATATTCCTGCGCCGCGGCCACACCGCTGCCCAGTGTGATGGGATAGTTCAGATCGGCCATCGCCATCTCAATGGCGCTCAGTCCGGACAGAACCATGACATCCGTCAGACTGCCCAGATGCCCGATCCGGAAGGCCTTGCCGTTCAACTGGCCCAGCCCGATGCCAAAGGACACACCGTAGGCGTTAAAGGCGTGATCGGTCAGCACGTTGCTGTCAAACCCGTCGGGTACATAGATCGCGCTGACGGTGTCCGAGTAGAGATCCGGCGCGTCCGCGACCAACTCCAGCCCCCAGGCCGCAACCGCACGGCGGACGCCTTCGGCCAGCCGGTGATGGCGGGCATAGACGGCGTCCAACCCTTCCTCGAACAGCATCTTCAGGCTTTCGCGCATCCCATAGATCAGTTGCAGCGGTGGGGTGTAGGGAAACCCGCCCGAGGTGTTGGCGGCCATCATGTCGCGGAAATCAAAGAAGGTGCGCTGCAGTTTTGCTGCCTCCATCGCATCCAATGCCTTGGGGCTGACGCACAGGATCGCCATGCCAGTGGCCAGCATGAAGCCCTTTTGCGACCCCGACACCGCGATATCCACGCCCCACCGGTCAAACTCGAACGGCATGGAGGCCAGAGAACTGACACAATCCACGAACAGCATCGCCGGGTGGTCCGCTGCAGTCATGGCCTGTCGTACCGCGTTGATGTCCGAACACACGCCTGTCGCGGTTTCATTGTGGGTGACCAGAACAGCGCGAATGCTATGCGTTGTGTCCTCGGTCAGGATAGCCTGAAACTGGTCCGCAGGTGCGCCGCTTCCCCAGGGACAATCGACGATCCGCACGTCCAGACCGTGACGCTGACACATATCGATCCAACGGTGGCTGAATACACCGTACCGGGCCACCAGTACTGTGTCGCCGGGGCTGAGTGTGTTGGTGATGGCAGCCTCCCATCCGCCGGTGCCGCTGGAGGGGAAAGTGATGATCTGACCTTGGGTAGTGCCAAACACCGCCTTTGTGTCTTCCAGGACCGGGGCAAAGGTTTCAACGAAATCGGGCGCGCGGTGGTCCTGTGTCTGGACCTGCATGGCCAGTCGCAATCTGTCAGGGATGTTGGTGGGACCGGGAATGAAGACCGGGTTTTGATTGGACATCGCAAGTTCCTCCGCTTTGGATCAGTGTCCGTGATCGCGCGTCGAGATGCAATTTTCTTGAAAAATGTTTTCATTTTTGTAATTTAATTATTAGGATCATGATTTCAGGGCATTTTCCGTTTTTCATTCTTGTTCAAACAAAAAGTGCAAACCGAAAAACTCTCTCGGACAAAAGGGGCAGATGACCGATGGAACCAACAAAAAGGCCGCGCGGCAGACCCAAATCCCTGTTCAAGGAAAGCTCGGCCGGGACCATGCAATCGCTGGATCGCGCGTTGGGCGTTCTGACCACCGTCGCCCGTCTGGATCGCACCGCACTCAGCGATCTGGCGCGCGAGGTGGATGTGCCCACGGCGACCACGCACCGCATTCTGGTGACCTTGCAGAAGCATGGATTTGTGTCCTTCGACGAAGAGCGTCAGGATTGGATGATCGGGATCGAGGCCTATCGCACCGGGGCATCGTTCCTGCGGCATAACAATGTGATTGAGGTGGGGCGTCCCGTCCTGCGGCGGCTGATGCAGGAGAGTGGTGAAACCGCCAATCTGGCGGTACCTGATGGGGCCGAGGTGGTATTTGTCGGTCAGGTCGAGACGACGAACCCGATCCGCGCGTTTTTCCCGCCGGGAGCCCGGACGCCGATGTATGCGTCGGGAACGGGCAAGGCGATACTGGCGGCGATGACACAGGACGCCCAAACCAAAGCGCTGCGCATGACCGAGCCAAGGGCATTCACCGAACACACGCTGGTTCCGGGCGCGGCGTTGCAGCGCGACCTGGCCCAGAGCCGAGCGCGCGGGTGGTCTCATGACCGCGAAGAGCGGTATCAGGGTATGTCCTGTATCGGCGCGGCGATTTTCAATGACAGGGCAGAACCGCGCGCGGGGATTTCCGTGTCCGGCCCAACGGTCCGCTTTGGGTCGGATCGGGCTGAGGAACTGGGCGCTTTGGTATCAACTGCCGCGCAAGAGATCACGCGGCTCAGCGGTGGGCTGTTACCGACGGGGTACGCGGGGGATGCGGGAATGTGACAGCTTGTATTTGTGTTCGGGATGGGGCGGATGCCCGCGGGTTCGGCTCCAATAGTTGACACCGCCGCGTCGCAGCCACAGCGGGATGCATAGGATCAGGCCGACAAAGAACCCACCCGTATGCGCCCAATAGGCCACGCCGCCCTGATCTGGGTCGCTGGCCAGACTGCCAAAGAACTGCATACCCAGCCAGACGCCCAGCATGATAAAGGCCGGAATGGTAAAGATGCGGAAGTAAACGATCAGGATCAACAGGATATCCACGCGCGCCTTCGGAAACAGCAACAGATAGCCGCCCATCACCCCGGCAATTGCCCCGGATGCACCAATGGTGGGGACCGTCGAATGTGGTCCTGTGACCACGTGAATCAGCCCCGCTCCGATCCCGGCCACAAGATAGAACAACAGGAAGGGCAGGTGGCCCATCTCATCTTCCAGGTTGTCGCCGAAAATCCACAGAAATAGCATGTTTCCGGCCAGATGCATCCACCCGCCATGCAGGAACATTGAGGTCACCAGAGTCTCGAACGCGTATCCGCCGGTGATCCGCGCGGGGATGACGGCAAAGTTGTCATAAAGCCACCCGATCAGACGCACATTCCCCATCTCTAAAGCGTAGCTGAGAAATATCAGGATGTTCGCCGCAAGCAGCAGATAGACGACATAGGGCGTGCGCCCTGACGGGTTATGATCACGGATCGGAAACATGGCGCGACGCTGGGCGTTCAGCGGCCCAGCGTCAAGGTCCGTTTACGCCGCACCGCCCAACAATGCGGCATTGCCACCGGCGGCTGTGGTGTCGACGCATACGTGGCGCTCGCCCAGAACGCGCGCGCGATCCGGCAGTCCGGGAACCAGCGGCAGGATCGGTCCTGCCCGACGGGCCAGATGCAGCTCGATCTCGCGCGCGGTGGCGTCATCGCCCCACCAAAGCACAGCTGAGATGCCGGTCACGTTCTCCAGCCGGTGCAGATCAAGCGCGCCGGTCGTCCGTATGGCGGTGCCGCCCAGGGCCTCGACCGCCTCGGCCTGAGCACTTGTGGCGTCCGGTCCCGGTCCCAAGCACAGCAGGGGCGCGCGGGGAGCCTCGCTCAGCCGGTTCGATTCGCCGGTCGGCCCGGGAAGTGAGCGCGATTGAGGGGCCGCAGGTTCGCCAGTCGGGGCAGGCAGATCCCGCATTGTGGTCTCCCATTTATCATCGGTTGTTTGCCGGTCCGGTGCGCAGAACCGCGCCATATAGTTCGGCCCGCCGGCCTTGGGTCCGGTGCCGGACAGCCCTTCGCCCCCGAAGGGTTGTGACCCCACAATGGCCCCGATCTGGTTGCGATTGACATAGATGTTGCCCGCGTGAACCGCCTCGGTGACGTGCTGGACGCGGTCGTCGATGCGGGTGTGCAGCCCGAAGGTCAGGCCGAATCCTGTGGCGTTTATGTCGGCAATCACCTGATCAATCTCGGATGCTTTGAACCGGGCGACATGCAGGACGGGACCGAAAATCTCACGCTCCAGCGCGGCGATGCCGGGGATTTCGATCAAAGTCGGCACGACAAACGTGCCTTCGGGCGGGGATGGCATCTCTTTCAAAACGCGTCGCTCTGCCCGCGCTGTTGAGATATGGTCCGCGATGCCTTGCCAGGCGTCCCGATCGATGACCGGTCCGCAATCGGTCGAGATCAGCCACGGTTCGCCGACCTGAAGCGCATCCATCGCCCCCATGAGCATCGTCAGCAGGTCGTCTGCAATATCCTCTTGCACGTAAAGGCAGCGCAGCGCCGAGCATCGCTGACCCGCCGATTGAAACGCGCTTTCGATGATGGATTGAACCGCCTGTTCGGGCAGGGCTGTGCTGTCGACGATCATGGCATTCAATCCGCCGGTTTCGGCGATCAGGGGCGTGCCGGGTCCCAGGTTGGCCGCCATCGCCGCTCGGATTTTCCGGGCAGTGGCCGTCGAACCTGTGAACGCCACGCCGGACACGCGTGGGTCTGAAGTCAACGCTGCCCCAACCGCAGGCCCGCCGGGCAGCAGTTGCAGCGCGTCTCGCGGAACGCCTGCTTCGTGCAGCAACTGTACCGCGCGATGCGCGATCAGAGGTGTTTGCGGCGCGGGTTTGGCCAGAACGGCGTTGCCGGTGGCCAGAGCGGCCGCAATCTGACCGGTGAAAATCGCTAGCGGAAAATTCCACGGGCTGATGCAGGTGAACGTGCCTGCCGGGTTTGCGTCGGGAATATTGGCCGCGTAGTAGCGTAGGAAATCAACCGCCTCGCGCAGCTCGGCCACCGCATCCGGCAGGGACTTCCCCGCCTCGCGGGCCAGAAGCGCAAAGATCTCGCCAAAATGCGCCTCGTAAAGGTCAGCTGCGGTGTTCAGAACGCGCGCGCGCTGGGCTGCATCTGCTTGCCATGGTGCGGCCGAGGCCAGCGCAAGTTCCAAATCCTGCGCGCTGGCCGGGGCAACTGCGCCGGGCCTGTCCTGCGGGTTGGCTGGGTTTATCACCGGGTGATCAGCGTCGGGCGTCGGCGCGCCAGACAACAACGGTTGAGCTTTCCAGCGATGGGCACGAAACCCGTCCCGCGCAGCATCGATCCGGTCCAGTGTCGGTGTGTGGCGCAGGTCAAAACCGCGCGAGTTGGGGCGCTCGGGCTGGAACAGCTGGGGACCGGTCGGCAAATGGTGCGGTGGTTCGAGAATGGTTCGGAACGGATCGGCGGCCACCTCCTCTGGCGGAACTGCTTCGTCCACGATCTGATTCACGAATGACGAGTTGGCGCCATTTTCCAACAGACGCCGCACCAGATAAGCCAGCAGGTCGCGATGCGCACCCACCGGCGCATAGATACGACAACGTGTCCCGGCTTGTGCCTTGACCAGCTGATGCAAGGTTTCGCCCATGCCGTGCAGACGCTGGAATTCGAAGGGTTGCGCATCGGCCATGTGAAGGATCGCGCTGACCGTATGGGCGTTGTGGGTGGCAAACTGGGGGTAAATCCGGTCGGTCATGCTCAGCAGTTTGCGTGCATTTGCGATGTAGGAAATATCGGTCGCCGCCTTGCGGGTGAACACCGGAAAACCATCGACGCCTTCGACCTGCGCGCGCTTGATCTCGGTGTCCCAATAAGCCCCTTTGACCAGCCGGACCATCAGCTTGCGATCATGGCGTTCGGCCATGTCATACAGCGAGTCCAGCACGATCCCGGCACGTGGGCCGTAAGCCTGCACCACGATTCCGAACCCGTCCCAACCTGCCAGTGCGGGTTCGGCCATAACGTCTTCGATCACTTGCAGAGAAAGCGACAGGCGATCAGCTTCTTCTGCATCGACATTCAGCCCCATCCCGGCTGCCTTTGCCAGCAGGCACAACGCGCGCAGACGCGGGACAAGCTCCTCCATGACCCGTTGTTCCTGTGCAAGTTCGTAGCGGGCATGCAGGGCGGACAGTTTTACGGAAATACCCGGGTTGGCGCGGATGTCGTCATGGGTGCACGCATCGGCGATGGCGGCAATGGCGCGGGAATAGGACAGGTGATACCGGGCGGCATCCGCCTCGGTGCGCGCGGCCTCGCCCAGCATGTCGTAGGAGTAGGTGTAGCCCTTCGTTTCCATCCCGGCAGCGCGGTCCATGGCCGAGTGTATCGTCTCGCCCAGAACGAACTGGCGGCCCATTTCCTTCATCGCGCGCGCAACCGCGGTGCGGATCACCGGCTCGCCCAATCGCTTGATCGCGCCACGCAGAGCGCTGACCGGAGAGGACTTGGCTTCGTCCAGTACTTTGCCTGTCAGCATCAGCGCCCAGGTCGAGGCATTGACCAGCGAGGACGAAGACTGACCCAGATGTCTGCCCCAATCAGAGGGTGCGATCTTGTCCTCGATCAGCGCGTCGATGGTGTCGGCATCGGGGACACGCAGCAGCGCCTCGGCCAGACACATCAGGGCGACGCCTTCGTCGGTCGACAGGCCATATTCGGACAGGAAAACTTCCATCATGCCCGGCGATGTGCTGGATCGGATATCGCGCACCAATTGCGCCGCCGCCGCGCAGATCGCCGTACGGTCCGTGTCGGAAAGGCTGGCCTGCGTGATCAGATGATCCAGAACGTCGGACTGATCCGCATAGGTTTGGGTGTCGATATGGGTGCGCAGGCAGTGTGTCATGTGTCCTCCGGGCTTTCAGAGAGTATATCGTCGATTTTCAGGGACAATCGTCTTACATTGAGGCATTGAAAGGCGAATGACCTGAAGTTTTGAGGTTTTGAAATGCAAATGAACTGTCCCGATCTGGATCGGTTTGATCAGGCGATCCTGTCGATTCTGTCCGAGGAGGGGCGTATCCCGATCGCGGATCTGGCCCGGCGCATCGGCTTGTCGAAATCCCCTACGCAGGCGCGGGTCAAACGACTGGAGGTCGAAGGGATCATCACCGGGTATCGCGCGCTGCTTGATCCGATCCGTCTTGGGCTTGACCACGTCGCCTTTGTCGAGGTCCGCCTGACGGACACGCGCGAGAAAGCGCTGGCCGAATTCAACGCGGCGGTCCGCAAAATCGCCGAGATCGAACAAGCCCATATGATTGCGTCAAATTTCGACTACTTGCTGAAAATTCGCACCGGCTCGATGACAGAATACCGCGCGGTTCTGGCCGAGAAGCTCTCGTCCTTGCCGCATGTGGCCAGCACCTCAACATTCGTGGCGATGGAGGCGGTGAAGGAAACCGGTTTGTCCGGTGCGTTGGATGGGGTGGGTTGACGAAAGGATGAGACGGGCCACCATAGGTGCATGAAAATCGTAGCCATCGCTTTTGGTCTGTGTGCTGCATGCAGCGTTCCTGCTGTCGCCGCAGACTGCCCTGCCGCGCCGGATCACTCGGATCAGGTGTCCGAGATCATCGCGCGGATACAAGGTGCGGAAGATGAACAGGCGGCGCGTGTTCTATCCAGCGAGCTGTGGGAATTGTGGACCGATGCGCCGGACGACAATGCACAACAGGCCCTGGATCGTGGGGTTACTCGCCTCAGAGCAGGTGATTTTGCGGGCGCTGTTGAAGACTTTGACAAGCTGATCGCCTATTGCCCGGCTTATGCAGAAGGATACAACCAACGCGCCTTTGCGAATTTTCTGCAAAAGGATTTTGGCGCTGCCCTGCCGGATCTGGACAAAGCAATCGAACTGTCACCGGATCATGTTGCAGCCATCAGCGGTCGGGCGCTGACCTTACTGGGACTTCAACGGCTGGATGAGGCGCGCGATGCGCTGATACAAGCCCTGGAATTGAATCCCTGGCTGTCCGAACGGCACCTTATGGCCCCAGGTGGGCCGTTGGATATACCCGGCGAGGATATTTGACAAAAAAGCCCCCGAACCAGAAAGGACGGGGGCTTTTGGGTGTGTTTTCTTACCCGACCAGACCGTTATCGGCGCGCTTGATCGTGATGATGGCCGAGCGTGGCGTGCCGCCATCGGGCCAGTTGCTGCCCGGGTGCTGGATGCCGACAAACATGGTGCGCAGGTCGCTGGACCACGCAAGCCCGGTCACTTCACAACCATTCGGGCCGGTCATGAAACGCACGATTTCGCCGGTGACCGGATCACCAACCAGCATCTGGTTGTTGCCGTTGCCTGCAAAGTCTTCCTCGTTGTCGTCATTGCCGTCCGTTTGGATCCAGACCAGACCCGTCGAGTCGATGGCCATGCCGTCGGGCGAGTTGAACAGGTTGCCTTCGTTCACATTCGAGGACCCGGCATTGGCATCGGAATGCACGGTCGGGTTGCCCGCCATGACATACAAATCCCAGTCAAAGCCGGTCGCGGCGTGATCGTCATTTGCCGGCCGCCAGCGCACGATCTGGCCGTAATTGTTGGCGTCGCGCGGATTCGGACCATTGGCCGAGGTGTCATCGCCACCGGCGTTGGGCTTCACGCCCCGGTTCTTGTTGTTGGTCAGGCAGCAATAGGCCTCGACCGCAACCGGGCTGGAGGCAACCCATTCGGGGCGGTCCATGGTGGTGCCGCCGGCCTTCGAGGCCGCCATACGTGTGAAGACCGCAATGTCTGCAGCGTCCATGCCTGTGGTTTCAGGGGTCAGCGCCAACCACTCGCCAGACATGTCGTCGTTGAACTTGGCGACATACAAGGTGCCGTCATTCAGCAGGCTCTGAGTTTCCGCGCCCGGCTGATACGTGCCGTTCGAGACGAACTTATACAGGTACTCGCCGCGTTCATCGTCGCCCATATACACGACCACACGACCATCGGCGGCCAAAGTGACCTCGGCATTTTCGTGTTTGAAACGACCCAGACCGGTGTGCTTGACCGGAGTGCTGTCGGGCTTGGTCGGATCGATTTCGACGACCCATCCGACCCGGTGCGGCTCGTTGGGGTTTTTCGAGGTGTCGAAGCGGGGGTCGAACAGTTCGTAACCATTCCAGCTTTCGGCTCTCACACCATATCGTTTGAAGCCATCCGCAACCTTTTGGTCATAGCTGGCGTTTTCGTCCGACGAGCCGAAATAGCCGTTAAAGTTCTCTTCGCAGGTCAGGTAGGTTCCCCAGGGCGTTTTGCCTGCACCACAGTTGTTCATGGTGCCCAGTGAAGACGTGCCCGTCGGATCGGCTTCGGTCTTGAGCAGATCGTGACCGGCCGCAGGGCCGACAAGCGTCATCGGCGTGTTGTGGTGAATACGGCGGTTGAAGGGGCTGTCCTTGACCACGGACCAACCCTCGGCACCCTCAGTGATTTCCATAACAGTAACACCCTGAAGATTCTGCAGCTTCAGAACGTCACCGGCATTGGCCGGAACGCCTTCTTGCGCGGCAGGCAGGTTGATCTTGCCGTTCGGGTATTCATGGTTGATCGCGATCAGTTCATGACCCTGGAAGGAAAAGGTCTCCATCCCGTCGGTGTTTTCGCCAAAGACGCGGTCGGACTTCTCGACAGGCCCGCCATCGGTGACGTCGTACCCGTCTGCATCCGAAAACAACGGATCGCCCCAACGCATGAGCATCTTCCACTCGTACCCTTCCGGCACGTGAACGGTGCCATCGGTTTGCGCCGCAATCGGTGTGAACGCAAAGCGCGATGCATTTGCCGCCTGTGCCGAGGTCGAGCTCAGCAGACCCGTGCCCATCGCAGCAGCACCCGAGCCAAAGGCAACGACGCCGGCAAGGAAACCGCGACGCGAGATGGCGCTTTCTACAACGCGGTCAAAGTCGTTTTCTTCGGGACGGGGAAAATGCAGTTCGTCCCAATCGTCCGGGGAAAGGGTGTTTGGATCTACGTCTTTCATGGATGGCTCCTGGCTTTCAGAGGGTAGTTCACGGAATGCATGTAAGAGGCGTATGTGACAGTTGGTTAACAGGTAGATGAATGATCACGACAGTACACACGCCCGTTCATTCTTGTGGTCAATCCCGCGCTGATCAAGGTTTTTATAGGGCGCAGAGCCGAGGCGAGCCGTCCGACCGGCCAATCCTGACCGTGCAGATTGCGTCAGCAACTCGGTCGATAACTATTTTGTGATGAGGTATCGAAACCCCCGTGGGCGCTCGCCGCAGGGGGCCGTAAAAATGCACTCTTTCGATCCCGAACGCGGCTTGACGATCTACTTTACGTATTCTAAGACCACTCTCGCTGAGCGGGCGTCGTATACTGGCTATTACCTCAGCCTTCCAAGCTGATGAAGCGGGTTCGATTCCCGCCGCCCGCTCCAGATCAGCCCGAAAATTCTGCGTCAAAAGGCCCTTGAAGGGTGCCATTTCGTGCCACGCGCTTGACCGCGCGGGTCGCGGAGGTCAAGAAGCTGACACTCAAGTGCGAACACGACGTAAGGGCCAGTCATGGCAAGAACCGCCTCAGCCAGTCCATCAGCAAAACCCGCGCCTGGTGCCGCCGAAGAGCGCGCGCGGTCCAAGAAAATCGGCGTTTTGGCGTCTCTTTGGCCGTTTATGAAGCCTTACCGGCTGCTGATGATCGGCGCCACACTGGCGCTGATCCTGACTGCCAGCATGACGTTGACCCTGCCATTGGCTGTACGCCGTGTGGTCGATAATTTCCGGATCGAAGACGGCGAATTGCTGGATTGGTACTTTCTGGCAGCGCTTGGAATTGCCGCGATTCTGGCCATCGGCACCGGCATCCGCTACGCGTTGGTCACCCGGCTGGGCGAACGTGTGGTCGCCGATATCCGTAAGGCCGTGTTTGACCGTGTCATTGGGATGAGCCCCGAGTTTTATGAACGTATCATGACCGGAGAGGTTCTGAGCCGGATCACCACGGACACCACATTGATTCAATCTGTGCTGGGATCATCGGTCTCGATCGCGCTGCGCAATATGCTGCTGTTCTTCGGCGGACTGGTTCTGATGCTGCTGACGTCGGCCAAGCTGACCGGGCTGGTGTTGTTGCTGATTCCGCTGGTGATCGTCCCAATTCTGGTTCTGGGCCGCCGCCTGCGCGTCATCAGCCGGGAAAATCAGGACTGGATCGCCGCCTCGTCGGGCAACGCGGGCGAAGCGTTGGGCGCGGTGCAGACGGTTCAGGCCTTTACCCACGAACAGGCAAGCCGCAAACAGTTCGGAGATATGACAGAAACTTCGTACGAAGTTTCTCTGCGCCGCATCCAGACGCGCGCCATCTTGACGGTGATCGTGATCTTTCTGGTGTTCTCGGGGATCGTGGGTGTTTTGTGGATGGGGGCCAACGACGTCCGTAACGGAGTGATGACCGAGGGCGTTCTGATCCAGTTCGTGATATATTCGATCATCATGGCAGGCTCGGTCGCGGCCCTGTCGGAAATCTGGAGTGAGCTGCAGCGAGCTGCCGGTGCGACCGAGCGATTGGTGGAATTGCTGAATGCCCAGGATACCGTAAACGACCCCGCGCATTCCAAAGCGTTGCCAAGCCCCGTGCGGGGTGACATCCGGTTTGACGACGTGACCTTCCATTACCCCGCGCGCCCCGATGTGGTGGCGCTGGATCACATGTCGATTCAGGTGAGCCCGGGTGAAACCGTGGCCTTTGTGGGCCCGTCGGGGGCTGGTAAGACGACTGTCATTCAGATGATCCAGCGGTTCTACGATCCCGATTCCGGGCAGGTCAGTCTGGACGGCATCAATCTGCGTGACCTCGATCGCGCCGAGTTTCGCCGACACGTGGCGCTTGTCCCTCAGGACCCGACTATTTTTGCGACCTCGGCGCGCGAGAACATTCGGTTCGGTCGTCTGGATGCCACTGATGCCGAAGTGGAAGCTGCTGCCCGCGCCGCCGCCGCGCATGATTTCATCTCGGCCTTGCCGGAAGGGTATGACAGTTTCGTCGGTGAACGGGGGGTGATGTTGTCGGGCGGGCAGAAACAGCGCATCGCCATCGCCCGCGCGATTTTGCGGGACGCGCCTGTGCTGTTGCTGGACGAGGCGACCTCGGCGCTTGATGCGGAAAGCGAGCGGGCTGTTCAGGGGGCCGTGGATCAGATGCGGGCAGGGCGGACCACGTTGATCGTGGCCCACCGTCTGGCGACCGTGAAGAAGGCGGACCGGATTGTGGTTATGGATGCGGGTCAGATCGTGGCACAGGGCACGCATGACGACCTTGTTTCACAGGGGGGGTTGTATGCCCGTCTGGCGCGTCTGCAGTTCACCGACGGTGTTGCCGCCGAATAGCCTGACGCAAGGGAAATTTCTTTCCTCCGTAGCGTAATTGTGTTTTTCGCTTCCCGGGCCACTAACCCGTTGCTTGAACCTGCGCGGATTTGCTCCCATCCTATTGGGGAAATGCTCGCGAGACGTGCGGGACAAAAGGGAGGAAACGCATGGCCTTTGTGGGAATTGACGACAAGGTAAAGCTTGAGCAGGAAATGCCGTGGGCGGACCGGGATGTCCCGGTAACGTTTCACCAGTTATTGTCGCGGACAGCTGGCAGATACCCCAATAGCAACGCAATCAGCTTTCAGCTGTTGTCCGGCCCCACCGACAAGGCCGAAACGCTGACATGGTCCGAGTTGCTGGGCAAGGTCAATCAGGCGGCGAACCTGTTCCGGTCATTGGGTGTCGGTGAAAAGGATGTGGTGGCCTACATCCTGCCCAACTGTAACGAGACGCTGATCACCATGATGGGTGGTGCCGTGGCGGGGATCGTGAATCCAATCAATCCGCTGCTGGAGCCCGAGCAGATCTCGGCCATCCTGCGCGAGACCGGCGCCAAGGTGGTTGTGACGCTCAAATCCTTTCCCAAGACGGATGTCGCGCAAAAGGTGGAAGAAGCCGTTCGCCATGCGCCCAAGGTCAATACGATTCTTGAAATCGACCTGAACAGTTATCTGACCCCGCCAAAGTCGTGGCTGGTGCCATTCCTGCGCCCCAAGATGGGTGACAAGGAACATCTGGCGCATGCGGACTATAAGAATTTCAACGCAGAACTTGCAAAACAGCCGACCACGCTGACGTTTGAAGACAGCAAGGAAGACCGCGTTGCCTGCTATTTCCACACCGGTGGCACCACCGGAATGCCCAAAGTCGCGCAGCACAAGTACTCGGGCCTGATCTACAATGGCTGGCTGGGCGACACACTGCTCTTCTCGGAAGAGGATGTTGTGATGTGCCCGCTGCCGATGTTCCACGTCTTTGCGGTGCATGTGATTGTCATGGCCGCCGTGTCCTCGGGCGCGCATGTGGTGTTCCCGACGCCGGCAGGATATCGCGGCGACGGGGTGTTCGACAATTTCTGGAAGCTGATTGAACGCTGGAAAGTGACCTTTATCATCACCGTGCCCACAGCAATCGCCGCCAAGATGCAGCGCCCGGTGGATGCCGATATCTCAAGCGTCAAAACGGCCTTCTCCGGCTCTGCCCCCTTGCCGGTCGAGCTGTTTCGTCGGTTCGAAGAGGCAACTGGCGTGACCATCGTCGAAGGGTATGGCCTGACCGAGGCGACCTGTCTGGTGTCCTGCAACCCGGTGGATGGTGAGAAGAAGATCGGATCGATCGGGATTCCGTTCCCCTATACGGATGTCAAAATTCTGCAGGATGGGCCCGACGGACCGGTTGAACCTGGCGCCAACGAGATCGGCGAGATCTGTATCTCGAACCCCGGAGTTTTTGCGGGCAACACCTATACCGAAGCGGACAAGAACGAGAACCTGTATCATTTCGAGAAATACCTGCGCACAGGAGATCTGGGCCGGTTTGACGAAGATGGTTACTTGTGGATCACAGGCCGCGCCAAGGACCTTATCATCCGAGGCGGTCACAATATCGATCCTGCCGAAATCGAAGAGGCGCTGCTGGGACATGATGCTGTGGCTTTTGCCGGTGCGATTGGTCAGCCGGATGCCTATGCGGGCGAGGTGCCCTGCGCCTTTGTCGAGCTGGTCGAAGGGGCCAGTGTGACCGAGAAAGAGCTGATGGAATACTGCGACGTGCATGTGCATGAACGGGCGGCTCAGCCCAAGCACATGACCATCCTGGGCGAGTTGCCAAAGACTGCCGTGGGCAAGGTATTCAAGCCGGAACTGCGCAAACAGGCGATCACGCGTGTCTATAACGGAGCTTTGGAAAAGGCGGGTGTCGCGGCGCGTGTGGTTTCTGTGACCGACGACAAAAAGCGGGGGCTTGTCGCGCAGCTTGACGCGAACGGGTCTTCCGAGGACGATGTCAGCAAAGTGCTGGGATCATTCACCCGGCCATGGGAATGGGTTGCCTGACCGGGAGGGGACATGGATTATGAACGCCTGATTGATGAAGAAACCTGGGCGTTCATAAGACGAACCGCCGAAAGCTATCCTGATGATGCGGTTGATCTTCCTGTCGAGGATCAACGCCGTGTTTACAATGCGATGTGCCAGGGGTTTCGCCAGCCCCGCCCTTCGGCGGTCGAGGTGGAAGACAGGCAGGCCGATGGCGTGCCTGTTCGCGTTTATACCGCAGGCGATCCGACCCGGTCTGTCATTTACCTGCATGGCGGTGGTTTTGTCGTGGGAGGGTTGGACAGTCACGATGACGTTTGTGCCGAGATTTGTGCGCAGACCGGGTACAGGGTGATTGCCGTTGATTACCGTCTGTGCCCCGAACACCTCCATCCGGCGCAATTTCAGGATGCGTGGACAGCAGTGAACTGGGTTGCCGGGACCTTTGGCGATCCGATGGTTCTGGCCGGAGACAGCGCCGGAGGGAACCTGGCTGCGGCCGTTTCACATTATGCACGTGGACGGCTGGAGGCCCCTTTGGGACAGGTGCTCATCTATCCCGGTTTGGGCGGCGACCGTTCTGTAGGCTCGTATCTAGAACATACCCATGCGCCTCTGTTGACGCTGGAAGATATCGTTTTCTATGAAAAGTTGCGTTGCGGCGAAACAGTGCCGCAGGGCGATCCGACTTTTGCGCCGCTTGAAGACAACGATTTTTCTGGTCTGCCGCCGACTGTGGTAGTCACGGCCGAGTGTGACCCTTTGCGGGATGACGGACCTGCCTATTGCGCAAAAATAACCGATGCTGGGGGGCAGGCGCATTGCATCACCGAAGCGGGCCTTGTGCATGGGTATCTGAGGGCCCGGACCTCGGTCAAACGTGCTGCCGACAGTTTCGAGCGAATATCGGTCGCCATCGAGGCCTTGGGCCAGCAGATTTGGCCCTATGACTAAGCTACCGTAGGAACGGTTGGGCTTTCATCGACTCTGCTACCGGCGCGCCCATCCGGGTCAGGATCGTGGGTGCCAATTGCAACTGGTCAATCACCACATCTGCCTCGGGACCTTCCGCACCACCAAAATAATACAGCGCGGTTTCCTGCTGCAGAGCGCTGCGCCCGCCATGGTGGCCGCGCTCGTCCTGACCGTGGTCGGCGGTCACGATGACGTCGTACCCCAACTGTCGCCATCGGGGAATGAAGGGGGCCAGCATCTCGTCCATGACGAAACAGGCATGGTCCATCTCTTGGCAGTCATGAAAGAAACGATGCCCCATGCTGTCCAGCGTGCAGGTGTGCAGTATGCCATAGTCCAGTCCAAAGCGCAGGCACAGGTTGGTCAGCGTGGCGAACAGATCCACGTCGCATGGCGTCATCTGGTTCGCCGCGTTGTACCCGGTCATCGAGTGGAACCGGCCATGGTTGATGGTTTTACTCTGGGGTTCGTCATATTCCACGTCGCGCACATAATCGAACGGGTGACGATTGAAGAATTGCGACCAATAGCTGTGGGTGACGGCCCCGGTCACGCCCCCGGCCTCGCGCACCTGACTGAACACATCCTTGTGGCTCAGGCGGAAGACATTGCCATTGCCGGTGCAGCCATGTTCCTGCGGCGAGACCCCGGTGTGGATCGAGGCATAGCAACTGGCCGAGGTCGAGGGCAGCACCGCGCGCAACTTCCAGACCCGCGCCTCACCATTGTCGACCCAACCTTCGAGATTGCCGAACAACCGACGGAAATTGCGCAATGGGACACCGTCGAGGATGATGAGAAGAAGTTTGCGGTCCATCGCTTGGCCTCTCTGAATTCGTACGTGCCGGGACCCTATGGGATTCGTTGCCCGAGGGATGCCTGTTCACGTCCGGGATAGCAAAATCCCGACACGGTTGCGCCGGGATCTCGAAGTTTCCTGAAACTGGCGCACGTGGCAGTCAGTTCCCGGCGCTTTCCATCTTGCGATGGGCGACGACCTCTTCCAGCCATCCCAACTGCATCTCGGGAACCGAACTGAGCAGCAGGTCGGTATAATCGTCAAACGGCGGGCTCAGCACCTGCGATTTTGAACCGTACCGCGCTACGCGCCCCTGATACATCACCGCGATGCTGTCGCTGATCGCGCGCACCGTGGCCAGATCGTGTGTGATGAACAGATAGGCCACATCCTCGATCTTCTGCAGGTCCAGCAGCAGTTTCAGGATGCCATCCGCCACCAGCGGGTCCAGCGCCGAGGTGACCTCATCGCAGATGATCATCTTGGGCTTGGCCGCGAGCGACCGCGCGATGCAGACACGCTGTTTCTGACCACCCGACAGCTCTGCCGGATAGCGATCCATGAACGTCTCGCCCAGTTCGATCTCATCCAGCAGTTCGATGATCCGCTTGCGCTTTTCGGCGCCGCGCATGTTGAAGTAGAACTCCAGCGGGCGACCGATGATCGTGCCAACGGTCTGGCGTGGGTTCATCGCGACATCGGCCATCTGATAGATCATCTGCAACTCGCGCAGATCCTCGCGGGTGCGGCCCTTGAGATCGGGGCTGAGCTTGCGCCCGGCAAAGGTGATCTCACCATCGCGCGGCGGCAGCAGGCCAGTGATCACCCGCGCCAATGTGGACTTGCCCGAACCGGATTCGCCCACCACCGCCAGCGTCTGCCCCGGATGAAGCTCGACATTGACGTTGTGCAGCACATCGAAATTCAGCCCCTTGTAGCGCGCCGTGATGCCGTCGACCTGCAGCACCGGTTCGGGCGTGGGCTGTTTTTCCTCGTGCTCGATGGACCGGACCGAGACCAATGCCTGTGTGTACTCTTCCTGCGGATTGTTGATGATCTGGTCCGTGGTGCCGTATTCGACCGTGTCACCCATTTTCAGAACCATGATGTCATCGCTGACCTGCGCCACAACGGCAAGGTCGTGGGTGATATAGAGCGCGGCAACACCGGTATCGGCGATGGCCTCTTTGATGGCCATCAGAACGTCGATCTGCGTGGTCACGTCCAGCGCCGTGGTGGGTTCGTCGAACACCACAAGATCGGGTTCAGGACACAGCGCAAGCGCCGTCATGCAGCGTTGCAACTGGCCGCCCGAAACCTGATGCGGGTACCGCTCACCGATATTGTCCGGGTCGGGCAGGCCAAGTTTGGCGAACAGTTCACGCGCGCGGGCCTCGGCCTCTTTGCGGCTGAACTTTTTCTGTTCGACCGCAGCCTCGACCACCTGATCCATGATCTTTTTGGCCGGGTTGAACGACGCGGCAGCGGATTGGGACACATAGGTGACCTCACCCCCACGCAGCTTGCGGATATCCTTGAGAGATGTCTTCAGGATATCGCGCCCGCTCACCCAAACCTCGCCGCCGGTGATCTTAACGCCACCCCGGCCATAGGCCATCGAGGCCAGACCGATGGTGGATTTCCCGGCGCCGGATTCGCCAATAAGCCCCAGCACCTTGCCGCGTTCGAGGTCAAAGCTGACCCCGTGCACGATCTCGATGTCATGGGGTTTCTCACCCGGCGGATAGACGGTCGCGCCGATCTTGAGGTCGCGGACCTTGAGAAGGGTATCACTCATCCCCGGCCTCCTTTCAGCGATGTGGTACGGTTCAGAACCCAGTCAGCCACCAGATTGACCGAGATCGCCAAAGTTGCGATGGCCACGGCGGGCAACAGGGCGGCGGGAATGCCGTAGACGATGCCTTCCTTGTTTTCTTTCACGATGCCGCCCCAATCGGCCTCGGGCGGTTGTACGCCAAGGCCAAGGAACGACAGGGTCGAGACGAACAGAACGGCGAAGATAAATCGCAGGCCCATTTCGGCCACCAGTGGCGACAGGGCGTTTGGCAGGATTTCGCGGAAGATGATCCAGCCGGTTTTCTCGCCCCGTAGACGCGCGGCTTCGACATAATCCATGACGGTGATGTCGACAGCCACGGCGCGGGCCAGACGATAGACGCGGGTCGAATCCAGCAGGCCCATGACCACGATCAGGATCGGCACGGTCACCGGCATCACCGACAGGACCACAAGGGCAAAGATCAGCGTCGGGATTGACATGATCAGATCGACAAATCGGGACAGCACCTGATCGACCCAGCCGCCCATCACGGCGGCAAAGAAGCCAAGGACCGAGCCGGTCACAAACGATAGGATCGTCGCGGCCGTTGCGATGAAGATGGTGGTGCGCCCGCCATAGATCATCCGGCTGAGAAGATCGCGTCCGATATTGTCGGTGCCCAGCCAGAAATTTGATTCAGTGAAACCGGCAGGGGCGATCCCAAGCATGATTTCGATCTTCGAGGGTTCCCAGACATCGCCAACCACCTCGGCCATGCCGTAAGGCGCGATGAGCGGCGCGAGCAGCGCCATGAGAAAGTAGAGGGCCGTGAGGAACAACCCGATCATTGCAGAAATAGGAATGTTCTTCATTTCGGATGCCTCAGACGCGGGTTGGCCAGGATCGAAACGATGTCGGCGATCATGTTGAGGCCGATATAGACGGCGGCGAAAACCAGCCCGCAGGCCTGTACCACCGGAACGTCGCGTTTTGCCACGTGGTCCACCAAATACTGCCCCATGCCGGGATAGACAAAGACCACCTCGATCACCACGACGCCCACCACCAGATAGGCGAGGTTCAGCATCACGACGTTAACGATGGGCGCGATGGCGTTCGGAAAGGCATGGCGCGCAATTACCTGAAACCCGGTCAGACCTTTGAGTTCGGCTGTTTCGATATAGGCCGATTGCATCACGTTCAGAATCGCCGCGCGGGTCATGCGCATCATGTGCGCCAGAACCACCAGCGTCAGCACCATGACAGGCAGCGCGATGGCCTGAAGCTTCTGCAGCAGGCTCATATGATCGCCGATCATCGCGACCGAGGGGAACCAGCCCAGTTTCACGGCGATGAAATACATCAGCAGATAGCCGATCAGGAATTCAGGGATCGAGATCGAGGCAAGGGTCACAGCCGAGATCAGCTTGTCGGGCCAGCGATCTTTGTACCGCACCGCGATCAGACCCAGCAGGATGGCAAGCGGCACCGAAATAATGGCGGCCCAGAAGGCCAGAAACAGGGTATTCGACATGCGTTGACCGATACTCTCGGCAATGTCACGACCATTGGTCAGCGCAGTTCCCAGATCGCCTTGCAACGCGGCGAACAGCCAGTCGAAATAGCGGGACACAGCGGGTTCGTTCAGGCCCAGTTCTGCACGCAGATTGGCGAGCGCTTCGGGGGTTGCGGACTGGCCAAGGATCGATTGGGCCACGTCGCCGGGCAGGATAAGCGTACCGGCGAAAATCAGCACCGATACGGCCAACAAAAGCAAAAGGCCCAGCGCAACGCGCTGGACCACAAGTTTCATCGCGATTCCCATATCAGGCAGCAACCCACATGGTCATCGGAGCGTAGAAGTTATTCAGGTCAAAGCCGGGGTGGTTCTCGACCCAACCGTCCAATTCGACTGAAAATGCGTCGATAAAGTCATTGAACATCGGGCAGATCAGCCCGCCTTCGTTTTGGACGATGGTGCCCATATCCGCGTACATCTGCTTGCGCTTGTTGTTGTCAAGCTCTCCACGCGCAGCAAACAGCAACTGATCGAACTGTTCGTTGAAGAAACGGGTGTCGTTCCAGTCTGCCGAAGACAGATACGCAGTCGAATACATCGAGTCTTGTGTGGGGCGTCCGCTCCAATAGCTGGTGCAGAAAGGCTGGGCGTTCCACACTTCTGACCAATACCCGTCATTGGGCTCGCGCTTGATCTCGATGTTGATGCCTGCGGTCGCGCAGGATTGTTGGAACAGTGCCGCTGCATCCGGCGCTCCTGGGAACGAGTTGTCCGAGGTTCGTAAAAGGATCGAGCCGTCAAAACCGGATTCCTTAAGATGGAACTTGGCCTTGTCCGGATCATATTGGCGCTGCTCCAACGCGGTGAACAGAGGATAAGATGCGTTAACCGGAATATCGTTGCCGATCGAGCCATAGCCGAACAGAATCTTGTCGACCATTTCCTGACGGTTCATGGCGTATTTCAGCGCCAGCCGCAGGTCTTTGTTGTCGAACGGCGCAGTATTGCAGTGCATGATAAATACATAGTGGCCGGGGCCAGCGGTGGTCTGCACGTTGATATTGGGTGCACGTTCAACCAGCTTCGCTGTCCGCGGCGGGACACGGTTGATCATGTGCACCTGTCCGGATTGCAGCGCCGCCACCCGCGCGGTGTCGTCGTTGATGACGATTAACTCGATAGTGTCGGCATGACCGATGGAATCGTCCCAATAGTTAGGATTCTTTTCGCCGACAAAACGCACGCCCGGCTCGACATCTTTCAGAATGTAGGGTCCAGTGCCGATCGCAGCGGTCGGATCATCCTTGCCGCCGTTGGGTTGGATCATCAAGTGATAATCGGTCAGTAAGAATGGCAGGTCGGCATTCGGCTCGCTCAATTCGATGATGAATTGATTACCTTCGGCGCGCATATTCTGGATGCCGCGCATAATGCCCAGGGCCCCGGATTTGGTGTCTTCGCCGGAGTGTCGTTCCATCGTGGCCAATACGTCGTCAGCCGTCAATTCCTTACCATTTGAGAAGCTGACGCCCGAGCGAATGGTGAAGGTCCAGACACGTGCGTCGTCGGATGCTTCGAACTCTTCAGCCAAGCGGTTCGACAGTCCACCTCCTGGTGCCAGTTCCAGCAGAGGCTCGCCCCAAAGGCGCAGAACCTGTGTCGCGGTCGAGTTTGCAGCAACCGCCGGGTCCAGGCTGTCGGAAGACCCGCCGCCTTGAATTCCAACGCGGATGGTGCCGCCTTTGACGGGTCCTGCTGCACGTGCGGCCGTTGCAAAGACGCTACCTGCCATGGCGACGGACACACCCAGGGCCGCCGCCCTGCCCATGAATTCACGGCGCGACATTTTCCCCGTCGCGACCAGTTTAGACATGTGAGTGAGTTGATCGTTCATCCAGTAATCTCCCAGTTGTATGGATGTTCTGCCCGTTGTCGGGCTTTTTATTGACGCATGAGTCAACGTTGGCGCATTTCGGTCCACCGGGCAAGGTCTAATGTCCTGTCACCCGGGGTCGGAATTCACATCTGGTTGCGTGGTACCTTGTCCTCCAGATTTTTTGAGAACACCAATTCTTCGTTCTCAAAGGCGCTTACTGATGCTCTGAGGTAAAAGTGGGTTTTGTCTGACCACATCTCGCAACTGGTTTGGGTGCGCAATTTATGCGCATCGCGCTCCAACTCTTGCGTCCATTGACAAGACCCACGGGCGGTCAGCGGATCGTC
The DNA here is from genome assembly GCF_056531905.1 of Ruegeria sp. K11. NCBI lineage: Bacteria > Pseudomonadati > Pseudomonadota > Alphaproteobacteria > Rhodobacterales > Roseobacteraceae > Ruegeria > Ruegeria sp. K11. The sequence goes on from NZ_JBQFMP010000002.1 coordinate 183,693, forward strand.
GGGATGAATGGACCACATCTCGGAAGCCGTGCTGCCATTGATCAAACCGTGATCTTCGTCCTGCACTTTGCCAAAGTCGTCTTCGATAATCAGGTGTACGGTTCCGGTGTTCATATCCACCTCAACGCGCCGCACGTTTTTGGCATCGTGTAACTGCGTCACCGACCGGGGCTCGGCCGAATCCGGAGGCGCAAAGTGGCACTCGTCCGATGTCGCCGCATCGCGGGTGGGAAGGGTGATCTGCCCGCCGGTCAGATGCAGTTCGGTGCTTTCGGGTGACGGCCAGATCAGCGGCCAATAGGCGCTTGAGATGGCAACCCTCAGGCGGTGACCCTTGGGCACACGATAGGCGATGTGGTCCAGATCAAGCGCTACATCATATACCTGACCCGGCTTTAACGGGGTGGGTTGGGCGTGGCTGTCACGATGGGTCAGGTTCAGCACGCCATAGGTTATCCGGGTAGATGCGCCATCGGGATGCAGATGATTCAGGCGCACGGCCACTTGTGCCTGCGGGGTGTCGGCGCTGATCTTCAGCTGGATGCGTGGGGCACCCACAATGTCCAGATCACCTTCAAGCGGCGCACCGTCGAAACAGGCGGACAATGCGTCGTCGCCGCGCTGATCTCCGGGCATGTCCGGGCCCAGCCAGATTGCGCAATACTCGCCGCTTTCCATTCCACAATTGTGTGGCGAGCGAATGCGGGTATTCAGCGGGCCGTCACTGCCAAGCCCAGTGTCCGTCAATGCAAAGATTTGACACGGGATATGCGAGGTGGCCCCCGAGTCCTCGGCGATCCAGTGCCCCGATCGCTCGGCGTACCAGCGGGCAGGCCTGACACCGTCCATCAAATACGCGCGGTAGTCGGGGTCATTTTCGACACCGGTCTCTATCCCTTTCAGCCAGCGGTCCCACCAGCGCAAGGCTTCCTGCAGGAACCCTATGCGGGGCTCGGGTACGGCGAAATGGGGGTACTTATGCACCCAGGGTCCAACGATCCCCTTGACCGGAGCGCTCAGGCCTTCAACCAGCCAGGGCACCGTGTTCTTGTAAGCATCACCCCATCCGCCCACGGCCAGAGTTGCGGCTTGGATCGCGCTGAAATCTTCGCAGACCGAGCCATGTTGCCAATACGCGTCCCGCGCCTGATGACGCAGCCAGACCGAGGGCAAGAACGGCTCATTCTCCAACCGATCCAGCCAGATTTCGCGCCAGTCCGGTCTCAATTCCGGGTCCGGCGCGCGGGAAGAATAGGACCACATCGTCGCGCCCCAGCCCAGGTTCTCATTGAGCAGGCAGCCACCTTTGTAATGGATATCATCCGCATATCGGTCTGCAGTAGAGCAGAGCGTGATGATCGCCTTCAACGCCTCGGGGCGCATTGCGGCGACCTGCAGCGCGTTGAAGCCGCCCCAGCTGATCCCCATCATGCCGACCGCACCCGTGCACCACGGCTGATCCGCCAGCCACCGGATCACTTCCACGGCATCGTCCAGCTCTTGCTGGGTGTATTCGTCCTCCATCGTCCCTTCGCTGTCGCCATTGCCGCGCATGTCGACGCGGATGCAGGCATAGCCGCGCCGGGCAAACCAGGGGTGGGTCAGCGCATCCCGCGTGGTGGTGCCATCGCGCTTGCGATAGGGCAGGTATTCCAGAATGGCCGGGACAGGGTTTGCTTCGGCATCCCTTGGTTTCCAGACGCGGGCCGAAAGGCGGCACCAATCGGGCATGTGGATACCCATATCCGGCAGGTCTTCGATGTCCCGCAGGGAATTGGCGTTAAGCGTCATGGTCTGAACGGCCTTTCACTCTGAGGAACACAACCGCCGCGCTATCTTCGGATCGCGACAATCAGGTCCATTACGTTTGTTCCGGTCGGGCCTGTGACCAGTAGCGCGTCAGCCTGTTCCAGAAAGCTTCCGCTATCGGCGCGGGCCAAAGCCTGTTCTGCCCCGTCGTCCCATGTGCTGCCATCCACAATGGCCCCCGCAGCCTCGGTCGGTCCGTCCGTCCCGTCTGTTCCGCCCACGATCAGAGTGATCCCGTCGCACCCGGCGATCTCGCGGGCCAGCGCGAGGCCCAGCGCCTGATTGCGCCCCCCACGTCCCGGGTTTTCCGGAAGAACCACGGTGGGTTCGCCGCCAAAGATCATGGCGCCCGGTGCCATGTCCCGCAGGCGCGGACCCAGCTTGGCAGCGATGGCCAGGAAGTCGTCGTGCAGCGATTCCTCTTTCGCCAACAGCGCGAGGCCACGATCCGCTGCCGATTTCGCCGCTGCCGACCGCGCGATGGCGTTGGAGGCGACGATCCGGGTTGTCGCCTGATAGTCGTGATTTTCAGGCAATGCGCCGATCCCCGAGCCGATGACGGCAATATCATCTCCGGGCACGTCCGAGATCGCCAGTACCGTGACCTGCCGGCCGTTGAAAAATGACAAAAGCCCGCCGCCCTTGATCCGCGACAGCCGCCGCCGCTGGGCGTTCATCGCGGTGATGTCCAAACCTTCGGACAGCAAGCTTTTGTTCAGGGCGGCGAGGTCGCTCAGTTCCGCGCCCGCGACCAGATCCTCGGCCAGAGAAGACGCCCCGCCAGAAACCAGCAGCAACAGATGGGCTTCGGCACCTAACGCTTCGACCGCTTCGCGCAGGGCTTTGCCGGCGGTCAGACTGCGTGCGTCTGGAACCGGATGCGATGCCTCGATGACCCGCGTGCCCGAGGGCAGATCATCAGCGTGGCCATCCTTGGTGACGATCAGGGCCGGAACCGGGCCAAACTGGTCCAGCGCGGCCTGCGCCATTGCAGCTGCGGCTTTGCCTACGGCCAGAACGCAGTCGGGTTTCTCCACCGTGCCAAGTGCGTTTTGGGTTGCGGTATAGCCATCGACAGCCGCCACTCCGGCGCGCCAGATTTCCAGGGCGTGTGTTTTGTCTTGCATCAGCTTTCCATCCAGATTGTGACCGGCCCGTCATTAATAAGCTCGACCGCCATGTCGGCCCCGAAAGCACCGGTTTCGACCGGTATCCCCAGCGCCTTCAGGTCGATGACAAACCGATTGTAAAGCCGTTCGCCCTCGGCCGCGGGGGCTGCGCCGGAAAATCCGGGCCGGTTTCCGCGCGACGTGTCAGCCGCCAGAGTGAATTGACTGACCACCAGTGCCGAACCACCGATATCCCTGATCGATCGGTTCATCTTACCAGCCTCATCCTTGAAAATCCTGAGTTTCGAGATTTTCTCGGCCAATTGACCCGCTTGTGCGTCGTCATCGCCCTGCATCGCGCAGACAAGGATCATCAGACCCGGCCCGGTTTTGCCAATCACCGCCCCGCCGGTTGAAACCGAGGCACCGGAAACTCTTTGCAACAGCGCACGCATTTTGTGGGGTTCGCCCTTTATTGTTTCAACAGATTAATCGCGCCAGTCGATGATTTCGTCCAAACCGGCGCGGTCGGTGCGAAACCCGTTGGCGGGATGGTCCGTGTCCGAATACCCAAACGAGATCGCGCACAGGATCAGTCGATCGTCCCCAATGCCGAAATACCGGTGAAGGAATGGTCCGTAACTGGCCACCGCTGCCTGTGGGATGGTTGCAACCCCCAGCGCTTGTGCAGCCAGCGAAAATGCGGTCACAAAGCCTCCGCAATCCATCGCGCCATAGGGGCCTAGCTCGGACGGGCTGGAAATGATCGCGCAATGTGGCGCACCAAACAGCGAGAAATTCTCCATCATCTGCTGCGCCGATGCTGCCCGGTCACCTTTTGCAACCCCGACCGCATCATAAAGAGACCACCCGCATGCCCTGCGTCTGTCGGCGTAGACACCGGAATATCCGGTCGGAAAGGGCAGATCCGGCGCGGGTGCGCCATGGCTTGCTTCATCCATCAGGGCCTGCCGAAACCGGTCCGTTTCGGCTTGGTCGGTGATGACGACCTGCCAGGGTTGTGCATTACACCAGCTGGGAACATGCCGGGCGCTGCGCACGATCTGTTCGATGATGTCCCGAGGCACCGGATCAGGTCGGAACGCGCGACACGAATGCCGCTGTTTCAGCAGGTCATCTAGAACAGAGAGTGTCACAGTGTGCCCCATCAGTTTCGGGGAAAATGAACGCCGAAGCCAGATTAGGCAAGACGTGATTATCCGTCACTGGCCGGTTGCGGCCAGATACCCGACACCGGCGGCCACCAACAGACCGACGCACACGGCCAAGGTGATCTTGATCGCCGACCAGGGCCGTTCGCCCTGAACCCGGCCCGTCCGTCCATTGATGACGAAGCGATAGCTTTGCCCGCGATACTTGTAGGCGGCCATCCAGACCGGCAGCAGGATGTGTTTGAACGTGATATCGCGCATATCGGTTTCAACGGCGTGGATCCGCTGCCGGTCGCCGCCAATATCGAACCTTACATCCCGTTCAATCACCCGCGCCATATGCGCCCTTGCTTCCTGATACCCGTCCTGCAGATCGACAGTGTAGGCTTCGGCCCTGAACCCGGCCAGATATTCCGGCTGATAGGGTTCAAGGGCCGCCAGGTCCCAGGGCTCCAGCGCATCGGTGTAGCTTTTGGGCAAGGACCGCGAGGCCAGAACCAGAACATCATCAAAAAACCGCGCGACCCGGCCCGATTTCGGGGACCACCGCACCTTGGCCACCTGTTGCTGCACGCGCTTGCCGTCGCGCGTGACCGTGCGGGTTTCATAATAGACAACGCCACGTTCCCCTCGGTAGGCGGATTTCGTATCCGCATCGAAGGTCCAGTACGGAACGTAAATCCCCTGCATCTTTCGTCCCTTGCGGGCGTAATCCTTCAGCCCGTTCGGCGCAAACCACAACCGGCCCAACCAGTCTTCCATGGCTTTATGTGCCGCGCGCTCATCGACGCCAAAAGGCAACACGCCGCGTGGCTTGATATGACGGCTGATCCCGGTATCGGTCACAACCGGTGTGGCGCAGAACGGGCATTCGGCGGCATGAGTGTTGGGGTCAAACTCAACCTGCGCGGCACAGTTCGGGCAGGTCAGAACGCGCGTTTCTTCAATTTCGGTCTCGGGCAAGGTATCCGACTGTGCCGCGTCGAAATCCAGCTCGCGCAGACTGGCCCTGCCCCATGGGCCAGAGCCAATCTGTTCTGAATGCCCGCAATGATTACAGGTGAGCGTGCCGTTGCCGGGATCAAACCGGTAATCTGCGCCACATTGCTCGCAGGGGAAACGGTGTTCGCTTGATGTCATGAAACAGCCTTGCTGATTGAGACTTTGAAACAATCACACCCCCGGAGGCGGAGGCGGCAAGATCGTGAACAACTGCGCCAGCTCCTGCACCTCTCCGGCCTTTTTCCAGCCGTCCTGACCGGCGGTCCAGACATGGGTGTCGCGGGTCAGTTGCCCTTCGGTCGCCATACGCCCCATCTTGGCCTTCGAGAACGGCCCGCTGGTCTGCCTATTCACCGCGATATGCCAGACATGCTCAACGGGCGGAGGAGGAGGCGGTGCCGTATGTGCCGCGGGTTGCGGGTCAGCGGGGGCGGGACCGCCCCAGGGGCCGCTCGGCTGACCCGCTGCCATGTTCGACATCTGCTGCGCCATTGCCATCCCCATGCCCATGCCAAGACCGGCCCCCATGCCACCGCCCTGACCGGGGTTATTGGCCGCCGCCGTCATCGCCTCGGCTGCGGAGTATTGGGTAAACTTGCCCAGATCTCCGGCCAGCCCCATCGACGTGCGCTTGTCCAGCGCCGCTTCGACTGCAGGCGGCAACGAGATGTTCTCGATATAAAATTCGGGCATCTCTAACCCGTACCCATCCAGAACGGGCGAAACTTCGGCGGCGATCAGCTTGCCCAGATCGGCAGTGTTCGCGGCCATGTCCAGAACCGGGATACCTGATCCGGCAATGACGCGGCTGAACTCCTGCACAATGATGTTGCGGATCTGAAAGCTGATCTCGTCCATGGTGAACTCACCATCGGTGCCGACGATCTCGACCAGGAATTTCGCCGCATCTTTCACCCGCACCGTATAGGTGCCGAATGCCCGAATACGTGTCGGGCCGAACTCGGGGTCGCGCAGCATGATCGGGTTCTTGGTGCCCCATTTCAGGTCATTGAACCGGGTCGTGTTGACGAAGTAGATCTCGGATTTGAAGGGCGACTGGAACCCGTGATCCCAATGCTGCAACGTCGTCAGGATCGGCATGTTGTTGGTCTCAAGCATATAGAGACCCGGCGTGAACACGTCCGCCAGTTGCCCCTCATGCACAAACACCGCCGACTGGCCTTCGCGCACGGTCAGCTTGGCGCCGTATTTGATCTCGTGACCCTCACGCTCGAAACGCCAGACCATGGTGTCGCGGGTGTCGTCGACCCAATGAATGACGTCGATGAATTCTCCGGTCAGAAAATCGAATATTCCCATTGGGGTTCTCCTGTTCACGGGGTCAGAGCGGCTGACCCATCATTTCTCGGGTGATGATGCGCACCACGGGGCGGGCCTGCTCGACAGTTGTGCCGGGTTCGAGACGCGGATCGTACAGCATGCTCAGCAGCTTTTCGTCATGACTGGTCAAAAGCGCAAATTCGTCATCGTCGTTGAAAATCGACGGGCGCGCGGCGGGGCTGTCATTCGGCAGACCCAGACCTTGCGCGATTTCTTCGTGTATGCAGCTGAGGCGCACAAGATCCGGCAGTTCTGCGCGGATCAGCGCAACCGCGCGCACATAGACATTAGGCGAGTTGCTTGTCGCGGAGGCGAAGACAAAACAATCGAACGAGGCGCGCGGGTTGGCAATCAGTTCCAGCGCGGATTGCCCGATATTCGGAACAAGTTGCTTGACGCGCGAGACCAGATAACTTGCGTCATCCTTTCCGGCAAAGAACACGTGAAAGTTCCCGTTCCGGCTGACGGTCGAGATCGGATGGTCTGTCAGTTTTGCCAGTCTTTTGGCATAGGCGGTGACGCGGGCCTTGTCTTCGTCGCGCACGTTCGGCGGGACCGAGGGGCCAAATTCCGGCTGGATGCGCACTGGTCCCGTCCAGCGGCTCAGCTGTCCATCGGTCTGACGGGAACCGATAGCAATCGCGTCATCGGGATACTCGCTGTAAAACGCGATGGTTTCGAAATTGCGGGCCAGATCGTCGGCCTCGTAGGGCGTGTCCGGCCCGCCGCCATCAATCCGCAGCAATCCACGGGTCAGCAGGTCAGTTTGAATGCGATCATAGAACCGGGCCAGATCCTGACTGGCGGCCGAGGCCGGAACATAGGCATTGGCTGCAGTTTGCGAGGGCGTCGGCCGGGCCTCGGGTATGATCGAGGTGACCGGCGCAGTTTCGCAGGCGGCCAGGCCCAGCAGGCCGACCACCGCAAGAGCTGATCTGAACTTCCCCGCAGGGATCACCAATCTGTCCTCAGCCCGGTACTGCCGTTCCGGCATTGTCCCCAATCCCGTCCTGCCGTGCCTTGGCAGAGGCCAGCGTGTCGCGCAATTCAGCTTCCATCTTCTGCAATTCCTGTTCGGCGGCCGCACGTTTGGCTTTGCCTTCATCGGCAATCGCAAGACTTTCGTTGATCGTGCCGATCAGGTCCGCATTGGCCTGTTTGACGGCCTCGATGTCGAACACACCGCGTTCCATTTCTTCGCGGATCATCTTGTTCGACTCGCGCAGATTGGCGGCGTTTGCAGTCAGCAGTTCGTTGGTCAGATCATTGGCGTCACGCACCGCCGAGGCCGCTTCGGCGCTGCGTTGAATGGTGACCGCCTGTGCCAGCTGCGTTTCCCACAGAGGCACGGTATTGACCAACGTCGAGTTGATCTTGGTTACCAGAGACTTGTCATTTTCCTGCACCAGCCGGATCGACGGCAGCGATTGCATGGTCACCTGCCGTGTCAGCTTCAGGTCGTGCACCCGGCGCTCCAGATCATCTCGTGCGGCACGCAGGTCGCGCAATTCCTGCGCCTTCATCACCTGGTTTTCTTCGGGGGCAGCCTGAACCTCGGCCTCTTTTTCGGGGATGTCGTGGCTGTCCAGCTCGGTCAGCTTTTCTTCGCCCGCCGCGATATAAAGCGCCAGTTCGTCATAAAACCCCAGCGTCTTTTCATACAGCACATCCAATGACTTGATGTCTTTCAACAGCGTATGTTCGTGGCTTAGCAGGTCATCGGTGATACGGTCTATCTGGCCCTGAACTTCTTCGAATTGCGCGGTAAATTTGGCAAAGGGCGCTGCTTTGCCCATCAGCTTTTCCCACCAGCTGCGTTCGCGCCTTACATCCAGTTCGCTGATGGAAAACCCGCGGATCGTCGTGACGATGTTGCGCAGGCTGTCGCCAGCCGGTCCCACATCCTTGTTGCGCACATCAGCCAACATGGCCTGGCTGATCTCCTGCAGTTCAGCTTGCGCGGAAGAGCCGAAGGACACGATCGAGTTGGTGTTGCCCATGTCGATCTCATCCATGCGTTTGCGGATTTCTGCCCCCACGGGTTCATCGGCTTCCTCCAACGCAACCACGGCTGTACTTGGCTCGGGCAGGGTGACTGCTGTCACTTCCTGAACCAGAGCTTCGGCCTCGACCGCTTTGTTTTTGATATCTTCGGACATGGGGGCAATCCTCACTCAAATAATGGCCGGTCAATCCAACCGGACGCCTTCGCGCTGCAATCTTTCGCGCAGCACGTCAATTTCAACCGTCAGATCACTGCGGTCATCCAAAAGCAGCTTGCGGGTTCGGGCTGCGAAATTCTGTTCGAGATCGTCCAGCAGGGCCGTGTAATCGGCCATCGCCTGACTGTCGCGGGTGCGCGCATAAACATCCGCAAACTTGACCGTCGCATCGCGGGCGCCCTGCAGGTAAACCGTCAGGTACTTGCGGGCACCGGCCAGGTCCCGGGGGTCTTCCTCGACCGTGCGAAACAGATCACGGGCGGTATTCTGAAACCGCTCCACACGCGCTTCGATCTTGCGATCACCCGCGCGTTTGATTGCATCGCTCATTTCGGTCAGGCGGGATTCTGCATCTTCCACAACCCGCGCGACGCGATCCTGCTGGAAGGTATCGACGCCCTCCATGCCTTTGTCTTTCAACGGATCGAGCCCGAAGGAAACAGAGTGCAATACGGTCGCGGCCGCGCCGAACAGCAGCGGGGCCAACAGGCTGGCCTGTGCGACAGCGTCTGCATCCAGATACTCGGTTCGGTAAGAGGCCAAAGCAGCGCCAAGCCCGGTCAGCACACTGGCGAATATCTTGCGCGGAAACGCCGGGCGGCGGGCTGTCCGGCGCGCATGATACGCCGCCTCGGCGCGCAATCCTTCGCGCAACAAAAAGGCTGCGGCAGTCAGCAAACCGGCAGCCACCAGCCCGATGGTCATACCAACTGCGCCATCGTTGAGGGATAAAAACACCAGAGGAATTGCGGGCAGAAACAGAATGTTCGCGCGCGCGCCTGCAGGTTCGACACGTGCACCGTCAAACTGCCCCCGCGGTTGTGCATCGGGCTCCGAGTTGTCGCCCTGCGGGCTGAATTTGCCGCCATAGCGTTTGGCCATGACCCTACAGCCCTCCCAACACGCCAGTGCAAAGGCCAAACAATAGCAAAAGCAAGACCACATAGGTCAGTTTCTGCACTCCGGTCCCGGACATATCGCCCCCTGGTTTGACCACATTCACGAAAAATTTAGGGTATCAGGGGGCGCGGTGCTAGGGGAAAGGTTGCCTAACCTGCGTCACTTGCGAGGTTTCTTGCCGATCGGCGCGCGATTTCGATGCGGGCGCGACGGGCGCTTTGCGGATGAGGTTGGTTTTTCCTCGGCATCCAGCCCCAATTGATCGCGCATAACGCGGCGGCGGATTTCCTCGACCTCGCCGGGTTTCAGATTGCCCAGCTGAAATGGACCGTAAGACACCCGCAGCAGACGGTTCACCACGTATCCGATATCTTCGATGGCGCGACGAATCTCGCGGTTTTTGCCTTCGCGCAGGCCGATGGTCAGCCAGGCGTTGGCCCCTTGTTGACGATCCAGCGAGACTGTCATGGGCTGAAACCGTTCGCCCCCGATCACCAAACCTTTGCGCAGCGGTTCAAAATCTTCATCCTTGGGTCGACCGTTCACCCGGACGCGATACTTGCGCAGCCAGCCGGTCGCGGGCAGTTCCAGCTTGCGCTTGATGCCACCATCATTTGTCAGCAGCAGCAACCCTTCGGAATTCAGATCCAGCCGCCCGACGCTCATCACCCGGGGCATGTCTTCGGGCAGTTTGTCGAAAATCGTCTCGCGCCCTTTTTCATCGCGCGCGGTTGTCACCAGACCCGAAGGTTTGTGATACAGCCAAAGCCGCGCGGGCTCGGGCTCAGATACCGGTTTGCCGTCCACGGTGATCCTGTCCTTGGGCGTGACGTTCAGCGCGGGGCTGGTGATGGCCTTGCCATTCACGGTGACACGACCTGCTTCTATCATGCGTTCAGCCTCGCGGCGCGAGGCGACACCGGCACGGGCCAGTACTTTGGCGATCCGGTCGCCGGGTGGGGGAGTGTTGCTCATCCCCGGGCCATAGCGCATCCGCGCGGCTTGCGAAAGGCAGGTTTCTGGGGCAGTCAGAAGCATGGAGTTCAGATCGCATATGAAACTGGCGCTGGAACAGGCGCAGGCCGCAGCCGACCGTGGCGAGGTGCCGGTTGGAGCCGTAATCGTGGCGCCGGGCGGGCGAATTGTCGCCATGGCTGGCAATCGCACGCGGGAACTGAATGATCCAACGGCGCACGCCGAGATTCTGGCCTTGCGTGCCGCATGTGCCGAGGCCGGATCAGAGCGCCTGCCGGATCACGATCTTTACGTGACTCTGGAACCTTGCGCGATGTGCGCCGCAGCCCTGGCCGCAGCGCGCATACGGCGGATTTATTATGGTGCATCCGATCCGAAATCGGGCGGGGTTGCCCATGGTGCGCGCGTATTCTCGCATCCTCAGTCCCATCACCGTCCCGAAATCTACGACGGGATCGCCGCTGATGAGGCCGCCGCCATGCTGCGCGCTTTTTTTGCTGCGCAGCGTGCGTGACTCAGGCCGCTTTCACCACCATTTCGCGCGGGATATCGGCCAGAGCGGAACCTCCATCCGGTGTCACCACGAAGCTTTCAGTAATGGCCAAACCCCAGTCCGGCGTCCAAAGGCCGGGCATCAGGTGAAACGTCATGTTTTCTTGCAGAATTGTCTGATCGCCGGGCCGCAAACTCATGGTGCGTTCCCCCCAATCTGGCGGATAGCTGAGGCCGATGGGATATCCGGTTCGGTTGGCCTTGACGTAGCCCGCCTTGGCGAAGCTGTCATAGACGCACTGCGCCACGTCCTCGCAAACAGCGCCGGGGCGCGCGGCGGTCAGGGCATCGTCGATGGCGGTCAAAACAGCGGTTTCAGCGCGCCGAATGTCCTGCGGCGGTTCGCCCAGAAACAGGCTGCGGCTGGCCGGGCAGTGATAGCGCCTGAAACAACCGGAAATTTCAAAATATGTCGCCTCGCCGCGCTTCAAAGGCCGGTCGTTCCATGTGATGTGCGAGGCGGAGGCCTCGGTCCCCGAAGGCGCAATGGGCACGATTGCCGGGTAATCCCCGGGCAGATCGGGCAGACCCGCCACACCGGCGGCCTGAACCTCGGCCACCAGTTGGTTCTTGGGCATCCCTTCGCGAAAGGCCGCGCGTAATACTGAATGCATATGGCCAGTCAGACTCCCAGCTTTGCGCATCATCGCGATCTCGGTGTCGCTTTTGACTGCCCGCTGCCAGTTCACAAGGCCCGTTGCATCGATCAAAGCCTTGGCCCCGAAGGCGCGTTCCAGAATGCGGTGGCTGGCGGCAGAGTAGTAGTAGTTGTCCATTTCGACGCCCAGACCAGAGGTCCATCCGCGTGCGCGCAGCAACCCAACCAGCGAGTCGACGGGGTGGTGCTCGGAGTGTTGCACATGCTCTTCGGGCCAGTCATGCAGGTCGGACGCCTCAAGCCAGGTTGTCTGTGCCGCCCCCGCCTTGTCTTGCGTGCGACCCCACCACAGCGGCGCACCGCTGGCAGGCAGGATCACCATCTGCGGAACATAAAAGCTCCATCCATCATACCCGGTCAGCCAGGCCATGTTTGACGGGTCGGTGACCAGCAGAGTGTTAATCCCGTGCCGGTCCATCCCGGCACGGGTTTTGGCAATGCGCTGGGCGTATTCCTGCGCAGAAAAGTCAGATGCAGGCATCAGAGTGTGATCGCCTGCATCACCTCCGGTTCGATCACATCGACGCCGGGCAAACCGTTGATCAAAGGTTGTGCCGACTGTTCGAGGATCGGAAAGGTTTTGTAATGGCAGGGAATCACGGTTTTGAAGTCAAAGTAACGCTTGGCTGCATAGGCCGCGCCCGTCATATCCATGGTGAAATGTCCGCCTGCCGACAGAATTCCGATATCGGGTTTGTAGTAATCACCCATCCAGTCCATGTCGGCCATGATATCGGTGTCGCCTGACACATAAAGCATGTGCCCTTCGGCTGCGATCATATACCCGACCTCGGTCCCGCCAGACCGCAGCCCGTCAGGCGTGGAAAAGGTCGAGCTGTGGGACGCGGGGACCATCGACACTTTGACGCCGTTCAGGTCAACCGTACCGCCTTTGTTGAAGCCGACCGTTTCAATGCCCTCGGCTTCGGCCCAATACCCCATCAGATCATATTGTCCGACGACCGGCACCTTCAGGTGTTTGGCCAGCGGAAGGACATCGGCTACGTGATCAAAATGCGTATGGGTCAGCAGAATATACGTTGCTCCATCAACCGCATCGTCGTGCCGGTCCTCGGGCAGGACAGGATTGCCGGTCAGCCATGGATCGATCAGCAAAACCTGCCCCGCGGTTTCGATCCGAAAACTACCGTGACCCAGCCATATGATGTTCATCAACATTCCCTCCCAGAATTCGCTTGGAGACAGCCTAGCATCCGCTATGTAAAAATCCATGGACTGGACCAGAGAAATTGACGGCTATTGTGAGCGGCTGTCCCCCCACTATTGGGCCGAGCCGATCAATGCGGTGACCAACGCGGCGTTTCTGATTGCGGCGTACATCATGTGGCAGCGGGTGCGGGGGCAGGGGATGCCGCTGGCCTCTCTTCTGGTCGCCATACTGGCCATTATCGGTGTTGGCAGCTTCCTGTTCCACACACATGCGCAGGTCTGGGCGGCCATCGCGGACACAACGCCGATTCTGCTGTTCATTCTTGTCTACATTTTTGCCATCAACCGCGACGTCTGGGGGATGAGGGCCAGCTACGCCCTGATCGGATCCCTGCTGTTCGTGCCCTATGCGGTGGCCACGGTTCCGCTGTTCCGGTTCGTGCCGGGGCTGGGCGGGTCATCCGCCTACGCACCGGTTCCGCTGTTGATCCTGATTTACGCGTTTCTGCTGCGGCACCGGGATCCCGCTCTGGCCCGGGGAATGGCGGTAGGGGCCGCCATTCTGATTGCGTCCATCACCTTTCGATCCACGGACATACCCCTGTGCGACCAGCTTCCATTAGGCACGCATTTCATGTGGCACATCCTGAATGCCATCATGTTGGGATGGATGATCGAGGTCTACCGGCGGTTCCTGATCCGGGGCTCTCAGTCGCGAAATGCCGCCGCCAGATGATCGGGCAGATCAAATTCTGACAGAACGCGCGCGCGCCCCCCGGCTGACATCTTGCGTGCGGTCTTTTCCACAATGCTTTGGATTTTCTCGTCGGAATGCTTGGCCGCGAAAGGCGCGAAATACCATTTGAGGAAGACAAAGCAGATCACATCCTCAAGCGCCTGCACCTCGTCGTCGCGCTTGATGCCCTGCTTGCGCAGCATCCGCTCGGCGGCCTCCAACTGATCTGCGCCGTATTCCGCCTGTTCCATCAACCCGCGAACAACTTCGGCGTGGTAGACGCCCTGCGCCTTGCGCCACGCCAGGTATCCGGCGCGTCCTTCGGGGTATTCGGTGCGCTTCAGCTTCCAGCGTTCTACGTGCTGACCCCGCGCGGCGATTTGCAGCGCGTCCGAGGCGTCGGGAAACAGCCGGTTCAATTCGGCACTCATCCGTTGGCCATAAAGCAAGGCCGCGGGCTGGCCGTCTTCAAGGGTGGGGTCTTGTGTATTGGCCGCATCAATTGCGTCCAGAACTGCTTGCTTGCGCGCGTCCATTCTCTGCTCCGTAGGTTTGCCGATCTGAAACCGGCTTGGTCTTGCAGAACCATGGTAGCGACTCGACGCCGTCAGCGCAGCAGCCATTTGCAGAAATTCCGGGTCGGGTGAGGAGTCCCCGACCCGGATACAGGGCGAGGGGTCAGTTGCCCTGTTGCGTGATGCTCTTTGTGGCTGGTTCCGAGACCGTTTCGGGGATGTTCAGGTCTCGTACAAGGCTGTTCATGGTTGGCCCGAACGCGTGGGCCTGTGCCGCGAATACAGTTGTGGCCAATACAAAGGCTGTCATGAACGTTTTCATAGTCTTAACTCCGATAGTGGCTGTGCCATGGCTATGAAATGAACTGTTCGGTGTAGTTTTTCAAGGCAAAAAATGAACTAATCAGTTTACTTTTTTGCATATAGGCTATGCAAAAATGAATGGCACTTTTGACGCCTTTTTGCGGTGGGTCGGCGTGACCGACAGGGCCGCGTTCGACCATGGTCTTGCGAGTGCTGCCCCGGACAGGTAAACGCCCCCTAAGCGTATATGAGGGTTACCGATGTCGATTGACCAAAGCACCGCCGCCAAGGTGGCCAAACTGGCCCGGATCAAGGTCGAGGATGATGCGCTGCCGGCGCTGGCATCCGAATTCAACACCATTCTTGGCTTCATCGAGCAACTCAACGAAGTGGATGTTGAAGGCGTCGAGCCGATGGTCTCGGTCGAGCCGATGCGCCTGAAGCGGCGCGAGGATGTGGTCACCGACGGAAACCAGCAGGACAAGGTTTTGGCCAACGCCCCCGACGCGCGCGAAGGGTTCTTTGCCGTCCCCAAAGTGGTGGAGTAAGACATGAGCGATCTGAACAAACTGGGCCTGGCCGAGGCCCGCGACGCGCTGCGTAAGGGTGATGTGACCTCGGTCGAGCTGACCGAATCCTGTCTCAAGGCAATTGACGACGCCGATGCGCTCAACGCATTTGTCCACAAAACACCCGAGCTTGCGCTGGAACGCGCCAGGGCTGCGGATGGGCGGATCAAGGCGGGCGACGCACCGTCGATGTGCGGCCTGCCAATCGGCATCAAGGACCTGTTCTGCACCAAGGGCGTGCCCTCGCAGGCGGCCTCGAAAATTCTGGACGGGTTCAAGCCGGAATACGAATCCACGGTTTCTCAGCAACTGGCCGATGCCGGTGCAGTGATGCTGGGCAAGCTGAACATGGACGAATTCGCGATGGGCTCGTCCAACGAAACCTCAACCTACGGCAATGCCGTCAGCCCGTGGCGGCGCGGCAATGATGATGCGCAACTGACGCCGGGTGGGTCTTCGGGTGGGTCCGCTTCGGCTGTGGCCGCCGACCTGTGTCTGGCTGCAACCGGCACCGACACCGGCGGCTCGATCCGCCAACCCGCCGCTTTTGTGGGCATCACCGGCATCAAGCCGACCTATGGCCGCTGTTCGCGCTGGGGCATCATCGCGTTTGCCTCCTCGCTCGATCAGGCCGGGCCGATGACCAAGAACGTGCGCGACGCGGCGATCATGCTGGAAACCATGTGTGGCCACGATGCCAAGGATTCGACCAGCGCCGAACTGGCGGTGCCGAATTTCGAAGCGATGCTGACCGGTGATATCAAGGGCAAGAAAATCGGTATCCCCAAGGAATACCGCATGGACGGCATGCCCGCCGAGATCGAAAAGCTGTGGTCCGACGGGGCCGCGATGCTGAAAGACGCAGGCGCCGAGATCGTCGATATCTCGCTGCCGCACACCAAATACGCGCTGCCCGCCTACTACGTGATTGCGCCTGCCGAGGCGTCCTCGAACCTCGCCCGCTATGACGGTGTCCGCTACGGCCGCCGCGCGCATCTGGCGCAGGGTGACGGCATTACCGAGATGTACGAGAAGACCCGCGCCGAGGGGTTCGGGCATGAGGTCCAGCGCCGTGTGATGATCGGCACCTATGTGCTGTCGGCAGGTTTCTACGACGCTTATTACAACCGCGCCCGCCGTGTCCGCACCCTGATCAAGAAAGACTTTGAGGATGTGTTTGCCGCCGGAATCGATGCGATCCTGACCCCGGCCACGCCTTCGGCTTCCTTCGGTCTGGGCGAAATGACCGAGGCCGATCCGGTTCAGATGTACCTCAACGACGTGTTCACCGTGACGGTGAACCTCGCGGGCTTGCCGGGTATCTCGGTGCCCGCGGGTCTGGACAAACAGGGTTTGCCGCTGGGTTTGCAGCTGATCGGGCGTCCTTGGGAAGAGGGCGACTTGCTCAACACCGCTTATGCGCTCGAAAATGCGGCCGGGTTTGTGGCCAAGCCCGGTAAATGGTGGTAAGCCTCGGGTCAGGCAAGACAACGAAAAGCGGAGCAGCCCTATGCGCAAATTGCTTCTGATTTCTGCCCTTGGCGCGGTTGCAGCCTGTGAAACGGTCGCCCCGGTCGAAGGCACCGGATTCAACACACCGCAGTATCAGGCGCAGCGCGAGGCGCAGCTTGCCGGGCAGGGCTATGCCGGCAACCCGTTCGGGCCACCGCAGCCGGTGTCCGAACTTCCCCTGACCGCCAGCGGAGAGCTTCAGCCCGCAACCTCAGACAGCGCCGCAGATATCGCCAACCAGACAGCGGCGGCGCTGGCCAGTACGTCCGGGCAACCCGCTCCTGCCGTGCCTGCGCCCAATACCGCCTCGATTTCCGACGAACAGGACTTCGCCGCAGTTTCCAACCGTCGCAGCATCGAGTCGGACGCCGCCCGGATCGCGGAAAATCGCCAGACCTATGAGGTTGTCGCCCCCACCGCCGTGCCCGAACGCGGCACGGATGGTCAACCGAACATCGTGCAATACGCGCTGAGTACGTCGAACCCGGTCGGGACACCTCTATACAGCCGCGCCGGGTTCAACCTTCAGGCCAAGGCCGACCGCAATTGCGCCCGTTTCCCATCCCCGGATCAGGCCCAGATCGAGTTCCTTTCGACAGGCGGCCCGCAACGGGACCGCAAAGGGCTGGACCCCGATGGAGACGGGTATGCCTGCAGTTGGGACCCGAGCCCGTTCCGTAGTGCCGTCAGCAACTGACGCTTTGCAACCGGTCTGGCATCCGTCGCCCAATTTCGGCCCGCGCCGGGATGGGCTGATCCCGACGCTGATCGTGATCCATTATACCGCGATGAACAGCGCATTGGCCGCGCTAGAGCGGTTATGTGACCCGTCTCACGAAGTTTCGGCTCATTACCTGATCGGTTCGGATGGCACGCTTTGGCAGATGGTGCGGGAAGCAGACCGTGCCTGGCATGCCGGGGTAGGGGAGTGGTGCGGGCACAGTGATATCAACTCACGTTCAATTGGAATCGAGCTCGACAATCGCGGCGATCATCCGTTCGCCGAGGCTCAGATGGCTACCCTTGAAGCCCTGCTTTTAGACATTCAAAACAGGTGGCGCATCCATGAAAGCGGTGTCATCGGCCATTCCGACATGGCACCGGGCCGCAAGATCGATCCCGGCCCCCGGTTCGATTGGCAGAGACTGGAACGCCAGAACCTGGCTCAAAATCGCGGCTCCGAAACCGCGTATCAAAACGCACCGATGCACAGTTTCCGCGTTTTGGCGCAAAAGGTCGGTTTCACTTCCGAAACCGACGACGCAACCCTGTTGGCCGCGGTCCGGCTCAGATTCCGTCCCTGGGCAAAGGGCCCTCTCGAACCGGCAGATTTCACCCCTTTGCGGCATACAAGACCTTAGACCCGATCCGCTCTTCATCTGGCCAAAAATATCCCGGGGTTGAATTGGCCGTAGGCCAAGAAGGGGCTGGCCCCTTCCCGCCCTCTGCACCCTTGACGTCGCCGGGCACAGGGCCTACCCACGCCCACGCGCGGAGGGCCGGATGGCCGTCGGGGCTACGGCCCCGGAGGAAAGTCCGGACTCCACAGAACAACGGTGCCGGGTAACGCCCGGGCGGGGCAACCCGACGGAAAGCGCCACAGAAATCAGACCGCCCAACCAACTCGGGCAGCGCCCGACGCGGCTGGGTAAGGGTGAAACGGTGGGGTAAGAGCCCACCGCGCCGCTGGCAACAGCGGTGGCACGGCAAGCCCCACCGGGAGCAATGCCAAATAGGGTCCCCGCGCGGGCCGGTCGGCGTCAGCCGATACCGCCGCTAGGCCTGTTCTGGCCAAGAGGGACCGGGTTGGCAGCTTGAGCCGCGCAGCAATGCACGGCCCAGATGAATGGTCATCGAAGGGGGCAACCCCGGAACAGGATCCGGCTTACAGGCCCTCCGCGCATATCTGTCGATCAGGTCGGGGTCAAAACCCCACCGAAAATCACCCATGTCCCCGCAACCATCAGCCCGATTCCGGTCGTCGGAACCAGCCAGCGGGCCTGCGGCAACAGCTTCTCGAGACCGACATACAGCGCGATCCCGACAATCCACCACAGGTTCATCACACCGCCCACAAACAGCAAAAGCATCAATGCCCAGCAACAACCGAGACAATATGCACCATGCATGGCCCCCAGGCGAAATGCTCCAAAAGCCCCGGGACGGTGATGATCCGTCAAAAAGCGGGCGGGGCTGCGGCAATGACGCAAACACGCGGATTTCAGGCTGGAGAGCTGATAGAGCCCTGCCGCCAGCATTACGCCGCCAGCGAAAACCTTGGACCGGATCGTCATCATCGGGCCGTCCGACAGCCCGATCAACTCCAGCCCCCATTGACCAGCGGTTGCGAGAATGCTGAACAGAGCCCAAGCCACCAGATACCCGCTCAGAAACACAAGACTCAGGCGCGCTGCGCGATGCTTGTCCGGGCCCACCCTCTTGATCGCGGCGTATAGCAGAACCGCCGGAGCGGCACTTGGCGTCATCATCGCAATCATCATGACCCACCACATCAGGAAGATCAGTACGGCGTAGGATGCGCTCCACGACACGCCACCTGGCATTTGCATAGGGGCGCCAATCGGCCCGGCCATGCGCGTCATGTCCAGCGCGGACATGTTCATCCCCACACCCGTCACAGTATACCAGGACGCGCCCAACACGATCAGCAGAACGCAAAACAGGACGATCCGCCTGTCTTGCCGCATCAGGGTGTCGACCGCGCTGACAGACGGCTGGATGGTCTCTCTGGTCATGCTTTCAAAGCCTTAAGCGCCAAGAACGCCGTGCCTCGAGATATTGAGATGCGCCAGATGTGCGTGCGTGGCATCGAATTGCAGATCGATGGCCCCACCCTTTGTTCTTGCGGTGCCTGACGCTGATTCCGCGTGGCGATATTCAAACCCGTTGGGCAACTGGATCGAGGCTCGATGCGGCGCGCCCGTTACGATATGCGGGATCGGGTTGACCTCAAGGTCGAAAATGCCTGTCACACTGGCGTAGCCGGTGCGCTCTTCGCGGCTCCATTTCAGTTCGATGGGACGGTACAGCGTTTCGTGCTTGGTCGGCGCCATGGCGCTGTAGACAAACCAGAAAGTGGCCATCTCATCCGTATCCTTGCCGGTCATAATCGCTTCGATGGCCGCTCGTTGATCGGGGCTTGCTGCTTCGTCGATGATCAATTGCATCTGCCCGTTGCCCTCGTGAATTGGCCCCGGCCAGTGATACACCCCGGCGGCGCGCACACCTGCCAGATCTGTGTCGCCATGATGGCCGTCCTGAATATCATAGACGACTACCGCCGCGCAGTTGCCATGTGTCGGAAGAACACTGAACTGACACGGACAACCGAAATTGCAGTTGCAATTGGCCAGCTCTTCGCCGTGAATTTCCCATTCTGTCATGATTGCCCCCAGAAAAGTTCCACTTAAAACATACTGCTAAGTGATAAGCTGGCCTGAGAATTGTGCCTCGCGCATCGAGCTTGTAATCGGTCTCTTGGTAGGGTGCGCTGGGGGCAGGCTATCACGAAACCGTGATCTTGCCAAATCGGGACCCGGTGACGCGTGCTGACGTGGGCAGGAATTGTCGAGATTGGCGACCGATTCCGGTTGACTCGGGCGCGCGAGCGGGTAAAAGCGCACGCTCATAAGGATTCAACCGAAAGGCCCCTGCCTTTTCGGACGCAGGAGATAACCATGGCGAAGCCGACGACAATCAAGATCCGTCTGAACTCGACCGCGGGCACGGGCCACTTCTACGTGACCAAGAAAAACGCGCGCACCATGACCGAGAAAATGACCATTCGTAAATACGACCCGGTCGCTCGGAAACATGTCGAGTATAAAGAAGGCAAGATCAAGTAATCTACCTTCGGACATGAAATGCGAAAGGGATCTTGCCAGCGCAAGGTCCCTTTTTTCATGTGTCGTGAGGTGAGAGATATGCGCCAAATCGGCTGTCCAAGCCGATTCCGGGCGTTGCAGAGGCGCATCAGCGCGGCAGGCATTCTGCCGCCGGACGGCTTGCTTTTTTCAGCATCGTACCGCTACGCTTGAGCTAACCGTTCCAAAATGTTGATCGTCATGAAAAAAATCATCTTGCCCGCTCTCGCCGTTTTGACGTTGTCAGCCTGCGAGGATCCATTCAACCGTGAAGGCGTCGGTTTTACCGGTATTGATGGTGAGCCGCGCGTTGCAACTGACCGTAATGGCGCCGCTGCAATCCTGCCGCCCGCTACGAATATCCCTGCAGAGTTGGCCGCACTGCCCACGGTTCCTGTGACAACGGATCAGGTCGACCCCGAGAAAGTGGCCCGCGTGGCCATTGAAAACGGCGGACGTTCCGACACGGACGCCGTCTTGGTCTCCGGTCAGGATACCAGCCTGTTCCTGAGTACAGTCCGCGTGAACGGTACCTTGTATGGTGTTCTCAGAACGCCCGAAGGCGAGACCAAGGTCGACAATTCGGTCGGAGCGGCGTTTGGGCAGAACGCAGAGCAGTTTACCGGATGCCTGCCAGCGGGAGATGTGTTCCGTAAAGGATCGTCCCGGCGCAGCTCGGGCTTTGCGGTTCCTTTGAACTGTAGCTGACGATCCGATAGCTTAACCCGTCATCAGCCCCCGCCGATTGGTGGGGGCTTTTTCGTTGCTGATCAGGTGACGGTGTTCAACAAAAAAGGGCGGGTCAAAACTGACCCGCCCTTTCAGGGATATATACAAGTTCGTGTTATTCGCGGCTGCCGAACAGTTGCAGCAGGAACATGAACATGTTGATAAAGTCCAGATACAGGCTCAGCGCGCCCATGATTGCGGCTTTGCCCAGCCACTCCTGATCGCCGGAATGTGCCATCTGCAGGTACGTGGTCTTGATGTTCTGCGTGTCATAAGCCGTCAGACCTGCGAAGATCAGAACACCCAGCACCGAGATAGCGAAGGCAACTGCCGAAGATGCGATGAAGATGTTGACGATCGAAGCCACGATCAGGCCAATCACACCCATGATCAGGAATGTGCCCATCGCGGACAGATCCTTTTTGGTGGTGTAGCCGTACAGCGACAGACCGGCAAAGGCGATGGCGGTGATCAGGAACACCTGAATGATCGACTGGCCGGTGAAGACCAGGAAAATCCAGCTGATTGAAACGCCCATGACGGCAGCAAAGGTGTAGAACACGGTTTGCGCACCGGCAGCGGACAGGCGGTTGATCGCAGCGCCGAAGCCAAAGACAAAGGCCAGCGGGGCAAACATGATGACCCATTTCAGCGGCGACGCGAACAGCGAGTAGCCAAGCTGAGTCAGGTATTTACCGCCACCCAGTTCAGCAACCGCCGACGACGGATCGGTTGTTGTTGCCAGACCCGAAATGGCCCAGGCCGCGGCAAATGTAATCAGCATGCCTACGGACATCGTGCCGTAGACCTTGTTCATATGGGCGCGCAGGCCCTCATCAATCTCGGCAGCGCGCGCACCGGCCGCTGTCCGGATCGTGTCGAATTGTGCCATAAAGGGTCTCCCTCCATTATTCTGCTCTCAGCCCACTGATACGGGCTGGTTTCCTCAGCAAATATCGGAGAGTGCGCCTCGTGTTTCAAGGGTTTTACGCCTAAAACTCAGCAAAACTGTCAGTAAATTCGGCGGCTATGGCGTTCATGCCGCCGAATCGTGGACATTTGCCATTTAATACAGCTGTTTGTGCCAGTTTTCGGGGGCATCCCAAAATGGGCGGGCGGCTTCTGAGCGGGCCTGTTGGCGGGTGACACCGATGTCGTCCAATGCGCGGTCTTCAAGCTTGGCCAACTGTCGTCGTTGCCGTGCCAGACGCAAAAGTGCCCAAAGCCCCGGGCGTGCGCGGCGGGCGGCGGTGCAGCGTCTTGTGATCTCGATATGGGTCATGTGTTTTGCCCTTTCCTGAGTTATCGATGAGATATCGCGTTTCAATCAATTTCCTTGATCTATATGCGTGATGATGACATATTTTGAAAATGAATGTTTTTGAACTGTCTCATAAAGGATCGTGAAGATGCGAAATCTTGATATCACCACCTTGCGGTCCTTTGTGGCTGTGGCGGATCACGGCGGGGTTACACGGGCGGCGGGGTTTCTGCACCTGACGCAATCTGCGGTGTCCATGCAGCTCAAGCGCCTTGAAGAGCTTCTGGATCTGGAATTGCTTGATCGTAGCGGGCGGACAATCGCCTTGACCGCCGCCGGAGAGCAACTGCTGGTCTATGCCCGCCGTATGGTTGCGTTGAACGATGAGGTGATTTCGAAGCTGACCGATCAGGCCTTCGAGGGCGAGGTTGTGCTGGGGGTGCCCCATGATATCGTCTATCCGGCGGTACCGCGCGTCTTGCAACGCTTTAACGCCGATTTTCCGCGCGTCCGCGTGCAACTGGTATCGTCTTATTCCCTGCAATTGAAAGAGATGTTCAAGCGCGGCGAATGCGACCTGATCCTGACGACAGAAGCTTCGGATGGCGAGGGGGCTGAGACCGTGGCTGAATTGCCGCTGCGCTGGATCGGTGCATCGGGTGGCTCGGCCTGGCGCAAAGACCCGCTTCCGCTGGCACTGGGGCGGCGCTGTTTGTTCCGCCCGCAGGTCATCGCGGCGCTGGATGCGGCGGGCATTCCGTGGGAGCTGTCAGTGGAAACCGAAAATGACCGAACCATCGAAGCCACCGTCAGCGCAGACCTGGCTGTTCACGCCATGCTGGACGGAACCGAAGCTGCGCATCTTGAGCAGATCGATTCAAGCGGCCATTTGCCCGAGCTTCCGGCGCACAAGATCAACCTTTATGGCGCTGGCGATGGCCGGGGCGAGGTTGTCGAGGCACTGGCACAGCTTGTGCGCCAGAATTTCCGGATGCTGGGCACCCCTCCGCTCAAGGCGGTTGCGGGGTGATCGGGTCTACATCGTGATCACGATCTTGCCGGTAGATTTCCGC
Source organism: Ruegeria sp. K11 (assembly GCF_056531905.1). Taxonomy (NCBI): domain Bacteria; kingdom Pseudomonadati; phylum Pseudomonadota; class Alphaproteobacteria; order Rhodobacterales; family Roseobacteraceae; genus Ruegeria; species Ruegeria sp. K11. The sequence goes on from NZ_JBQFMP010000002.1 coordinate 207,185, forward strand.
GCCCGTAGCAGTTCAAGCCCCTGTGCGACGTCGGACAGGGGCAGGGTGTGGCTAATGTGCGGTTTGATCCGGCCCTCGACATGCCAGCGAAACAGGGTTTCAAAGCTGTCACGTACGACCTCGGGCCGGAAGGTGAGATACCCTCCGATGTAGAACCCGATCACCGTTAGATTCTTGACCAGCAGATGATTGGCAGGGATTTGCGGGACGTCGCCACCGGCAAACCCGATCGGCAGCAGCCGGCCTTCGGGGTTGGTCGCGCGGAAGGCAGCCTTGAACACGTCGCCGCCAATTGCGTCATACACCACATCCGCGCCGCCCAGCGATAACACGCGGTCCCGCAGGTCATCTTGCGCGTCAATCAGGTGATCTGCTCCAGCCTGCTGAGCGACAGCCAGCTTTTCAGGCCCGCGCGCCTGGGCAATGACTGTTGCACCCATCAATTTACCGATTTCGACAGCCGTCAGGCCAACACCCCCCGCAGCCCCCGTCACCAGTAGAGTTTCGCCGGGTTGTAAACGGGCGCGGTGGTCCAGCGCAATATGGCTGGTACCATAGGCGATCTGAATGGACGCGGCGTCCTCAAAACTCATCGATTCGGGGATCGGAATAACCCGGTCACCATCAAAAACACCGTACTCCGCCAGCCCGCCCTGACCGGAATAGACCGCAACCCGGTCGCCTGGACTGATATGAGTAACGGCCGCGCCGACCTCATCGACGATCCCGGCAACTTCCATCCCCAGTGTGAACGGCGCCTCGGGCGTGTCCTGATAGGTTCCTTTCTGCATCAGCAAGTCCGCAAAGTTCAGGCCACAGGCCCGAATTTGCAGGCGCACCTGATCCGGACCCGTCGGGGGCAGGTCGACAGAACGCAGGTCGGGGGCGACCCCTTTGGCTGATACGCGATAGGCCTGCATGTGGCTCTCCGGATTTTTGGGTATTGGTGAACGGGTGTCCCGTGTTGTCAATTCCCGGTCAGGGTTCCGTAAGGTCATCTTTCAAAGGGGATACGCGAATCCTGAATGTATAGCTGCATAAAGCAGCATATTTCAGCACAACCGCAATCCAATGCCGCCCACAACCGATTCAACCCGCTTGAAAAAATTATTATTTGCGGCAATAGTAGCCCATGGTGCTGTTCGGGGGAGGCACGATCCGAAGTTAGGGAGTTCTTAAGCAGCAACCCGCTAGCCTGGCGGTGATGGCTGCTGTCGCGTTCCCGAACAGTTGTTTGTGTTAAAGGAGATCACCAATGACTCATCACGTCGATGTTCATGTGGGCAAACGCGTCCGGCATCGCCGCTGGCTGATTGGCATGACCCAACAGCAGCTGGCGCAGCAAGTTGGTATCAAGTTTCAACAGATTCAGAAATACGAAACAGGTGCCAACCGGATCAGCGCGTCTCGCCTTTGGGACATCGCCGAAGCATTGGACGTTCCGGTCAGCTTCTTTTTCGAAGGTCTGGAAGAAACGGAAAAGTCCGACTCGGACAAAAAATCCGTGCCCGCAGATTTGATGGGCGACAAAGAGGCACTGGATCTTGTCCGCTCTTATTACGCGATTCCCGAGAACCAGCGCCGCCGCCTGTTCGAACTGGCGCGTGTTCTCAGTGACGTCGCCTGATCGAATCGGCTTGACACAGCAGGGCTGGGATCGCACGGGTTGCCTATGCAAAATGCCCCTCTGACCGATTTGGAAGTTGCAGAAGAAATGGCCGACGCGGCGCGTGCGGCCATTCTTCCTTTTTTTCGCCAATCAAACCTGGCAACAGACAACAAACTGGAAACCGGCTTTGATCCGGTAACCGTGGCGGATCGCGATGCCGAACAAGCCATGCGTGCCGTTCTGGCCCGTCACCGGCCCGAGGACGGGATTCTGGGCGAGGAATTCGGCCAGACAGAAGGAATCAGTGGACGTGTCTGGGTCTTGGATCCCATTGACGGCACGCGTGGTTTCATCAGCGGGACACCAACATGGGGCGTCCTGATCGCGTTGGGTGACGCATCCGGCCCGTTTCTGGGTGTGATTGACCAGCCCTATATTGGCGAACGTTTTGTGGGGCAAGACGGGCAAGCCTTCGCCGTTGGCCCTCATGGGCGCAACACTCTGACCACGCGAGCCACAGAGTCTCTGAACCAAGCCATTGTTTTCACCACGTTTCCAGAGGTTGGCTCTCAGGCCGAGGGCGACGGGTTTCGCGCTGTGTCACAGCAAGCAAAACTGACCCGATACGGTATGGATTGCTATGCTTATGCCTTGTTGGCGGCAGGGCAGGTTGATCTTGTAATCGAAGCTGGTCTGAAGGCCTACGACATCCAGGCCCCTATCGCTGTCATCCAGGCGGCAGGCGGCATTGTTACCGATTGGCAGGGCAACCCGACGCATGAGGGCGGGCGCGTGCTGGCCGCCGCAAATGCCGCGCTCCACGCAGAGGCGCTGAACATCCTGCAGCGCTATTGACCCGGTTGCTCTGATGCGCGCTCTGTCCTAGTCTCAACCCGGCTGGTTCTTGAGCCCGTTTTCCACCAGCCGAACACTCCATGCATGAGGCGGGCAGTTGCAGGAGTGGTTGATATGCCTGAAATACTGATCAAAAACGCCGACGTCATTCTGACCATGGATGATACGCGGCAGGAACTTGCAGGGGCTGACCTGTTGATCCGCGAAGGCCAGATTGCCCGGATCGGGCAGGGGCTGACGACAGATGGCATTGTGCATGATGCCGCGGGTTGTGTGGTGACACCGGGGCTAGTGAACACCCACCACCATCTTTATCAGACCCTGACGCGGGCGGTTCCAGGCGGGCAGGACGCCCTGCTGTTCGGGTGGTTGAAAACGCTTTATCCGATATGGGCGCGTTTTGGCCCGGAAGAGATTTTCGTGTCGGCCCAGATCGGTCTGGCCGAGCTTGCGCTGTCGGGATGCACGCTCAGCTCGGACCATCTGTACCTTTATCCCAATGGCGCAAGGCTGGAGGACACAATCGCCGCAGCCGCCGAGATTGGATTGCGCTTTCATCCCACAAGGGGTGCGATGAGCATCGGAGAAAGCGACGGAGGCCTGCCACCGGATTCACTGGTTGAGCGGGAAGAGACGATCCTCGAAGACATGATCCGCGTGGTCGACGCGTTTCACGACCCGTCCGAAGGGGCGATGTGCCGGGTCGGGCTTGCACCCTGTTCGCCGTTTTCGGTCAGCCGGGATTTGATGCGCGATACCGCTTTGCTGGCACGCGACAAAGGCGTGATGCTTCACGCACATCTGGCCGAAAACGACGAAGATATCGCATATTCTAACGCCCGGTTTGGCTGCCGCCCGGGGCAATATGCCGAAGATCTGGGGTGGACGGGCTCAGATGTCTGGCACGCCCATTGTGTCAAACTCGACGGGGTCGAGATTGATCTTTTTGCCCGTTCTCAAACTGGTGTTGCGCATTGTCCCTGTTCGAATTGCCGGCTGGGATCGGGAATCGCGCCCGTTCGGGCGATGCGGGATCGTGGTGTGACGGTTGGTCTGGGCGCGGATGGCTCGGCCAGCAACGATAACGGTTCTCTGATCCTCGAAGCACGCCAAGCGATGCTTCTGCAGCGTGTGGCGAACGGTGCCGATGCCATGTCGTCGCGCGAAGCGCTCGAGATTGCGACCCGAGGCGGCGCCGATGTGCTGAACCGACCTGATTGCGGCAGGCTGGAACCCGGAAAACGCGCCGATATTGCCGTTTGGGATGTACGCAGCATCGAAAGCGCAGGCAGCTGGGATAAGGCAGCGCTGCTTTTGGCGGGCCCGATGCGGGTCAAGCACCTGTTTGTCGAAGGCTGTCAGATCGTCAGCGACGGCCATATCACAACGCTGGACCTGCCAAAGCTGATCGAACGTCAAACCAAACTGGCCAGGGCTTTGCAAAGCTGACCTGCGCCCTTCTTCTGTTCAAAAATACCTCCGCCGGAGGCATGCGCCGCAAGGCGCATTCCTTTAACCGTGAACGCGGTTGCCGCCAATCCAGACCTCGGAAATCGCGCGATCGTCGCCCATCATTATGGTCGGGAATATCGCTTCCCACACATCTTCTGCGCAGGCTTCACGCTGGGCAATCGCGGGGGTCGAGGCAAGGTCCAATACCACCAGATCTGCCTCCATCCCCGGAACCGCGTTGCCGATGCAATCATCCATTCGCAACGATCGTGCCGATCCCACGGTACCAAGCCACAGCAATTGTGCCGCGTGTAACGGCGCTCCGCGCAATTGTCCGATCTCATACGCTGCCGCCATTGTCCGCAGCATCGAGAAACTGGAGCCTCCGCCCGTGTCGGTCGCCAATCCGACCCGGTGCCCGTCCTGAACCAATCCGGTCATGTCAAACAGGCCCGAGCCGATGAAGGTATTCGAGGTCGGGCAATGGATCAGTGCCGCATCCATCTCGCGCAGGCGGTCGCGTTCCCGAGATTCCAGATGGATGACATGACCATATACGCCGTTTGACCGCAAAAGACCGAACTTCTCGTAAGTGTCCAGATAGTCCCGCGCATCCGGAAACAGCTCTCGCACCCAGGCGATTTCATCTGTTTGCTCGCTCAGATGGGTCTGCATCAGGCAATGCGGATACTCGGCCCAGAGTGCACCCATTGCCTCAAGCTGCTCAGGTGTGGAGGTGGGCGAAAAGCGCGGCGTAATCGCATAGGACAGCCGGTCGGTCCCGTGCCATTTCTCCAACAGGGCCAGTGATTGGTCATAGGCCGATTGGGAGGTATCGCGTAGCCCTTCGGGCGCGTTGCGGTCCATGCAGGTCTTGCCAGCAACCACGCGTTGGTTGCGCTGCTGTGCGGCCTCGAAAAAGGCATCCACGCTTTCGGGATGGATGGTGCAGAAACTGCACATCGTCGTGGTGCCATGCGCCGCTGTCAGGTTCAGATAGCGGTTGGCAATCTCTGAGGCATAGTCGCGATCCCCGAATTTCATCTCTTCGGGGAACGTATAGGTGTTCAGCCAGTCAATCAGCCGCTTGCCCCAGCTGGCGATCATGGCGGTCTGCGGGTAGTGCACATGCGCGTCCACGAACCCGGCCATGATGATGTGCTGACCATGATCTACCACATCTGCGCCGGGATTCGCCTTGCCCAGACCGTCCGCATCACCAACCGCCGAGATGCGTCCGCCTTCGATCAGAACCGCTTCGCTAAAAGTGACCGCCTCGGTCGGCTCTCCTTCGAACGGAGAACCGTTGAAACTCAGGACGCGCCCTTTCAGAAGCGTTTTTTGCGCCATTTTCTGTCATCTCCGCCTGTATGGGACTTTGAAACAGCATAAGGGGGCGGAACTTGTCGGTAAATCGCCGAATTGTCATTGTTTTCCGGTAGCTGCTTCTTCTAATTAGTGGTCAATGACGGAATGAACGGGGGCAGATATGACGACAGGCTTTGATGAACCCGTGACCGAAGCACCCAATGAAGACGACGTTTATGCGCTGGACCGAAAGACCGTAGCGGCCATTCTTTACGCGGTCGACATTGATGACCGCGATAAGCTGAACGAGCTGATGGAGCCGTTGCACCCGGCCGACATCGCCGACCTTCTGGAACAGATCAACCCATTTGACCGGTCGCGCCTGATCCGCCTTTACGACAAGGAATTCGATGGCGATATCCTGTCGGAATTGGATGAGGCCGTTCGGGAAGAGGTCATCAACGTCCTGCGCCCCGATGTTCTGGCCGAAGCCGTGCGCGAAATGGAAAGCGACGATGTCGTCGACCTGCTGGAAGATCTGGAAGAACCACAGCAAGAGGCGATTCTGGACGTTCTGGAGGATTCCGAGCGGATCGCTGCGGAGCAGGCACTGTCTTACCCGGAAAACTCGGCCGGTCGCCTCATGCAGCGCGAGGTCGTCATGGCGCCCGAACATTGGTCGGTGGGGCAGGCCATCGACTTCATGCGCGCCAATGAAGATTTGCCCGAGCAGTTTTATCACATTATCCTTGTTGATCCGAGGTTGAAACCTGTCGCTCAGGTTGCGCTGGGCAAGCTGATGGCGGCGCGGCGGCAAACGCTGTTGCGTGCTATCGCGGAAGAGGAATTTCACACCATCCCCGTCGATCAGGACGAAGAAGATGTGGCCTATGCTTTCAACCAATATCACCTGATCTCGGCCCCCGTCGTGGATGCAGACGGGCGGCTGGTCGGTGTGATCACCATTGACGATGCCATGGTGGTTCTGGACGAAGAGCACGAAGAAGACATCCTGCGGCTGGCCGGGGTCAGTGACGAAAGCTCGCTGTCCGACAGCGTCGCCGCCACCAGCAGACGGCGTTTGCCCTGGCTTGCGGTGAACCTGTGTACGGCGATATGTGCCTCGCTGGTGATCTCGCAGTTCGAGGCGGCGATTGATCAGCTTGTGGCATTGGCCATCCTGATGCCGATTGTGGCCTCGATGGGGGGTAATGCGGGCACGCAATCGCTGACGGTGGCCGTGCGGGCGCTGGCCACGCGTGATCTGACGGAGTCGAACGTGATGCGCGTGATCCGGCGGGAATTGCTGGTCGGAATGCTAAACGGGCTGTGTTTCGCCATTGTTCTGGGGACGGTGGGGATGCTGTGGTTCGATTCTCCGTTACTGGGGGTCGTGATCGGAACAGCCTTGGTCGTGAATATGATCATCGCGGGCTTTGCAGGTACGGTAGTACCGGTTGTGCTGGACCGTTTGGGCGTTGACCCTGCGCTGGCATCGGGAACCTTTGTGACAACCACAACGGATGTCATGGGGTTCTTCATCTTTCTGGGGCTTGCCAGCGTGGTGCTACTGTGACCGATCTGACTGAAATCAAGGCCGCCGCACGCAAGTTGGCGTTTGCGCGCCGCAAGACCGCCTTTGACGCGCGCCTGCCCGGCGCTGCCGGGCGTCTGTCCGAAGTTCTGGCAGGCCATCGGGGCGTGCCATTGTCGGGCTATATGCCGATCCGAACCGAAATTGACCCGCTGCCTGCGATGGCCGAAGCCTCGGCGTACGGACCGGTCGGCGTTCCGGTCATTCAGGCCGCAGGACAACCGTTGAAATTCTCGCGCTGGTCTCCCGAAGGATTGCTGAAAGATGGCCCCTTCGGTGCAAAGGTGCCCGAGGTCGATGATTATTTCGACCCTGAAATTCTGATCGTTCCGCTTGTCGCGTTTGATGCGAAGGGTGGGCGACTTGGGTATGGGGGTGGATTTTACGACCGCACGCTGGAAAGGTTGCGTGCCATACGTCCGACATTGGCCATCGGCTTTGCCTTTGACGCGCAGGAGGCGGACGACCTGCCACTGGAACCCACGGATCAACCACTGGACATGGTGATTACCGAAAGCCGGGTTATGACCTTTTAGCGATGATCAGCCGGTGTGGTTCTCGCGGAAATAGTCCCAGGCATCGACGTTGCGACCGTCCGGTAAGGTGCAAACGCCCGTCTGCCCGTCGGCGCCATCACGGATTTCGTAGGTGCCGCCGCTTTCGACGCAGAAAGTGGCCGCCGGGTTGGCGAGTTCAGTGGATTGTTCGGGCACCGGATCACATGCAGCCAGAAGGGGCAGTGCGGCGGCGGGTAGTATGAAACGGTGCATGAAACTCTCCTTTGGGAAACACTTTTGACGGTTTATGAACCGAGTTTAATCACTTGTGCTTGTCTGGCGCCACACTTAGGACGGATTGCATGAGAATACTATTTCTGGGTGACGTCATGGGCCGCGCGGGACGTGCGGCCGTTCAGCAGCATCTGCCGCGTCTGCGCGACGAATGGCGTCTGGATTTTGTTGTGATCAATGGCGAGAACGCGTCGAACGGGATGGGGTTGACCGGCGATCACGCCAAACTGTTGCTGGATGCCGGGGCCGACTGTCTGACATTGGGCGATCATGCGTTCGACCAGAAAGATATGTTGCAGTTCATCGAATCCGAGCCGCGCATCGTGCGCCCCGTGAACTTTGCCAAGGGCGCGCCGGGGCGAGGGCATCGCCTGTATACCGCACCGGGCGGGCGCAAGATTCTGGTGGTTCAGGTGCTGGGGCAAGTGTTCATGAAACGGCCCTTTGACGATCCGTTTTCCGCCATTGAGCCGATCCTGAAATCCCATCCTCGTGGCGGGCAGGCCCAGGCCATCCTTGTCGATATGCATTGCGAGGCAACCTCGGAGAAAATGGCCATGGGCCACTACTGCGACAAGCGCGCCAGCCTTGTCGTTGGAACGCATACGCATGTGCCAACCGCAGATGCGCAGATTCTGCCCGGAGGTACAGCCTATCTGACCGATGCCGGGATGTGCGGCGATTACGACTCGGTCATCGGCATGGACAAGGTCGAGCCGATGCGCCGCTTTATCACCGGAATGCCCAAGGCGCGGTTCACGCCGGCAAATGGTGAGGCGACGCTGAGCGGTGTCTTCGTTGAGACCGATGATCGCACCGGACAGGCCAAATCTGTGCAAATGATACGCGTTGGCGGGCGTTTGCAGCAGGCCGGCCCGCTGTAAGGTGATGTCGGGCTTGCTCTGCCGCGTGCAATGCGTGAAACTGCCTGTCGGGCGCGTGTGCCAGGCCAGGGTTCGGACAGAATACCAAGAATGCAATTCCTTCAACTGACAGAAACCGGCAGCGCGATTTTGGCGCTGATGATCGTCGCGGGCATGTTCATCATGTTCCTGCGCGAGGTTTACCCGACCGAGGTTGTGGCTATTGGCGGTGTCGCCCTGATGCTGGTGACCGGCATCCTGCCGTATCAAGACGCTCTGACAGTCCTGTCGAATCCGGCGCCATGGACCATTGCCGCGATGTTCATCATCATGGGCGCTTTGGTGCGGACCGGAGCGCTTGATGCCTTCACCTCGACCGCGCAGAAGCAGGCGCAGGTCAACCCGCGCATCGCCATCGGCCTGTTGATGGGGTTCGTGGTTCTGGCGTCTGCGGTTGTATCCAATACACCGGTTGTGGTGGTGATGATTCCGGTTTTCGTGCAAATCGCGCGCACTCTGAATGTTCCTGCCTCAAAGCTGCTGATCCCGCTCAGCTACGCGGCCATTCTGGGCGGCACGCTGACCCTGATCGGGACCTCGACGAACCTGCTGGTGGACGGTGTGGCCCGCGCGCAGGGCATGACGCCATTCACGATTTTCGAGGTCACGCCTCTGGGTATCGCACTGGTGATTTATGGCATGGTCTATCTGCGTTACATCGCGCCGCGCCTGCTGCCCGACCGGGACAGCATGGCCACCTTGCTCAGCGACCGCTCCAAGATGAAGTTCTTTACCGAGGCCGTGATTCCACCGGAAAGCAACCTGATCGGGCGCGAGGTGACAGGGGTGCAGTTGTTCAAACGCCCCGGCGTGCGGTTGATTGACGTGATCCGGGGCGATGAATCGCTGCGCCGCAACCTGAAAGGTGTGGAACTTCAACTTGGGGACCGCGTCGTTCTGCGCACCGAGATGACCGAATTGCTGAGCCTGCAAAGCAATAAAGAGCTCAAGCGCGTCGATCAGGTTTCGGCGGTCGAGACCAAGACGGTCGAGGTTCTGATCACGCCGGGGTGTCGGATGGTCGGGCGCTCGCTGGGTACAATGCGCCTGCGCCGCCGCTATGGCGTGTATGTGCTGGCCGTGCATCGGCGGAACCAGAATATCGGGCGGCAACTGGATGCACTGGTCGTGCGCGTGGGTGATACCTTACTGCTCGAAGGGTCTCCTGCCGACATTCAGAAATTGGCAGCGGATATGGAAATGGTTGATGTGACACAGCCGTCAGCCCGTGCCTTTCGTCGCAGCCACGCCCCGGTTGCCATCGGTGCGCTTGTTGGGATCGTTGCGCTGGCGGCCATGGGTGTGGCCCCGATCCTGCTGTTGTCGGTGCTGGCGGTGGCTGTGGTGCTGTTGACCCGCTGCATTGATGCCGATGAGGCGTTTTCCTTTGTCGAAGGCCGCTTGCTGGCGCTGATCTTTTCGATGCTGGCCATCGGAGCGGCGCTGGATAAATCGGGCGCGGTGTCGCTGATTGTCGAGGCCATAGCACCGGGTCTCAGCGTCTTGCCACCCTTCCTGATCATCTGGGCGGTGTACCTGTTGACCTCGGTTCTGACCGAGCTTGTGTCGAACAACGCCGTGGCTGTGGTTGTCACGCCCATCGCCATCGGATTGGCGCAGGCTGTCGGGATCGATCCGCGACCGTTGGTCGTGGCGGTGATGGTGGCCGCGTCGGCCTCGTTTGCGACGCCGATCGGGTATCAGACGAACATGATGGTATACGGCCCCGGAGGGTACAGATTTACGGATTTCCTCAAGGTGGGCGTGCCGTTGAATCTGACAGTGGGACTGTTGGCCTCATTGTTGATCCCGCTGATCTGGCCGCTGTAGCGGCTGGCACGAATTTGCCGACACGGGATTTGGGGGGCTTGTAAATGCCGATCCAGCCACAATCTTTTCATCAAACACGGATGTGAAAGGATGGGATCATGCCTTTTCCAAAACTCGGTCAAGCGATCATAGCAGCTGCTGTTCTGGTGGCGTTGCTGGGCAGTCAAAGCCATGCAGGGACGGTGACGGGAACCGCCACCTACCGCGAACAGATTGCTGTGCCCGAAGGTGCCACGCTTTATGTCCAGTTACAGGATATCTCACTGGCGGATGTACCCGCAGTCACGCTGGCATCCCAGCGTTATGCGCTGAGCGCGGTGCCTGCAGAGTTCGAGCTGACTTATGATGAGGCATTGATCCGGGATGGTTTGACCTATTCCGTCAGCGCAGCAATCTATAGCGGAAGACAGCTGTTGTTCATTACTGACACGGTGCATCCGGTGCTGACAAACGGGGCCGGAGAAACAGCTGATTTGCTGCTGGTGCAGGTGGGCGGTGAAAACCAACCGGGCCTGGGTGATACCAATTGGACCGCCATCGGCATCAATGCCGACACACTGACCACCGACCGACCGCCGCAGCTGTCCTTTGCACAAGACGGCGCGTTCAGCGGTACGGGCGGATGCAACCGGTTCATGGGGCAGGCCCGGCTGTCGGGCACCATGCTGGAGTTTCCCGATAACATGGCGGCCACCCTGATGGCCTGCGCCCCTGAACTTGAAAAAGTTGAAAGGCAGTTCTTCGCCGCTTTGCAGACCGTTGCGACCTACGCGGTTGCGGGTGACAGCCTTGCGATGCTGGACGCTTCGGGCGAGCCGGTTCTGAAATTCATTCGCACGCCCTGATCAGGCCACGGCGCGCGACCGACCGGCATTGCGGCCCGAAAAGATGCAGCCGCCCAGAAACGTGCCTTCCAGCGCGTTATAGCCGTGATACCCGCCGCCGCCAAACCCCGCGACCTCACCGGCGGCAAACAGGCCGGGGACGACCTGACCATCCGCGCCGATCATCTGGCTGTCCAGATTGGTTTGCAGCCCACCCAGAGTCTTGCGGGTCAGCACATGTAGCTTGATGGCGATCAGCGGGCCATTGGCCGGGTCCAGAAACTTGTGCGGTTTCGCGGTGCGGATCAGCCGGTCACCACGATAGTTGCGCGCAGCCAGTATGGCCGCCATTTGGGCGTCCTTGGTGAATGGATTATCCACCTGCGAATCCCGCGCCTCGATCTGAGCGCGCAGATGAGCTTCGTCGATCTGGGCCTCGCCCATCTGGTTCATGCCGCGTACCAGCTCGCTGAGGGTGTTGGCAACGATGAAGTCCTCGCCATGCTGTTTGAACGCCTCGACCGGTGCCGTTGCTTTTGATCCGGTCAGAACCCGCTGGAACAACACCTCGCGCCAACCCCCATTCGTCATGTCAGGATTCTGCTCGGACCCGGACAGTGCAAATTCTTTCTTGATCACTTTCTGGGTCAGCACGAACCAGCTGTATTCATACCCGGTTTTCAGGATCTCCTTAAGCGTTCCCAGCGTGTCAAAACCCGGCAGGCAGGGCGGTTTCATCCGGTTGCCGCGTGCGTCAAACCACATCGAACTGGGGCCGGGCAGAATGCGAATGCCATGAGACGGCCAGATCGGATCCCAGTTTCGCACGCCTTCGGTGTAATGCCACATCCGGTCGCCGTTGATCACATGCCCGCCAGCCTTTTCGCTGATCGCGATCATGCGGCCGTCGACGTGAAAGGGCACGCCTGCCACCATTTCCTTTGGCGGCTCGCCCAGCCGGTCGCGGGGCCAGTTCTTGCGCACCATTTGAAAATTGCCACCAATCCCACCTGAAGTCACAATGATCGAAGGGGCGTAAACTTCGAATTCACCGACCTCATCGCGGTTGGTGCGGCCCCCCTGTTTGGCAGTGTCATCTGCCAGCACCTCGCCCGAGACGCCCTTGGCACAGCCGTTTTGCATGATGATATGGCTGACCTGATGGCGAAATTTCAGCTGGATCAGACCGGTGTCGACATGGCCGCGAACGCGGCGGATGAAGTGTTCAAGTACGCCGGGTCCGGTGCCCCATGTGATGTGAAAGCGCGGCACGGAATTGCCGTGCCCATCCGCATAGGAGCCGCCGCGTTCTGCCCATCCGACGATGGGAAACCAGCGCAGGCCCATCTCGTGCAGCCAGGGACGCATTTCTCCGGCGGCGAACTCGATATACGCCTCGGCCCATTTGCGCGGCCATGCATCTTCCGCACGGTCAAATTGCGCGCTACCCATCCAGTCGCGCATGGCCAGATCATGGCTGTCGCGGATGCCCATGCGCCGCTGTTCGGGGGTATCGACCATGAACAGTCCGCCGAGACTCCAGAACGCTTGCCCGCCCAGAAAATGCGCAGGTTCCTGATCCAGAACAATGACTTTCTTGCCCCGATCGCTTAGTTCAGCGGCTGCGGTCAGACCCGCCAGCCCGGCGCCGACAATGATTGCGTCTGCTGTATTGTTGCTCATCAATAGTCCTTTCAGCGGCGGCGGAACCAAAGGATGAACGGCAGCGCCACGGCATACATTGTTATGCCGTAGACGGCGGATGGCAGGGCCAGCGGGCTGAACCCGCTTTCGGTCCCGGTCATCAGCGCGGCCAGTGTAATCCCGAGCGTCGAGTTCTGAATACCGGTCTCAATCGAGACGGTCTTACTTTCATTCCACGACAGATTTGCAACCCGCGCCAGCCCCAATCCAATCAGCAGCAAGGCAAGGTTCAGGGTGATCAGCCCGGCCCCCATGATGCCGAGGTTATCGACAAACAATTGCCAGTTCCCCGCCAGCGCGGCAAGAACGACCAGAACAAACAGCGTGGTTGCCAGTTTCGACAAGCCTGCCTCGATCCGGTCGGCGAAACCGGGGGCAAAATGCCGGGTGCTGACTCCGATGGCCACCGGCAGCGTGGTGATCAGGAACAGGGCGATGGCCAATCCGGTGATCGAAACCTCGGGTGCTTGCGAACCCATGAAATGTGCGACAGACCAGGCCGCCAGAATGGGCACGGTGATGAGCGAGAGCAGGCTGATGACCGCGGTCAGACTGACCGACAGGGCAACATCGGCCTTGGCAAGCTTTGACAGGATATTGCTGGTCACCCCGCCGGGGCAAAAGCTGAGCAGCATGAACCCCACCGCGATCTCGGGGGGCAGGGCAAACAGCTTGACCGTGATGAACGCCGCAACCGGCAGCAGCACGACCTGACACAACGCGCCAATGGCAAAAGGGTAGCGCCGGCTTAGGACACGGCGGAAATCGGCGACCTCAAGCCCGATGCCCAGAGACAGCATAATGATTGCCAACGACAGCGGCAGGCCGACATTGATTAGCAGGTCCAAGAACAACTCCTCCCAAAGCCGTTCGGAACAGCCTATGCCAGTGGTCGTGGATCAGGCAACCGCTCCGTTGGGTCAGCCGTAGCGTTGTGCAAATCGGCGCAGGATCTCGCCCGGTTGGGTGACGTCGGCGGCGTGGCACATATCGATCAGGCCTTGCGCATCTTCGGGCCGAAAATAGCCGTGATCCTTGTAGATATGGATGCGTTCTTCGAAATCATGCGCGTCCGCCTCGGGATGGAACTGCGTGGCATAGACGTTCTGTCCCCAACGGATCATCTGGAACGGGCAGGGGTCTGAGGCCACCAGATGGATGCAGCCGTCCGGCAGGGATTGCACCGCTTCTTTGTGGCCGACAAAGGCCTCGAATTCCGGCTGCAGCCCAGCAGTGAGCGGGTCTTGCGCGCCTTCGTCGGTCAGGCGGCAATCGGATGGGCCAACCGGTTCGCCATATTGCCGCTTGCTGACGTCGCCACCCAGATGCGCGGTCAGGATTCCCAAGCCATAACAGCAACCCATGAATGGATGATCCTGCGCGGTGATCTGAGGCATCAGCCCCATGATCGCGCCTTCGATCTTTGCGTCCAGCGCAGATTTGCTGGCCGGGTCGTCGCTGACGCAACCGGGTCCGCCGCCGACGATGACACCGGCGTAATCGGTGACGTCCAGCCCCTCGGGCAGGTCTTCGCAATCCAACCGGATGCGGTGGGTCTGCGCGGGGCTGAGGCCGGTTTTGTCCAGAATCGAGGCGTACTCGGCATCCGAGGCATCGGTTTCCGGGCGCAGTTGCAGGATCAGAAAGCGTTTCATGCGCTGCCTTTACCCGTCAAAGCGGCCAGAACACAAGGATTGAGGGGATCGAGACCGCGATGATCAAAATCTCCAGCGGCAGGCCCATGCGCCAGTAATCGCCGAAATGATAGCCTCCGGGACCAAGCACCAGCGTGTTGTTCTTGTGCCCGATCGGCGTCAGGAACGCCGCCGAGGCCGCTACGGCCACCGTCATCAGGAACGGGTCGGGTGAAACCTCAAGCGTACGCGCCATTTGGATGCCGACGGGGGCGGCGACGATGGCGGTTGCGGTGTTGTTCAGCACATCCGACAGGGTCATGGTGACCACCATCAGCACGGTCAGGATGGCCCATGCGGGCAGGCCGTTGGTCAGTTGGATCAGCGCGTTGGCGATCAACTCGGTCCCGCCCGACGTCTCCAGCGCGCTGCCCAATGGGATCATTGAACCCAAAAGCACCACCACGGGCCATTCGATGTGATTGTAGATATCGGCGATGGGCATGATCTTGGTCAGCACATAGGCCACAACGACCAGTCCCAAAGCGATGGGCAGATAGATCAGCCCGATACTGGCCGCCAGCACGGCGGCGGCAAACAGGCCAATTGCCAGCCACGCCTTGTCATTGGCCGTCACGTTCAGGCCCCGCTGGGCCAAGGGCAGACAGCCCAGCCACTCGGTCACATCCGCGCTGCGGTCGCGCGGGCAGAGCAGCAGCAGAATGTCCCCGGCCTCAACCTCGGTCTTGCGCACCTGCTGGGTGATTTGACGTCCCTGACGCGAGATCCCCATCAATACCGTGCTCTGCCGCCACGCCAGACCAAGACCCTGCGCGGTGCGCCCGGTGATGCGGGCGCTTTCGGTTGCCACAACTTCGATCACCTCAAGCCCGTCGCCTTCGGCGGTCAACAGCTCCTGTCGCCGTGTGTCCGAAAAGTTCAGGTTGAGCGCGGCGCGGAATTCATCCAACGCTTCGGGGCGGGCCTCTAATACCAGCGCGTCGCCTTCCTGCAATGTCCTGTGGGCAGACCGCCCATAAAGCCGTTTCCCATCCCGAATCAGGCCGATGATGGCGACATCAGATTTCTCGGCATCCTCATAAAGCTGGCTGACACGTTTGCCGATCTGGGGTGACTCGGGTGGGATGGTCAGTTCCGCAATGTACTCGGCCAACGCCTCGGATGTTTCAGTCTGCGGTCCCCGGTTCGGAATCAGACGCCAGCCCACCAATGCCACAAACGCCAACCCTGTCAGCGCAGCGATGCCACCGACCGGGGCGAAATCGAACATTCGGAACGGCTCGCCCAGGGTTTCGGCCCGGATCGAGGCGATGATGATGTTGGGAGGTGTGCCGATCAGCGTGGCCATCCCGCCCAGAATGGTCGCGAAACTCAGCGGCATCAGGGTCAGACCCACGGACCGCCCCGCCTTGCGCGCGGTCTGGATGTCGACCGGCATCAGCAACGCAAGTGCTGCGACGTTGTTCATGAAGGCCGACAGAACCGCCCCGATGCCACCCATTAGCGCAATATGCGCCCCCAGCCCGCGCGAGGCATCAACCAGCGAACGCGTGATCAGAAACACTGCCCCCGACCGCACCAGCCCGGCCGAGACGACCAGAACCAGCGCAACGATAATGGTCGCCGGATGGCCGAACCCGGCAAAGGCGCGTTCAACCGGGACAACACCGAGGACGACACCAACCATAAGGGCCGTGAAAGCCACCATATCGTATCTGAAACGCCCCCAAAGCAGCATCCCGAAAACAGTGGCAAAAAGGCTAAATAGAATAATCTGGTCCGTCGTCATGCCGCCACCATACCTGTGGGGGGCGTGTGAACAAGCCGGTCTCTTGAACTCAAGCGCTGCAACCGTCTATATGAGCGCCGAACACGAAACTACGATGACGAGGACGCACCATGGCAGGCCATTCCAAATGGGCCAATATCCAGCACCGCAAGGGACGTCAGGACGCCGCGCGGTCCAAACTGTTTTCCAAGCTGTCGAAAGAGATCACCGTGGCCGCCAAGATGGGCGACCCCGACCCCGACAAGAACCCGCGCCTGCGTCTGGCGGTGAAAGAGGCCAAGTCGAACTCGGTCCCAAAGGACGTGATCGACCGCGCGATCAAGAAATCTGTGGCCGGTGAAGGCGACGATTACGAAGAAATCCGGTACGAGGGTTATGGTCCCAATGGTGTGGCGGTGATCGTCGAGACCATGACCGACAACCGCAACCGGACGGCTTCGACCGTACGTTCGACCTTTTCGAAGAATGGCGGCAATCTGGGTGAGACCGGTTCGGTCGGGTTCATGTTCGACCGCAAGGGAGAGGTTGTGTATCAGGCGGATGCAGGCGACGCGGACACGATTTTCGAAGCGGCGATCGAGGCCGGGGCCGAGGATGTTGAAAGCTCGGAAGACGGTCACATCATCTGGTGCGCCGACACCGATCTGAACGATGTGTCCAACGCGCTGGAAGAGGCGCTGGGCGAATCCGAATCCACCAAGCTGGTCTGGAAACCCACCACCACCACCGAGCTGGGTCTGGAAGACATGCAAAAGCTGATGAAGCTGGTGGACGCGCTGGAAGATGATGATGACGTGCAGCGTGTTACCACCAATTTCGACGCAACCGACGAGGTCATGGCGCAGCTTTGACGCGCCGTCATATCACGATTCAGGCCCGGCCATCTGGTCGGGCTTTTTTGTTTCTGCCGGGATGTCGTCGTGGGACTAGTCTGAGCGTAGCGTCAAACGTCACCTTCCACTGCAATCAGGTGCTTGGCCGCCATTCGCCGAACCGCCCGAGACAGAGGTTTTAGCGCAGGGGCGAGGATGCGCCGCGTTTGCCATGACAGGGGCACATCCAGTGGTGTTCCGGGGACCAGTTCGCACAGTTTACCCTCGGCAAGGGCAGTTTGCACCAGCGCGATCGGGTTCATCCCCCAACCAAGCCCGGCCATAGCTGCCTCGACAAAGCCCTGCGTGGACGGGAGGTAGTGGGTCCGCGTGGACAGGCGACGGCCAGTCCGTTCGGCAACCCAAGTCTTTTGCAGGTTGTCCTTGCGATTGAATGTCAGGCACGGCGCCTTTCCCAGCGCTTCTGTCGATACCCCGGTTGGAAACCACCGCGCTATAAATTCCGGACTGGCAGTTGCCAGATAACGCAGCGTGCCTAACGCATGCGTATCACACCCCGCCACAGGCTGGCCGCCGACAGTCACGGCCGCGCTGACCTCACCCCGCCGCAGCCAATCGGCCGAGTGATCCTGATCATCGATCACCAGCTCGAACAGCATATCCGATGTCTGTGCCATCGCGCCGATGAACCATGTGGCCAGACTGTCGGCCGGAACCGCGATCCGTACCCTTGCCGGGCCATCAGTTTGGCCCAGTGTCAGTTCCCGGCTCAGTTGTGCCTCAAGCAGGCCAATATCCTCGGCGTGCCGTGCAATCCGCAGGCCTGCCGGTGTCGCCGTGCAGGGCGTCCCGCGATGAACCAGTGCCGAGCCGACACGATCCTCAAGTGATTTGATGCGCTGGGAAATGGCCGAGGGCGTCACCGCCAGCTCGGTCGCGGCGGCATCGAAGCTGCCGGTGCGCAGAATGGCCGACAACGCCGCGAGGTGGCTAGGATCGAGCAACATTAGTCAAACTTAACTCATGCAATTTTCTTTAATTTGATTGGCGCACAGCCAGAGGTTAGTCAACAGCGCATTACAGGAGATCACATGTCCAATCCCATGATCGCCGGGTTCGTGCTTGGCTTTAGCCTCATCCTCGCCATCGGAGCGCAAAATGCCTTTGTCCTGCGTCAGGGCCTTCGGCGCGAGCATGTCTTGCCGCTGTGCCTGACCTGTGCCGTGTCCGATGCCATCCTGATCGCAGCAGGGGTGGCCGGGTTCGGTACCCTTGCACACACGGTGCCATGGTTTGAAACGGTGATGCGGTACGGAGGCGCCATTTTCCTCACATGGTATGGTCTGCGCAGTCTTGCCTCTGCATGGAAGGGTGGAGCAGTCATGGACGTCGGCGGCGCTCATGCTACGACGTTGCGCACAGCCATGCTGACGGTGCTGGCGTTCACATGGCTCAACCCCCATGTTTATCTGGATACGGTTGTCTTGATCGGGTCGATTTCAGCCCAATATGACAATCGGCTGGCCTTCGCGCTGGGCGCGATGACTTCCAGCTTCGTCTTCTTCTTTTCACTGGGCTACGGGGCCGGAATACTGTCGCCGCTCTTTGCCCGCCCCCGGGCTTGGCAGGTGCTGGATGCGGTGGTTGGACTGGTCATGCTTGGCATCGCGGCGAAACTCGTTGTCATGTGAAGGGTTGTGGCCACCCTCAAATGGGTGTTCAACCGTGCCATGACCCAAACCACCGATCTGTCGCGCCCAATGGCCGGAATGTTCTGGATGTTCGCGGCTGGTCTGTCCTTTGTGGCCATGACGGCGCTGGTCAAAACTCTGGGCAGCCATATGAACCCCATACAGGCGGCGTTTCTTCGCTATGCTCTGGGCTTGGTGTTTCTGCTTCCCGCCTTGCGCGCCCTATCTGGAACGCCTCTGTCAAAGCGCAACCTGACGCTATTTGGTGTACGGGGTGTCGTGCACGCACTGGCCGTGATGCTGTGGTTTTTTGCGATGACGCGCATTCCTCTGGCCGAGGTCACGGCGATGAACTACATGACACCGGTTTACGTGACCGCCGGTGCGGCCCTGTTTCTGGGCGAGAAACTGGCCTTTCGGCGGATCGCGGCAATCTTGGTGGCGCTTGTCGGTGTCCTCATTATTCTGCGCCCGGGGTTTCGCGAGGTCACGGCAGGGCATATGGCGATGCTGGGCACGTCTTTGACGCTTGGCATATCCTATCTGCTGGCCAAAGTGATGGTGCGCGAAATCCGCCCGTCGGTTGTTGTGGCGCACCTTTCGATTTGGGTTACCATTGCGTTGGTTCCCTTCGCGGTTTCGGTCTGGCAGCCCCCAAGTCTGTGGGATCTGGGTATCCTGTTCCTAATCGCCACATTCGCGACAGGCGGGCATTATTTCATGACGCTTGCATTGCAGGCCGCGCCTGTTGCGGTCACTCAGCCGGTCACTTTCCTGCAGCTGATCTGGTCCACCATTTTGGGAGCAGCGGTGTTCCACGAAGGCATTGATATCTGGGTCGTCGCCGGAGGCACTCTGATCCTGACCGCAGTCAGCTTCATCACGTGGCGCGAAGCTGTGATGAGCAAAGGTCGAACTGCAAGGCCAACCCCGCTTCAGGGGTCTGAAAGCCCGCCACCGCGGAATTCAAGTTTATTGATTGACGAGTCAATAAAGAAGCCCTAGCATTTTTGTCACAACTCCAAAGGCGTGACAAAGGGGCAGGAATGCCGAAACTCGGAATGGAACCGATCCGGCGGGATGCGATCGTCAAGGCCACGATCGCCGAGCTTGGTGTGAAAAAATCTCTGGATGTCACCGTCAGCCAGATCGCCAAACGCGCAGGTATGTCCAGCGCTCTGGCGCATCATTATTTTGGCGGTAAGGATCAGATTTTTCTGGCCGCCATGCGCCAGATTCTGACCGATTTCGCGACCGAAGTGCGGGAGCAATTGAAAGCCGCCGCACCAAAGGAACGCGCACAGGCGATCATCCGGGCCTGTTTCGCACCCTCCTGTTTCACCCCTGATGTTATTGCTGCCTGGATGACCTTTTATGTGCTGGCCCAAACCAATCAAGAGGCGCTGCGCCTGTGGCAAATCTATCAGGCGCGGATCAAATCCAACCTGATCGACGCGTTGCGCCCGGTGCTCAGGGATCCGGTTGAGGCCGCCGAGGACATGGTCGCCCTGATTGACGGCCTGTATATCCACGCCGCCCTCAATGCGCCGGAAGAACCCGACCTTGCCGTCACTCACGCCATGCGTGTGCTTGATACGTTCCTTGAGGTTGAAAAATGACAAAACCCAACATCCTGATCCTGATGGTGGATCAGTTGAACGGAACCCTCTTTCCTGACGGTCCCGCAAACTGGCTCCATGCTCCGAACCTGAAAAAACTGGCCGAGCGATCCACGCGGTTCGCAAATGCCTATACCGCATCGCCCTTATGCGCGCCGGGACGAGCCAGTTTCATGTCCGGCCAACTGCCCTCGCGCACCGGGGTCTATGACAACGCGGCCGAGTTCCGCAGCGATATCCCGACCTACGCGCATCATTTGCGCCGGGCCGGGTATTACACCTGCCTGTCCGGTAAAATGCATTTCGTTGGCCCCGATCAGCTGCACGGGTTCGAAGAGCGCCTGACCACCGATATCTATCCGGCCGATTTTGGCTGGACGCCAGACTACCGAAAACCCGGGGAACGGATTGACTGGTGGTATCATAACATGGGCTCGGTCACGGGGGCCGGCGTCGCGGAAATCACGAACCAGATGGAATATGATGACGAGGTCGCCCATCACGCCAAGGCAAAGCTGTATGACCTTGCGCGCGGCAAAGATGATCGTCCGTGGTGCATGACTGTCAGTTTCACCCATCCCCATGATCCATATGTGGCGCGCCGTAAATACTGGGACCTTTATGAGGATTGCGAGCATCTTCTGCCCCAGACCGCCGATCTTGGTTATGACAATCAGGACCCGCACTCGAAACGAATCTTCGACGCAAACGACTGGTGCAGCTTCGACATAAGCGAAGAGGATATCCGCAAATCCCGCCGTGCCTATTTTGCCAATATTTCCTATCTGGACGACAAGATCGGAGATATTTTGGAGGTGCTGAACGCGACCCGGCAAGAGGCGATCATCCTCTTTGTTTCAGATCACGGAGATATGCTGGGGGAACGCGGCCTGTGGTTCAAGATGACCTTCTTCGAAGGCTCGGCTCGGGTTCCGCTGATGATTTCAGCAGCCGACCTTCCCGTGGGGCGCATCGATTCACCGGTATCCACAATCGACGTTACACCAACCCTTGGGGCGCTCGCTGGCGTCGACATGGCCGAGATCGCTCCATGGACGGATGGCGAGGATCTGGTGCCGCTGGCTCGTGGGCAAGACCGCACCGTGCCGGTTGCGATGGAATATGCCGCCGAAGCCTCTTATGCACCGCTGGTGTCGCTGCGCTATGGCAAGTGGAAATACAACAGATGCGTGCTGGACCCCGATCAGCTGTTTGATCTCGAAGCCGATCCGCACGAAACGCAAAACCTGGCCGCGAATCCCGATCACGCCGGAACCCTGCAAACCCTGCGCGCCAAATCCGAAGCTCGCTGGGACCTCGACCGCTTTGATGCGGAGGTCCGGGCCAGTCAGGCCAGTCGATGGGTGGTCTACGAGGCCCTGCGGCAAGGGGGGTATTATCCGTGGGATTATCAACCGCTGCAGAAAGCGTCTGAACGCTATATGCGCAACCACATGGACCTCAACGACGTGGAAGACACCCAACGCTTCCCGCGCGGAGAATAACCTCTTCATCTTTTTGAAAATACTCCCGCCGGAGGCAAAGAGATTTTTCGACGAAAAATCTTGACCCGCGCGGACCGGAGATAGAGCTATGGAAGCAGATTTTGTTATCGTCGGGGCTGGGTCCGCAGGGTGTGCGATGGCCTATCGGCTCAGCGAGTCCGGGGCCTCGGTTCTGGTAGTCGAACACGGCGGTACCGACGTCGGGCCCTTTATTCAGATGCCTGCTGCCCTCAGCTATCCGATGAACATGGCGCGTTATGACTGGGGGTTTCAATCAGAGCCAGAGCCGCATTTGAACAACCGCCGGCTGGCCTGTCCGCGCGGCAAGGTGATCGGCGGGTCATCTTCGATCAACGGCATGGTTTACGTGCGCGGTCACGCGCGCGACTTTGACACCTGGGCCGATATGGGCGCGGATGGCTGGTCTTATGCGGACGTGCTTCCGTATTTCAAACGTATGGAGACCTGGCATGATGGCGGCCATGGAGGTGACGCATCTTGGCGGGGCAGTGATGGCCCCTTGCATGTGTCACGAGGGCCTCGACATAACCCCTTGTTTCAAGCCTTCGTCGATGCGGGGCAACAGGCTGGGTACGAAGTTACAGGCGATTATAATGGAGAAAAACAAGAAGGCTTTGGCCCGATGGATCAGACTGTCTGGAAAGGACGGCGCTGGTCGGCGGCGAATGCTTATCTGAAACCCGCACTCAAATACGACAACTGCAACATTGTGCGCGGGCTTGCGACCCGGGTGGTCATCGAAGAGGGGCGCGCGACCGGGGTTGAACTGATCCGTGGCGGGCAGACAGAGGTGATCCGCGCCCGCCGCGAGGTTGTCCTTGCGGCTTCTTCCATCAATTCCCCAAAGCTGCTGATGCTGTCCGGAATCGGCCCCGCCGCGCAACTTGCCGCGCACGGGATTTCTGTCGTGGTTGACCGTCCGGGAGTAGGCGCAAATTTGCAGGATCATCTGGAGCTTTATATCCAGCAGGCCTCGCTGCAGCCGATCACGTTATACAAGCACTGGAACCTGCTCAGCAAAGGGTTGATCGGCGCGCAGTGGGTATTTACAAAATCCGGTCTGGGCGCATCGAACCAGTTCGAGAGCGCGGCCTTCATACGTTCGAGACCCGGTGTCGAATATCCCGATATTCAGTACCACTTCCTGCCGATGGCAATCCGGTATGACGGGCAGGCCGCAGCTGAAGGGCACGGATTTCAGGCACATGTGGGGCCGATGCGTTCACCGTCGCGCGGATCGGTGACCCTCCGCTCGGGCAGGCCCGAAGACGCGCCGGTGATCCGGTTCAACTACATGAGCCACAAACAGGATTGGGAGGATTTTCGCACCTGCATCCGCCTCACGCGCGAGATTTTCGAACAGCCCGCATTCAAACCGTTTGCAAGTCATGAAATTCAACCGGGGGCTGCTGTTCAGTCGGATGCAGATCTGGATGCCTTCATCGCTGAACATGCAGAAAGTGCATATCACCCCTGCGGAACCTGCCGAATGGGGCGTGCAGATGACGATGATGCGGTTGTAGATCCTCAGGGCCGGGTGATTGGGGTGGACGGGCTTCGGGTCGCGGATAGCTCGATCTTCCCGCAGATCACCAATGGAAACCTCAATGCGCCGTCAATCATGGTGGGTGAGAAAATGTCGGATCATCTGCTGGGTAAAGAGGCTTTGTCGAAGGCCAATGACCGGCCTTGGGTTCATCCTGAATGGGCGACTGCGCAACGATAAAGAGAGCGGGAAGTAAGCACTTAATCACAGGTTTTGATGTGAAGTTTGATCCGCGTCAAAGCGGTATTTGCCCGACAGGTTTAATTCTGGCTTGCAACAACGCATCAAGGAGCAAACCGGATGTCCCACACCCCGCATGAACTGGCCGAAGAGTTTCCCGAAAAGGTCGAATTGATGAGCCAGCTCAAGCAAACCGATGCCCATTTTGCCCGGCTGGCGGATGAATATCACGAGGTCAACCGTATCGTCCATCGGGCCGAAACCAATGTCGCGCCGATGGAAGAACTGGCCGAAGTGGAATTGCGCAAGAAACGCGCGGTTCTGAAAGATGCGATATGGGCGATCCTGTCTAAAAGCTGAGGCTTCGGCGGGGGCTCTGCCCCCGTCGCGGCAGGCCGCGACTCCCCCGAGGTATTTTTGAACAGAAGAAGATCAGGTTACTTCGTAAGGAAGGGTGCCACGTTTGTGCGCGTCGATTTTCAATCGGCGTTCTAGCGGTGGAACCGAGCGCTGGTGGCAGGTTTGTCTTTCGCAGATGCGGCAGGAAATCCCGATGGGTTCAAAGGCAGTGGCATTGGTGATGTCGAGGTTGTCGGCATAGACCAGTGCCTCGGCATGGCGGATTTCGCAGCCCAGCGCAATGGCGTAGCGGCGCGTGGGTGCGCCGAAGGACCCGCCTGATTTGGATACGTCGCACGCGAGCGAGATGTAGCGCACGCCATCGGGTGTTTCCGCAAGCTGCTGCAGGAAATGGCCGGGTGTTTCGAAGGCGCGGTGGACATTCCACAAGGGGCAGGCCCCGCCGAAGCGGGCGAATTGCAAACGCGTAGCCGAGTGGCGTTTGGTGATCGTCCCTGCCTGATCGACCCGGACAAAGAAGAACGGGATGCCTTTGGCCCCGGGGCGTTGCAGCGTGGACAGGCGATGCGCCACCTGTTCGATGGAGGCGCCAAAGCGATTGCTCAGTAATTCCAGATCATGCCGACAATCCTGCGCCGCGCCGAGGAAGGTGCTGTAGGGCATCAGCGACGCACCGGCAAAGTAGTTGGCCAGGCCGATTTTTGCGATTGACCGGGCTTCTTCCGTTTGAAATCTGGCAAAATCCAAAGTTGCCTCAAGCAGTTTGTCCTGGCTGAGAAGCGCCACCTGCAACAAGAGTTGAAAGACTTGGGTTTGCGGCGCGGTGCGGGAAGAAAGCCGCAGAGTTTTGTCTGTCGCATTATAAATGCGAAAGGTTTCGGTGTCGGAAAACGTGACGTGTATCCCCCGTTCGGACAAACTCTTCAATGCGGCCTGGCGGATGCCTCCGGCCTCTTCGGCGCGCATGGCAAAACGTTCCGCGGCACGGTCCACCGCGTCGATGTAGTTGTCGCAATAGTGGAAGAAATCGCGGACCTCCTCCCAGGGGCTCGCCTGAATGCGGGCGTCCTCGCGCCCCAGTGCTTCATCCAGAGATGCCAGTCGTTCATGGGTCTGGCGATAGGCTTTGTGCAGCTCGATAAAGGCTCGGGCCAGTGCGGGCGCGTTGGATGCGGTCAGCCTGAGATCGGCAAGGGGGGGCATGGCGTCGGCAAAAACCGGATCAGCCAATGCCTCGCGCATGTCGGACACCAGACGCTCGCTGTCGCCGGTGCTAAGTTCTGTGACGTCCATTCCGAACTCTTGCGCGAGCGCCAGAACAACGGTGGTCGAGATTGGACGGTTGTTGTTCTCCATCTGGTTCAGATAGGGCAGGGAGACGCCCAGTTTGGACGCAAACTCTTTTTGCGTCAAGGTCAGGCGCGTGCGCATTTCACGGAGTTTTGCGCCGGCATAGAGCTTTTGAGTGGCCATGGCATTTCTTTGCAGATTTACTTGCTGATTAGGCTAACTTTGCAAAGCCACGGGTGCAAGCGGACTAAAGGCCCAATTGGCGCTCGCGCCAGATGACGCTGCTGATGGCGAATATCGCGAGGCCAGCGGTTGCCAGCATCAGCCACAATAGAGGCATGGCTCCGGATTCCAGTGTCAGCAAGGCTCCGGCCCAGGCGCTGAGGGCTGCGCCTCCGCCCAGCATGATCGCGCCACTGAGCCCTGAGGCGGTGGCCGCCAGATGTGGTCGGACGGACAGAGAGCCAGCTGTTGCGTTCGGAATGGACATGCCGTTGCCCAATCCGACAAAAGTCATCAACCCGAAGAAGCTGAGCGCTGTGCCCATGCCGAGCAGAAAGAGCAAAGCCGAGAGGGCGACGCCAGAGGCGTTCAGTATGCATCCCCACAGCACCATGCGATTGACTCCGAAGCGGACAGAGAAACGCCCGCTGATGAAATTGCCAAAGAAATATCCGACGGCGGGTGCGCCAAAGTAAATACCCACCTCGGCGGCCGTCATGCCGAAGATTTCTGTGCCGATGAAAGGCGCGCCACCCAGATAAGCAAAAAAGGCACCAGACGACATGCCGGAGGACATCGAATACCCCCAGAACCGGGGTGAGGTCAGCAACTCGGGATATTCACGAAACTGCTGGAACAAGCTTTTTCCGCTGGCGGCGGCGGTTTCGCCGAAATCCCGGTAGGTCAGGTACAGGGTCAAGGCTGCCAGGATGAACGGAAGCCAGAAATTGGCCTTCCACCCAAAGGCTTCCTCAAGAATCCCGCCGATGGCAGGCCCGATCATAGGAACGATGGCCATGCCCATGGTCACATATCCGATCATCGAGGCGGCCTGATCCTGATCATACATATCCCGAACGGCCGCCCGGCTGAGCACGATACCCACTACGATCACAGCCTGAAACATCCGAAAGGCCAGAAAAGTCTCGACATTTGGGGCATAGATGCAGCCCAGGGTGGCAAGCAGGAACAACCCCAGACCCCACAGCAGAACCGGCCTGCGCCCGGCCTTGTCAGCCAGCGGTCCGATCAGAATCTGCAGTACGGCATTGACCAACAGGTACAGCGCAATCGACAGCTGCATGGTTTTGTAGTCAGTTTCGAAATACGTCGCCATAAAGGGCAGGCTGGGCAGGTACAGGTTCATGCTGAGCGCCGACAGGCCCGACAGCAACACGAGCGTTGCAAGTGTCGGCGGTGTGCGATGGGTTGATGCCGGGCTGAACTGCATGGTTCACAATTATAGCCCACCCCGGAGAAATACCATGCACAGGCGGCGATTGTCGTGTTAATTAACAAATTTGCAGTTTTATAAATTAATCTCGAAAGGTATTTGCAAATTTGCTGAATATTTCTTTGGCTCAGCCTGCGCTGCGGCTAAGGTCTGGCAAAATTTCAAAGGGGACTACCGTCATGAAAGACATCCTTTCCGAACTTGAAGATCGCCGGAACAATGCGCGTCTGGGTGGCGGGCAACGGCGGATCGATGCTCAGCACACCCGTGGCAAACTGACGGCGCGCGAGCGGATCGAACTGCTGGTGGACGAAGGCAGCTTTGAAGAATTCGACATGTTTGTCAGCCATCGCTGCACGGATTTCGGCATGGAAAACCAAAAGCCTGCAGGGGACGGCGTGGTCACCGGGTGGGGAACCATCAATGGGCGTATGGTCTATGTGTTCAGTCAGGATTTCACTGTATTCGGCGGCTCGCTGTCGGAAACCCACGCGCAGAAGATCTGCAAGATCATGGATATGGCGATCCAGAACGGCGCGCCGGTGATCGGAATCAACGACTCGGGCGGGGCGCGGATTCAGGAAGGTGTGGCCTCGCTTGCCGGGTATGCCGAAGTGTTCCAACGCAATATTATGGCGTCCGGCGTGGTGCCGCAGATCAGCGTCATCATGGGGCCGTGTGCGGGCGGAGCGGTTTACAGCCCGGCGATGACCGACTTTATCTTTATGGTCAAAGACACGTCTTACATGTTCGTGACGGGCCCGGATGTGGTCAAAACCGTTACCAACGAGGTCGTCACAGCCGAAGAACTGGGCGGGGCCTCGACCCATACCAAAAAGTCCTCGGTTGCCGATGGAGCGTTTGAAAACGATGTCGAGGCTTTGGCCGAAGTCCGCCGTCTGGTTGATTTCCTGCCTCTCAACAACCGCGAAAAGCCACCAGTACGGCCATTTTTTGATGAGCCCGATCGGGTCGAAACCTCGCTGGACACGCTGATCCCGGAAAATCCGAACTCACCTTACGACATGAAGGAACTCATCACCAAGATCGCGGATGAGGGGGATTTCTACGAGATTCAGGAAGATTACGCCAAGAACATCATCACCGGATTTGTCCGTCTTGAAGGGCAGACGGTTGGGGTCGTCGCCAATCAGCCGATGGTCCTGGCGGGTTGTCTGGATATTGACAGCAGCCGCAAAGCCGCGCGGTTCGTCCGCTTTTGCGACTGTTTCGAAATCCCGATCCTGACGCTGGTCGATGTGCCGGGCTTTTTGCCTGGCACCAGTCAGGAATATGGCGGGGTGATCAAGCACGGCGCGAAGCTGTTGTTTGCCTATGGCGAAGCGACTGTACCGAAGGTCACGGTGATCACCCGTAAAGCTTATGGCGGTGCCTATGATGTGATGGCATCCAAACACCTGCGCGGGGATTTCAACTATGCCTGGCCAACGGCCGAGATCGCGGTAATGGGCGCTAAGGGCGCGACCGAGATCATCCATCGTGCCGATTTGGCCGATGCCGAAAAAATCGCGCAGCACACGCAGGATTACGAAGACCGGTTCGCCAACCCGTTCGTTGCCGCTGAGCGTGGGTTCATCGATGAGGTGATCATGCCGCAATCGACCCGCCGCCGTGTGTCGCGCGCCTTTGCCAGCCTGCGCAACAAGCAGCTCAAGAACCCGTGGAAAAAGCACGACAACATCCCGCTTTAACCAGGCGGTGTCGGACGCAGTCATGCTTGAGGTGACCTGAACGCTGGTTTTCAGGACGCCTCGGGCGGGGCGGGCGCAGGCAAATTTGACTTTGAGGCCGGAACTGATAAATGCGCTTAGCAATCGGACATAGAGTTGCGCAGGCCCATAGCCAGGCGCGCGCGACCCCGGAGAGAGGAGCTTGCCTTTGGCAGGTCCGGGGTCGCGCCTTGATTCTGGCCGTTCTGGGCTGCAGCTCACCCGCATTTGCCGAAACCGAGAACCTTCTGCCCGTGCCGTCTGGCCAGCCTGTTCATCTGAATGAGGTCCTGCTGGACACCAATCCCGGTGAGCTTTGGATCAGGTTTCGGTTTGTTGCACCCAAGATCGGTTCAACCACGGGCTATATCGGGCACGATATTGCAACCGTTGATATGGCGCATCTGTGCGAAAGCCTGGCTGTCGCCTATGTTGCCAAATACGAGCTGGACCCGGCACGCGTCATCATTTCCTTTTCGGATCGTGCGGTCGAATTCGGACAATCCTCGCCCGACGCTACACAGTTTTTCGAAGCCTACCGGCTGGAGCAATCTCAATGCATTTGGGAGGAATTCTGATGGCTTTTGCACCTCGTGAAAGGGGTTTGCCCGCCACCCGCTTTGACAAAGGGACGCGTCGTTTGGTCCGCAATACCAGCACCGCTTTTCTCGGACATCACACCAGTGACAAGGAGCCGACATGCTGAAGCATCGCGGATTTCCCGGACGCCTGGCCGGCACCGATTTTCAATTCACCATCCGGCGCGCCAACCCCAAGGGCGTCACACCCCTGACCCGACGCGAGCGGTTTCGGGATCGCAAGCCCGCCGATCGTCGTGCGGACGCGGCCTTTATCGAAGCGCTGTGGCAGCATTTCGGGGATCAGCCTTTTGAGCGCGGCAATCTGGATGCCGGACGCCTGAGCTGGTTTTTCGAGCGCGAAGTCGTACCTGCCGAAGACCCGTTCGATCCGGCCAGCTATGATGCGCTGCTGGTGATCGATGTCACGACGGCGCGCGTTTCATTTCCTGAAATTTTCGATGGGGTACGCTGAACGTGGGCCCGGTCGTTGCATATACGCAACCTGCAACCGGACATGGGGTGATCCCGCCCTGTGTCGGGCGGGATCGGTTTTATGCATCAGAAGTTCAGCTGAGCCGCCAACTGAATACGGCTGGCGTCGAAATCCTGCCCCGAAGGAGAATCGTTCCGTTCGCCATAAATGTATTCGGCGCTCAGTGTCAGGCTGTCAGTCGCCTGGTAGAACGCGTTGACGTGGATCGTCTCAAGCTCGGTGAAGGCCAGTGTGCCGGTCGAGGTCGGCAGGTCGTAGTCTTCGTAACCGTAGGCGATACCCACGTTCCATTTGGGCGTCAGTTGCTGGCGCAGTTCGACTGTGAAGCCGTCCACATCGTTGGCTTCGCCACCGACGACAGCATCACCCAGGCCGATCAGCCAGGGGCCAAGGGCCTCACCGGTCACGTAGTTGACCTGGAACAGGCCGCCTTCCCACAGACGAGCCGAGCCCGACAGGGTCAGACCAGTCTGGTCCACTTCATCTCCGCCACCTTCGGCTTTACCGTACAGCAACGCGCCGCGGGCGATGTACTTGCCGTCATTATATTCGGCGGATGCGGTAAAGACTGGATCTTCCGAATTCGAGCCGCTGACGTTTTCCTCGATGGCGATGGCAAACTCGGTGTTGGCCCCAAACGAGTTGGTGTAGCGAACCTGCGGAACACGCGCAAAGGCGATACCCACCGGGCCGTTGAATTCGACCGAGGTCGGGTAGGTGTCGAGCGGCTGGAAGTTGGTCCAGAACTGACCGATCAGCCATTCATCACCAATCCGGATGTTGGCATGACGCAGGCGGAATTCGGCATTGCCGTCTGCTGCGAACAGGTCAACCTCGATCTGGCCGCGAATGTCGCCGATGCCGCTGGGCGTGCTGGTGTTCAAACCGATACGCGACTGACGAACCGTGGCGCCAAACGAACCGGAGGTTGCGTTCGCGGGTTCACCAACGACGTTAACGAACGCCGTGTCGCCCTGGTCAAAGTCGAAATCATAAAAGAAGTCGGCCTTGACGTATCCATAGACGTCCAAAGTCGTGTTCCCGACTGTCAGATCACCCGTCCCGGAACCGGGTGTGGACGCTTCGAGCGCCTCAACCCGGGCTCGCAGCGCGTCAAGCTCCGCTTGTGTCTGTGCATCTTGCGCCAAGGCAGGCAAGCCAGTCGCGCAAAGCGCGCTGGCAGCAAGCAGGCGAGCGTATTTACCCTTTTTTTTCATGAGGATAGTCCCTTGTGTGCGATATTGCACGGCCAAGGTTTCACGCAAACGTTAATGAGTGAAATCACCAATTTGAGAGAAATCGAGCGAGGAATCTCAAGTATTCGTGTGAATTTGCACATCCAAATTCACGGGCCGGTGAAACTGGTGAATAAAACGCTGAAAAGAAGCCGTTTTTCTATCCCGACACGAATTCCAGGCCGTGAAGTGGGCTTTGCTGGAAGTCTCGAATTGAGAGGGAAATGTAACAGCAACGTGACGGTTTCAGTAGCGGCTGTGAACGCTCGTGTGCCGTTTCTCGTCGGCGCAAATTTGCGCGGGATTCCGCCGTTTTGGCGGGTTTTAGCCGGAAATCACATCGGAAACAATGCATGGTTGGCGCGGGGAATTGTGCAATGCAGACTGAGCGGGCTGCGTGGCTCTGTTTTGCCTGCGTCGCGCATGCACCTACTATTCCGTACCCCTTCCTTGCGCGGGCAGGCTTGTGTTGATCACATCGTCCTGTCCGCGTTTTTCTGTTCTAAGCGGTGGAAAAAGCAGCAGAAACTCGCGCACTCGGCGATTTTTGTGCCTTTGTTATTGCATAACAATGACCGCTTGATGCATGTCGCGGCAGAGGCATCAAGAAACCTGAAGGGGCAGAACACATGCGAATTTCGAAACTCTTCCTTGCCATATCGGTCTGCGCAGGCTTGGCGGCCTGTGGCAACAGCACGGGCGAACAGGCCATCCTTGGCGGCGGCGCGGGCGCGGTTGGGGCGGCGGTCCTCAGCGCCGATCCGCTGTTTGGCGCGGCAGTCGGCGCGGCCGGCAATGTGCTGTATTGCAAGACGCAAGGTAACTGCCGGTAACTCTGAGTTTATCGGGGCGGACACCGCCCAAACTGTCATCGCGCATCACGCCGTCGTGGGGTCATCGCCCTGCGGCGGCGTTTTGCGTTTCCAGAACTTCAAGACAAAGGACGTTCCATGTTCAACAAGATCCTGATCGCCAACCGGGGCGAGATCGCCTGCCGGGTCATCAAGACCGCCCGCAAAATGGGTATCGGCACCGTCGCAATCTATTCGGATGCGGACAAGAACGCGCTGCATGTCTCGATGGCAGATGAGGCGGTGCATATCGGCCCGCCGCCCGCGAATCAGTCGTATATCGTGATCGACAAGGTGATGGACGCCATCCGCCAAAGCGGCGCGCAGGCGGTGCATCCCGGCTATGGCTTCTTGTCCGAGAATTCGAAATTTGCCGAGGCGCTGGATGCCGAAGGCGTCGCCTTTGTTGGTCCGCCTGTCGGTGCGATTGAAAGCATGGGTGACAAGATCACCTCGAAGAAGATCGCGCAGGATGCAGGGGTTTCGACCGTGCCCGGCTATATGGGGCTGATCGAGGATGCGGAAGAGGCCGTGAAAATCTCCAACGACATCGGTTATCCCGTGATGATCAAGGCCAGCGCTGGGGGTGGCGGCAAGGGGATGCGGATCGCGTGGAACGATGACGAAGCGCGCGAGGGGTTCCAGTCGTCCAAGAACGAGGCCGCGAATTCCTTTGGCGATGACCGGATTTTCATCGAGAAATTCGTCACCCAGCCGCGCCACATTGAAATTCAGGTGCTGTGCGACAGCCACGGCAACGGTATCTATTTGGGCGAGCGCGAATGCTCGATCCAGCGCCGGAACCAGAAGGTTGTGGAAGAGGCGCCGTCGCCGTTCCTTGATCCCGAGACCCGCAAGGCGATGGGAGAACAGGCGGTCGCCTTGGCCAAGGCGGTGAACTATGCCAGCGCCGGGACGGTCGAGTTCATCGTGGATGGGGAAAAGAACTTCTACTTCCTTGAGATGAACACCCGCCTTCAGGTGGAACACCCGGTGACCGAGTTGATCACCGGTGTTGATCTGGTCGAACAGATGATCCGCGTCGCCGCTGGTGAAAAACTGACCATCACACAGGACGATGTGACCCTGACCGGTTGGGCCATCGAAAACCGTCTCTATGCCGAGGACCCGTATCGTGGCTTCCTGCCCTCAATCGGTCGCCTGACCCGCTATCGCCCGCCGCAGGAAACTGCCGCTGGCCCAATGCTGGTCAATGGCAAATGGCAGGGCGATGCGCCCGAAGGGCCTGCGGCGGTGCGCAACGATACCGGCGTCTATGAGGGCGGCGAGATCAGCATGTATTACGACCCGATGATTGCCAAGCTCTGCACATGGGCCCCGACCCGTGATCAGGCGATCGAAGCGATGCGCGTGGCGCTGGACAGTTTTGAGGTCGAAGGCATCGGTCACAACCTGCCCTTCCTGTCGGCGGTGATGGACCATCCGATTTTCATCAAGGGCGACATGACCACCGCCTTCATCGCCGAGGAATATCCCGATGGGTTTGAGGGCGTCGAATTGCCCGAGGGTAACCTGCGCCGCATCGCGGCCTCGTGCGCGGCCATGCACCGGGTTGCCGAGATTCGCCGGACCCGCGTGTCGGGTCGGATGGACAATCACGAACGCAAGGTGGGCTCGGACTGGGTTGTGACCTTGCAGGGGCAGGAGTTTGAGGTCGGAGTGGACGCGGATCGCGATGGATCGACCGTGACGTTTTCCGACGGCACCGCGACGCGCGTGACCTCGGACTGGACACCGGGGGATCAGCTGGCGGTTCTGGATGTAGATGGCAGCCCGCTGGTCCTGAAGGTGGGCAAGGTTTCGGGGGGGTTCCGCATCCGCAACCGGGGTGCGGATATGAAAGTGCACGTGCGCACCCCACGTCAGGCGGAGCTGGCAAGATTGATGCCGGAAAAACTGCCCCCCGACACCTCGAAAATGCTGCTTTGTCCGATGCCCGGTCTGATCGTGAAGGTTGACGTTGAAGTGGGCCAGGAAGTGCAGGAAGGGCAGGCGCTGTGCACCGTCGAGGCGATGAAGATGGAAAACATCCTGCGCGCCGAAAAGAAAGGCACTGTGTCCAAGATCAACGCGGCACCGGGCGACAGTTTGGCCGTCGATGATGTGATCATGGAATTCGAGTGACCATGACCGCGTTTTCGTCATATCTTGTTGGGTCTCTGGCGATAGACGCCGGAGGCTCAATACGTGGCGGAAATGTTCAGCCGCCTTGGCGCCGTTCGCGGATCTCGCGTTCGCGCAGGGGGGTCTTGTCGATTGACCTGCCAATCTCGCGCACGCTCCAGGGCGAGGGTTTGCGCAGTTTGACCACGCCATCCTTGTCGACAAACACCATCTGGAAACCACGCGGGCGTAATTGCGACCGAATCGGGGATCGCGCGGCCGGGTCAGTATCGGTCAGCACGATCACGTCACGGTCCCGCATCGCCTCTTCGCCCTGCAAAAGCATGTCGATCTGCTGCTGGAAACGTGGGTCAGCGGGGGTATCGGCAAAGACAACAATGGGGCGGCTGACCCACAGAAACTCGCTCAACTCGCTATCCCCCGCAGGGCGTACAAATGCATCCTCGGCTGGTGCAGCGCCATCTGCAGCCAGTGCGGCCAGTGGCATAAGTGACGAGAAAATAATGCCAATCAAGCGTGTCATGAGGTCTCCTGTCACGTTGAATATAGCCCCTGTGCTGATGAATGCGACATGCGATTTGCAGGTGGGCTTCAAAAATATGCGTGCGGAAGCGACAGCCATGGACCCAGGCGCAGTTAGGCGCGCAGATTGCACCTGCCCTCGACACAATGGGGTGCGCAGATGGAAGTGATCCTGCATTGCGGCGCGCATCGCTGCGCGACCACCAGTTTCCAGAAATACCTGAGCACCAATGCACAGGCGTTGAAAGCACAGGGTGTGGCGTTTTGGGGGCCGCCGCGTACTCGAAAAAATGGTCTGAACAGTCTCGATCAGCTGACACCTGACATCCGGTCGGCGCTGCAGAAAGAATTGGATGAATGCGCGCGATCAGGGGCCACACAACTTCTGATCAGTCAGGAAAACTTTGTGGGCTCGATGCAGCGCAACGTTGGTTATGCCCGCCTTTACCCCAGCGTTGAGGAGC
Organism: Ruegeria sp. K11; assembly: GCF_056531905.1. Classification (NCBI taxonomy): domain Bacteria; kingdom Pseudomonadati; phylum Pseudomonadota; class Alphaproteobacteria; order Rhodobacterales; family Roseobacteraceae; genus Ruegeria; species Ruegeria sp. K11. Next base: position 242,041 of record NZ_JBQFMP010000002.1, read on the forward strand.
GTGGACAAATCTTGGCGTGTGCATTTGCAGGCCGGGTGACAAGAATCGCTCTGAACATCCGGGCGCTGGACAGTTATTGGACATCAGTTGCGGCCTATCTGCACAAACGAGGCGGCGCGCCGATCGATCCCGCACGCTGGACGCGCATAGCAAATTCCCGACGCAGTTGGCGCAACGTGATTACCGAGCTGGGTCGTGCGTTTCCCGACGTGCCTCTGCTTGTACTGCCGTTTGAAGAATTCGCAGGACATCCGCAGACGCAACTTGAGATGCTTTTGAACCGTCCCGTCACTGGCCGCGATGATAGTGCGTCGTTGAACGGCGCGCCCGAGCCTGCGCCTCATGGTCTGAATCCTGCGCAGGTGATGAAGCTGTGGGCGGGTTATGCCGATGATCTGGCCTGGCTTGCAGCGGGTGCTGATGGGGTGGCCGAACTGATGTGCAATACAAAAACCGAAGATTGCGGGTTTGCGCCCGCCGAAGTCCGAATGGAACAAAGGAAACCGACATGACCGATACGAAGGATTGGCGCGCGCTGGCTGAGAAAGAGCTGCGCGGACGCCCGTTGGGCGATCTGACCAAAGAGACGCTGGAAGGCATCGATGTCAAACCGCTTTATACGCAGGAAGACACCGCCGATCTGCCGCATATGGGATCGTTGCCGGGGTTTGGTCCGTTCACACGCGGGGTTAAGGCCACGATGTATGCGGGGCGTCCGTGGACGATCCGTCAGTATGCGGGCTTTTCCACGGCCGAGGAATCGAACGCCTTCTACCGCCGCAATCTGGCCGCCGGTCAGCAGGGCGTGTCAGTCGCCTTCGATCTGGCGACCCATCGGGGTTATGACAGCGACCATCCCCGTGTTGTCGGCGATGTGGGCAAGGCCGGTGTGGCTATTGACAGTGTTGAGGACATGAAAATCCTGTTTGACGGTATCCCGCTGGACAAGGTCTCGGTCTCGATGACGATGAACGGCGCAGTGATCCCGATTCTGGCAAGCTTCATTGTAGCGGGCGAAGAGCAGGGCCATGACAAATCGGTTCTGTCGGGCACCATTCAGAATGACATTCTGAAAGAATTCATGGTGCGCAACACCTATATCTACCCGCCTGAACCATCAATGAAGATCATCTCGGACATTATCGATTACACCTCGAACGAGATGCCCAAGTTCAATTCGATCTCAATCTCGGGCTATCACATGCAAGAGGCCGGGGCGAACCTTGTGCAGGAGCTGGCCTATACGCTGGCGGACGGGCGCGAATACGTGCGCGCCGCGACACAGGCCGGGATGGATGTGGACAAGTTCGCGGGGCGGTTGTCGTTCTTCTTTGCCATCGGCATGAATTTCTTCATGGAAATCGCCAAGCTGCGCGCCGCGCGTACCTTGTGGCATCGGGTGATGACGGATTTCGGGGCGAAGTCCGAACGGTCCAAGATGTTGCGGACGCATTGCCAGACCTCGGGCGTCAGCTTGCAGGAACAGGACCCCTATAACAATGTGATCCGCACCGCCTATGAAGCGATGAGCGCGGTTCTGGGTGGCACGCAAAGCCTGCACACCAACGCTCTGGACGAGGCGATTGCCCTGCCCACCGATTTCTCGGCCCGCATCGCGCGGAACACGCAGCTGGTGCTACAGGAAGAGACCGGTGTGACTGACGTGGTCGATCCGCTGGCGGGCTCTTATTACATCGAAAGCCTGACCAATGAACTGGTCGAAAAAGCCTGGGCCTTGATGGAAGAGGTCGAGGAGATGGGCGGCATGACCAAGGCGGTTGCCAGCGGAATGCCCAAGCTGCGGATCGAAGAAAGCGCGGCCCGTCGTCAGGCGATGATCGACCGTGGTGACGAAGTGATCGTTGGCGTCAACAAATACCGCAAGGAACAGGAAGACCCGATCGACATTCTGGACGTCGACAATGTCGCGGTGCGTGAGGCGCAGGTGGCGCGGTTGGAACGCATCCGCGCGACCCGGGACGAAGCTGCATGTCAGGCTGCACTTGACGCGCTGACCACCACCGCCCGCGAGGGTGGCAACCTGCTGGCCGCTGCTGTCGAAGCAGCTCGCGCCCGCGCATCCGTAGGAGAGATCAGCATGGCAATGGAGAAAGAATTCGGCCGCCACCGCGCCGAGGTGAAAACGCTGGCCGGTGTCTATGGCGCGGCGTATGAGGGCGACGAAGGGTTTGCCGCCATTCAGAAATCCATCGAGGATTTCGCCGAAGCCGAAGGCCGCCGCCCGCGTCTGCTGGTGGTCAAGATGGGTCAGGATGGGCATGACCGTGGGGCCAAGGTCATCGCGACCGCTTTTGCCGATATCGGCTTTGACGTGGATGTCGGTCCCTTGTTCCAGACCCCGGCTGAGGCCGCGCAGGATGCGGTGGACAATGACGTTCATGTCATCGGGATCTCGTCTCAGGCGGCAGGGCACAAGACGCTGGCACCTCAACTGGTCGAAGAGCTGAAGAAGGCAGAAGCCGAGGACATCATCGTGATCTGCGGTGGCGTCATCCCGCAGCAGGATTATCAGTTCCTGTATGATCATGGGGTCAAGGCGATCTTTGGTCCGGGGACGAACATTCCCGAGGCGGCTCAGGATATTCTGGGCCTCATTGGCGCGGCGCGGGCGTAAGGCGGGCAGGGGGCTGTCTGCCCCCTCTTTGCCTGACGGCAAATTCACCCCCGAAGGTATTTTCAAACAGAAGAAGGGCGCGGCTTGGGCTTGCGCCCTTTTTTGCGGCGGGTAGGCTGCCGGGAATGGAGGACGCGATGGAATTGGATCATATTGCTGTGGCAGGGACCACTTTGGACGAGGCTACGGCGCATGTTGAAGAGGCGCTTGGCGTTCGGCTGCAGGCTGGCGGCAAGCATGAGACATTCGGTACGCATAACCGTTTGTTGGGCCTGCAAGACGGGTTGTATCTGGAAGCGATTGCCATTGATCCTGAGGCACCGAACCCCGAGCGTACCCGGTGGTTCGATCTGGATCGGTTCGAGGGGGCACCGCGCCTGACCAACTGGATTTGCCGGGTTACGGATATCGAGGCCGCGTTGTCTGTCTTTCCGGACGGCGTCGGGCATCCTATCGATCTGACGCGGGGCGCTTTGCGGTGGCGTATGGCGGTGCCGCCGAATGGTCGGCTACCGTTCGACAACCTGTTTCCGGCGCTTATTCAGTGGCAGGGGGATCTGCATCCCGCCCGGATGTTGCAGGATAGCGGATGCGGGCTGCGCCGGCTTGTTGTTTTCCATCCCGATGCTTTGGATTTGGCAGCCCAGTTCGGCGCATTGGAGCGCGTGGTATTCGACACCGGACCAGCCGCGTTGCGGGCTGAGTTCGATACGCCGCATGGTCCGCGAGTTCTGGAATGATCATCCGACAGGCAAGTGCTGGGGATGCGGACGCGATCGCCCGGATCACCAATCAGATCATACGGGAAACTCTGGTCACCTTTACGACGGAAGAACGCTCGGTTGACAGTATCGGTCTAGATATCAAAGCGCGGGGGGCCGCGTTTCTGGTGGCCGAGGATGCCGGTCGGGTTGTGGGGTTTGCATCTTATGGGCCGTTCAGGTCAGGACCGGGTTATGCGCAATGCCGCGAACATTCGATCCAACTGATGCCTGTGGCGCGAGGGCAGGGTGCGGGCCGTGCTTTGATGACCGATTTGGAAGACATCGCGCGGCGTGAGGCCGTACATGTGCTTGTGGCAGGCATCTCCTCGGCCAATCCGGCGGCGGTGGGCTTTCATGCAGCGATGGGGTTCAGCAAGGTTGGTCATTTGCCTGAAGTTGGCGTGAAATGGGGCAAACGGTTGGATCTTGTGCTGATGCAGAAAATTCTTGGGCCGGAGTGATTGGTCGCACCTGACAGTCGGTCTTTACGGCGTTAGGGTGCCCCTATGTCGATCTGGACCCGAATATCCGATGCGTTGAGTGCGCTTGCCCAGGGCGAAAGCCTGGCCGCCGTTTTTGAGAAGCTGCGGACACCTCCGGAACGCTCGGTCGCGTTTGCGATTGCAGTGATTGCGCTGGGTGCGAAAATGGCCAAGGCCGATGGGCAAGTGACGCGCGACGAAGTCACTGCCTTTCGCGAGGTCTTTCAGATCGCCCAGGAGGACGAGGCAGGCGCGGCGCGCGTCTTTGATATGGCCCGCACGGATGTGGCCGGGTACGATGACTATGCCCGCAAGATCGCCCGCATGTTTGCCGATGACAGCACCACCTTGTGCGATCTGATGGAAGGTCTGTTTCACATCGCCATGGCGGACGGGTTCTATCATCCGAATGAAAACCAGTTTCTGGAGGAGGTCAGCCGTATTTTCGGCCAGACCGATGCCCAGTTTCAGGCGCTTCGCGCTCGGTTTGTACCGGATGCGCCCAAAGACCCTTATACGGTTCTGGGAGTGCCACGTGACATGGCGCTGCCCGATATCCGCAAGGTCTGGCGACAATTGGTGCGCGATACACACCCCGATTCGATGATGGCAAGGGGCGTACCGGAAGAGGCGATCCGTCTGGCGGAAAAGAAGATGATCGACATCAACCGCGCCTGGGATGAAATAAAGGGCGCGCAGGCCTGACGGGATGCGGCTGGCGACCTACAATATCGAATGGTTCGCCAACCTGTTTGATCGCGAGGATCGGTTGATTGCGGATGACAGCTGGTCAGGTCGGCGTGATGTCACGAAACTTCAACAACTTGAGGCGATTGCCAAGGTTCTGACCGCCCTTGACGCGGATGCAGTTCTGGTGGTCGAAGCGCCCAATACAGGAAAAACACAGAATACAGTGCGGGCTTTGCAGCGCTTTGCCGACGCGTTTGATCTGAGGACCTCTCATGCGGTTATGGGGTTTGCCAATGACACGCATCAGGAACTGGCGTTGCTTTTTGATCCGACCAGCCTGACCGCGCGGCATGTTCCGGTGGGCGAAGCGACCTCGGACGCAGGCAGCCCGGATGCGCCGCGATTTGACGGAACATTTCGGATTGATCTGGACGTCGACGCGAAGGAGGACCTGGTTCGGTTCTCGAAGCCACCGCTGGAACTGGCGGTCGAGACAGCCTCGGGGACGGCGTTTCGACTGATCGGGGCGCATCTGAAGTCCAAGGCTCCGCATGGTGCGGCATCGCGGGACGAGGCGATACGGATTTCGATCGCCAACCGGCGTAAACAACTGGCGCAAGCCGTTTGGCTGGCGCGCCGGGTCGGGGGGCATATTGCCGTAAAAGACCCAGTGATCTTGATGGGAGATCTGAATGATGGGCCAGGCCTGGATGAGTTCGAGCATTTGTTCGGACGCTCATCGGTCGAAATCTTGTTGCAGGCGGGGCTCTATGATCCGCATGCCGCTCGTGCGTTCGGGCCGCGCCCGAGGTCACTGCCGGCAACAGCCCGATTCGCCAAGCCGGAAGAGGGCCGGTTTCTGGAAGCGCTGCTGGACTACATCATGATCACCGAAGATTTGCGGGGCCGTTTGCCGAAATGGCGCATCTGGCATCCGTTTCGCGATGCCGCCTGTTGGTCGAACCCTGAATTGCGTGATGCGCTTTTGATGGCTTCGGATCATTTTCCTGTCACGCTGGACATTGATCTGTGACCTTTCAACGCTGTTGCACGTGCCTTATATTCAACCCATGCGACATGTTCTGATCCTGTGCGCGGCCTGTGCCGTGACCGCATTCCCTGCCCAAGCGCAGGACGACTCGGGAAAATCCCTGATGGAGCGGGGGGCCGAGTTGTTTCTGGAAGGGCTGCGTCAGGAGATGGCGCCGACCTTGGAGGATTTGCAAGACCTGGCCGATCAATTTGGCCCGGCAATGCAGTCTTTCATCAAAGAGATGGGTCCCGCGCTGGCCGATCTGGCGGCTCAGGTGCAGGATTGGAGCCGCTACGCGGCCCCCGAGATGTTGCCCAATGGCGATATCATCATCCGCAAGAAACCTCTGCCGGAAACGCCAGATGACCCAGATACGGCAGAAACGCCCGACGGGTACACTGATATCTGATCAGCCGCGGATAATAACGCGGGGTTCGGATTTCAACGCGGTGGCAAGAGAGTTGAACCGGGCCTCGGCCACCTCGTTGAACAAGGGTTTTGCGGCTTTGGGCAGGCGCAGTTCCAGCGCGTGTTTCTTCGGGTAGAATCTGAGCGATCCCATGGGGGCGTCGCTTTGCATCCACAGCATGGCTCCGAATCGCATGGCCTTGCCCAAGATTTCGGCCTGGGTCTGCCCGCGCTCGTCCAGCAACTCGTAAAGACCGGCAAACCGGGCGCCCTCGCGCTTGTTACGATAGCGATGTTGGAGGGCAAGGCCGATAAAGACACGTTCAGAGTGCTTCAGCCCGCTCATATTGGCCCGGGTGACGTTCTCAAAACACACTTCGGCACGATAATCGGGATGCGCGCGCCAGCTGACATCGTGCAGCAGACATGCTGCCTTTATCAGCCGAACTTTTTGCGGCGGGGCGGACTTGAACAAGGGCATCACGAAATCGAACAGATGTTTGCCAAAGCCTGGCAATCTGGCGTCCTTGGCCTCGGCAAAGCGGCTGGCTTCGATCAGCGGATCGCGGTCGCGCAGATGTTGCGGCATCTGCTGGTACAAAAGGCCTTCGCGGATACCATAGCTTGAAATTGCGATATCCTTGGGTTTGAACGTTCGGATCAGGCGCGAAAGAACGTCCATCGCGTAAGGGATCAGCGCCATGCGTGAACCCGAGACCCCCGCCTGACTGCGCAGTTTGTCCGGGTCGCTTTGCTCGATAAACTTGATGGTTTCCTGCACCTGCTTATGCGACATTCGGTATTCGTGCAGAACGTTTAGTGGATAGTCCCGTCGCAGCATGTCGATACGCGCAAAGGCGCGCCAGCTGCCACCAACCAGAAACAGTCGGTCACGTTGCGGGCCCAATTGGTCCCGCATATCTTCCAAAGTCTTCTTGATATGCGCCTTGCGCGCCCGGCGACCGCCCTTGATGTCCCGCAGTTTCAGGGGCCCGAGAGGCGAGGTCATGCGGCGGCCCACCTCGCCGTCTCCGATCTCGGCCAACTCGACCGAAGACCCGCCGATATCGCAGATCAGGCCATAAGCGCCGGGCCAGCCCAGCAACACGCCTTGTGCAGACAGGCGCGCCTCTTCTTCTCCATTGACGACGTTGATCGCCAGGCCGGTTTCGGCCTGAACCTGATCGCAGAATTCCGGGCCGTCCTGCGCTTCACGCACTGCCGCAGTGGCTACGGCGTGCAGGGCCGGAAGGCCGATATCGCGGGCCAGGAATTGAAATCGCTGGATCGCGGCCAGCGCGCGTTCGCGTCCGCGCGGGTTCAGCCGCCCGGTTTCCGAGAGACCGGCCCCCAACTCGCACATGACCTTTTCGTTGTAGAAATAGGCGGGTGACCGCGCGGCCCCGTCAAAGATGACCATGCGGACCGAGTTCGATCCCACATCCACGACACCAACCCGCGACAAGGCCCGCGCACCGGGATCGTCGACCAGCGGTTTTCCGAAGGGCCCATAGTCATGGGGTTTCGTCTGGATGGTCTGTTCCATGTGGCTTCCAGTTACTTGTGGCTCAGGATGCGCAATGAAAGATGCCCGGTCAATCGCCGCGAGCGGAATTGGTGGGCGACGTCTTCAGAACGCGAACAGCGAGGGCGCGGGTGATGTCTCGTTTCTCGGTTAGCGCCAATCGGTCAAGTTGGCCGACCACCGCTGCGGCAGTTTCAAAACTGCGCTCCATGTGTTTCACCAGATAGGCGATGACATCGGGGGGCGGACTAAGCTGGCGGTCCAGAAACAGTTTCGCCAGAACAGCGCCCAACAGCGCATCATCGGGTCCATCCAGCGCAACATGATGCGCACCATCGACCCGGCTTTGCAGATCGGCCAGAGGCAGATGCCAAAGGTTCGGAGAGGCGCGCCCCGTCATCAGCAGTGCATGCCTTTCGGCAAGCACCAGATTGTGCAGGTGAAACAGGGTTTTCTGCTTCTCGGTGTCAGATGCGATCAACGGTACGTCTTCGACGGCAACGGGTCCACGGACCAGATCGGGTACATCCTCGTGTCGCAGTGTCGCCGCCTGCACGATCCGCCCACCGGTTTCAGCGGCCCAGACATGAGCCAGATGCGTCTTGCCTGAACCTGCGGGCCCACTGAGCACCAGCTTGTTGCCGGGCCACGACGTGGCCGAGATCATCGCCACAGCCAGCGCGTTTGCGGGTGAGACAAAGAAATCTTCGCGCCCCAATGCGGTTTTTGAAGGCAGATCAAAGCTCAGCTGGGTGGGCATTTATTCGCTGTCCTGCTGCGAGCCTTCCAAGCCGGTGTAAAGCCGGCTGCCAAGGTATTGCGAAGTCGCAAACCGCGCCAGAACACCTAAGGCGGCGGCGACAGGCACCGCGACCAGCATGCCGACAAACCCGAACAGTGCGCCAAACACTGACAGCGCCAGCAGCAACCAAACCGGATGCAGGCCGACTGAACTGCCGACCAGCTTCGGGGTCAGGAGGTTGCCCTCGGTCACCTGCCCGATAACAAAGATGCCCGCGACCATGCCGACATGTGCCCAGTCGCCCCAGAACTGGAACAGCGCCAGCCCGATGGCCAGCGTGCCCCCGATCAGCGCGCCCAGATACGGGATGAAGGTCACCAGCCCGGCGATGAAGCCGACGATCAGGCCGAATTGCAGCCCGACCAGCATCAGCGCCACGGCATAATAGGTACCGAGGATCAGGCAGACCGTGCCCATGCCGCGCACGAATGAGGCCAGAACAGCGTCGATCTCACCGGCCAGCCGCTTGATCGTGGGGGCGTGATCGCGGGGCAGCAGCTCTCCGATGCGGGTGATCATACGGTCCCAGTCCATCAGCATGTAGACCGCGACAACCGGCACGATGACCAACAATACCACCAGGTTGATCGCTGATCCGAGCGAGGCCAGGACGCCTTGCAGAACGTCTCCGGTTTTGGATTTCAGCGTATCTCCGAAAGAGACCAGCATCTGATGCGTGTTGGATTCGCGGTCCAAGAGCGATGGGAACTGTGTTTCAACAAAGGTGCGTAATTGTTTGAAGAGGCTTGGCAGGATGTCGATCAGGTCCAGCAACTGGGTGATCAGCGCAGGCACCACCATCAGGATCATTAGAACAAAGCCCAGCACACCGACGACCGTGATGATCCCGGTTGCAGCCATGCGCGAAAGGCCCAGCCGTTCCAGGCGGTCGGCCACAGGGTCGAGGAAATAGGCGATGGCCCCACCGATCACAAAGGGCAACAGAACGTCACCCAGCAGGTACAGAAGCACCACAAAGACCGCGGCAGTGACGCCCCAATATCGAAGCTGGTCCTTTACCGGCAAGGCCATGGCGCATTCCCTTGTTGCACAGCGTTGCCGTGTTCTTGGCCCATGATGTCCCGCGATGCAAGCGGTTCATGGCGCGCGGTTTTTGCGCCTCAATCGGTCAGGGTGCCCAGTTCGGGCGTGTCCTTGGTAGCCGCCTCATCGGGCCAGTTGGTGCGCCAGATCTCGGCCGACCAATGGCCGCAATGTACCGAAGGTCGGTTAAAGCCGGGAAGGGCAGGCAGCAAAGGTGTGACCACCACGTCATGGCGGGGCACCGCAAAATAGGGGAAGGAATAGCGCTCGCGTCCCGAGCGATTGACCACGCGATGCGGTGTCGATTTCAGCCGCCCACCGGACCACAGCTCCAGCATGTCGCCGATATTGACAACGAAGCCTCCGGGCGGGCAGTCGGGCGTGATCCAGCCGCCCTCGCGCGTTTGCACTTCAAGCCCGCCCACAGGGTCGGGGGCGATAATGGTGAGGGCGTCGGTATCCTTGTGCGGGTGGATGCCATAGCCGCCCTCATCCGGGGCCTGCGGAGGGTAGTGCAGCAGCGTCATGTTTGTCATCGGGTCTCGGAACGCATCGCGTAGCGTGCACGGCGTCAGGCCCAATCCGGCCTCAAGCGCGCCCAGCAACAGATCGGCCACCCCGTCCAGTTGTTGCCAATAATCAAGGATGGTCTCGCGGGCCTGTGGTACCTCAATGGGCCAAAGGTTCGGGCCATAGAGCGTACAGTCCTGCCGGATCGCCGCATCCTCGGGCACCTCATGGTGCAGCTTGTAGCCTTCGTATTTGTCTGCCGTGCCCGAGCCATCATTGGGCGAGAAAAACCCCATCGGGATATAGCCGCGATAATTCTCGCGGGTGATCGCCTGATCCCATTTGCGCGCCTCGTCGATGCCAAAGATCGCGCGGACTACCTGCCGGACCTGTTCTACCGTCTGCTGAGATATTCCGGTTCCGATGATCGACAGAAACCCGATATCAGAACAGGCCTCCATGATCTGCCGGACGGTCCGGTCATAGGTGTCCCCGTCGGGATTGGCCAGCGGTGTGATGTCGATGGTCGGTATGTGCTGCATCAGGTGATCCGGACCCCTTGGCGTTCCAATTCCCGATGCACCGGGGCAAGGTTCATGCGGTCCAGCTCTTGATTGCTTTGCAGCGACACGGCAGCAGCGATGCCCGCGCCCTGACCCATGACCGCGCAACAGGCCATGTTGCGGGTCGCCGCGTGAGCCACCCGATCCGCCCCATGCGAACGGCCCGCGACCAGCAACCCCTTGATCCCCTTGGGCAGCATCGAGCGGTACGGTATCTGCATGTACCGCCCCGTCGTCGGCAGGATCAGGATGCCATAGCCGTCGATGAATTCGGGGTAGATGCCGATAGTATCCTCGAACCGGCCCTGATGGCGGGCGTCATCCTCGGTCATATTGTAAACGGCGTCGATCTTGCGGGTGTCGCGAATGCCAATGGTCATTCCGAAATTTCGCAGCCGGGCATTTTCACAGCCCGGCATAAAGCGCCGCAGGGCCTCAATGGCCAGCATGGATTGCCGCCGCCCTTCGATCTCGCCGCGCGTCATACTGTCGGGGTCGGTGCCGTCGATCTGATCCAGATGGATCAGATTCATATAGGTCAGCTCTCCGGTATCATGCATCGCGCCCCAGGTGCCCGCGATGGTGTTCAGATGCGGCGGGATCAGCCCTGCATCAATCGCCTGCTGAAAGGGTTTGTGTACGAAGGGCGAGAACATGTCGTCCTCTTTCCCCGAGGTCTCGATATTCCACTCACCGCCGCCGCCCCAGTCCTTGTAGGTTTGCGGATCGGCCTTGACCCCTTCCATAAACGCGCGCTTGTCGACACCGGCCAGATGGAACATGACCGAGGCCGCCATCATCTGCTCCGGCGCGGATTTATGCGTCGGCGCGCCCGCGCGATGGGCCACATCGGCGTCGCCAGTGGCGTCGATCACGACACGCGCCAGAATGGCCTCGCGTCCGGCCTTGGATTCGGTGATGACGCCGGTGATCCGATCCCCTTCCATGATCGGAGCGACGAATTGCCGGTGCAGCATGGGATGCACGCCAGCCTCTTCGACCAAACGGTCGGCGACCAGCTTGAACCCTTCGCTGTCCAGCTCATAGCTGAGCGATTGGCTTTCCGGCACCGCCGCGCCCATGTCTTTAGCGCGGGTCTCGAACTCCATGCCGATGCCGCCTGCCTCGACCGTCTGTTCGTGTCGGTACCACGCAAAGCCTTCGACGCCGACAGCGGTGATGTTGCCGCCCATGCAGCCGAACCGGTCCATGATCGTGACCTCGGCCCCGGCGCGCGCGGCGGCCAGCGCGGCGGCCAGCCCGGCAGGGCCAGAGCCCACGACCAGAATGTCGGTCTGGTGAACAACCGGTATCTGCCGGGCGGGTTCGGTGATGGTCTGCATCAAAGCCTCATGTCGCGCGTTCCCGCCACCTTTGAGAACCGGCGCAGGCGGGTCAATCAGAAAACCGACCGCCCCGACGTCGCAAAACGGCAATGCATGATTGCCCCCGGCGGGGCTTTGGCATAATCACCTTTCGACGTCCAAATTCACCTTTGAAGGTTAAACCATGCGCCTCAGCCGTTACTTTCTGCCCGTTCTCAAGGAAAACCCCTCCGAGGCTCAGATCGTCAGCCACCGGCTGATGCTGCGCGCGGGTATGATCAAGCAGGCCGCAGCCGGTATTTATTCCTGGCTGCCGCTGGGCTTCAAAGTGCTGCGCAAGCTCGAAAACATTGTGCATGAGGAGCAGGCGCGAGCCGGTCATATCGCGATTCAGATGCCGATCCTGCAATCGGCGGATCTGTGGCGCGAATCCGGGCGGTATGACGATTACGGTCAGGAAATGCTGCGGATGAAAGACCGGCATGACCGCGACATGCTGTACACGCCGACCGCCGAAGAACTGGTGACCGATATCTTCAGGGGTCATGTCAGCAGCTACAAGGATTTGCCGCTGACGCTCTATCAAATCCAGTGGAAATTCCGCGATGAAATTCGCCCGCGTTTCGGCGTGATGCGGGGGCGCGAATTCTACATGAAGGACGGCTATAATTTCGACCTGACCAAAGAGGACGCGCTGCACGCTTACAACCGCCATCTGGTCAGCTACCTGCGCACTTATGAGCGTATGGGCCTGCAGGCCATCCCGATGCGCGCCGATTCCGGACCCATCGGTGGCGATGACACGCATGAATTCCTTGTGCTGGCCGACACCGGTGAATCCGAGGTCTTCTATGACAGCGCCGTCACCGACCTGACCTTTGGCGACCGCCAGATCGACTATGATGACCGCGCGCAATGTCAGGCGATCCTCGAAGAGTTCACCTCGAAATATGCGCGCACGGATGAGACCCATGACGAGGCGCTGTTCAACCAGATCCCCGAGGACCGCCGTCGCGTCGCGCGCGGGATCGAGGTGGGGCAGATTTTCTACTTCGGCACCAAGTATTCCGAACCTCTGGGCGCAACGGTGCAAGGCCCCGATGGCAAACCGGTTCCGGTGCATATGGGCAGCCACGGCATCGGCGTCAGCCGCCTGATCGGCGCGATCATCGAGGCCAGCCATGACGACAAGGGCATCATCTGGCCAGAGGGCGTGACACCGTTCCATTGTGGCATCGTCAACCTGAAGCAAGGGGATGATGAGGCCGATGCGGCCTGTGACAAACTCTACAACGCCTTGACGGCGTTGGGTCTTGAACCGCTGTACGATGATCGTAATGAACGGGCAGGGGGCAAGTTTGCCACTATGGACCTGATCGGCCTGCCTTGGCGTATAACGGTCGGTCCGCGAGGTCTGAAAAACGGTGTGGTCGAATTGACCTGTCGCCGTACCGGTGAAAGCGAAGAACTCAGCCCCGAGGCTGCGGTGACCAAAGTCGCTGAAATCTACGAAGGCATCGCCTGAGAGCTATTGTGTCAGGTGAAAATCAGGTTGCGCCCGAGGTCGGGCGCGCCCTCAGCAGATCGCCATCCGCGTCATGACCACGCGCCACGACAATCGGGCGTCCCATTCGGCGCACAAGATCAATGAACTCGATGCCCAGAAAGCGCAGGCCGCACACGCGATCTCGGGTCATGCGATCCGTGACACACAGGCGGCCTTGCCGGAATTCCAGTCGATAGCCTTTGTCTTTGAGAATATCCGCCAGACTGGCCCAGCTTGCAGCGCTTGCAAAGATCGGCCGGATCGCGGCTCGTAACAATGCAGCTGTCTCACAATCCAGTTCCGAGGCTGCGTTGCGGGCGACAACTGGACCCGCGTTTTCAATGTTTCCTTCAATACCCATGAGCGACCCCCGCTCCACTAATACGTTCCCCCAAGAACAGAGTGACAAAATTCCTCAAAAGAAGCAAAAGGCGAAATAAAATTACGCGAAATTTGTTGCATTTGGAATTCAGTTTATAACTCCACGCTCGTATTGATGTCATAGCTGAAACAATAAACCGCTGTCTGTGAAGAGCGTCACAACCCTTGGTATAGCTGGTTTTCGCCGCAATCGCTTTTTTCTTGCGCAGATGTGCAAGCCTTCGATTCGGTTCGCTTTGAGTCAGATGTTCAAACTCTGGCCTATGAGCCGCCAGAGCGCATAACCTGCTTGACCCTCGGACCAAATGCCGAAAGGGTCTCGCAAAACCGGTAGCCGAGGCAGGAATGGCCAAATCTCCCCCGCCCTTTGCAATGTTTGAATGGAAAATCGCCTGGCGCTACTTGCGCGCGCGGCGAGCCGAAGGTGGTGTCAGCGTCATGACGTGGATTTCGCTGATCGGGATCACGCTGGCTGTGTTCGCACTGATTGCCACCTTGTCCGTTCGATCCGGGTTCCGGTCTGAATTCGTCGGAACCATTCTGGGGGCCAATGCCCATGTTACGGTTTATTCGGCGGGCGAGTTTGATGAACGCGGTCGGGTGGATCGCACCATCGCCGACTTTGACGCCATGGCGGAACGGATCGCCGAAGTGCCCGGCGTGGAGCGGGCGGCCCCACTGGTCAAAGGGCAGGTGCTGATTACCAATGCGGACCGCAGTTCAGGGGTGCAGGTGTTCGGTATCCGCCCCGAGGATTTGCAAAGCTTGCCGGGGATCGCCGAAGCCGAACAGTCCGCAGGCGATCTGGCGAACTTCCCGCAGGGGATCGCCATCGGATCCGGCGTCGCCCGGGCGATTGGGGCCACGGTGGGAGATCGGGTCAAGGTGACCTCGCCCAACGGGGTCAAAACGGCCTTTGGCACGTCGCCGCGCGTGAATGCCTATGAGGTGGTTTATGTGTTCTCGGCCGGGCGCTATGACATCGACCGCACGCGCGTCTACATGCCTTTTGCCGAAGCGCAGAGCTTTTTCAACCGCGACGGCGTGGCTGATGAGATCGAGGTAATGGTCGACCGCCCGGAAGAGCTGGGGCCGATCCTGATCCCGATCCTCGAAGCTGCGGGTGAGCGCAGTCAGGTCTGGACGTGGCAGGATGCCTCGGGTGGTTTCCTGCGCGCGCTGGAGGTTGAAGACAACGTGATGTTCATCATCCTGTCGATCCTTGTGCTGATCGCGGCGATGAATATCGTTTCGGGTCTGATCATGCTGGTGAAGAACAAGGGACGCGATATCGGAATCCTGCGCACCATCGGTCTGAGCGAAGGGTCGATCCTGCGTGTATTCTTCATCTGCGGTGCGTTCACCGGGATCATCGGCACCACGATGGGTGTGATCCTGGGGTGTCTGTTTGCGCTGTATATCGACCCGATCTTTTCCTTCGTGAATTACGCGATGGGCGGCGGCGTGTGGGACCCCTCGATTCGCGGCATCTATGCATTACCGGCCGAGTTGCATCTGTCGGATGTGCTCAAGGCGATTGCGCTGTCTTTGGGGCTGTCCTTTCTGGTGACATATTTCCCGGCCCGGCGCGCGGCGCGGCTGAACCCGGTCGAGGCGTTGCGCTATGAATGATGTGACATTGCGTTTGAACGGTCTGGCCAAGACCTATCTGCAGGGCACGCCCGGTGAGGTGCAGGTATTGCGCGGTGTTGATCTGGAACTGCGCGCGGGCGAGGCGGTGGCTCTTGTGGCCCCATCCGGCGCGGGAAAGTCGACCCTGTTACATATCGCAGGGCTGTTGGACATGCCTGATCGGGGCACGGTTGAGCTCGCAGGGCAGGTGGCGACCGGCAAAGGCGACCGCACACGCACCGCTATCCGCAGGCGCGACGTCGGGTTCGTCTATCAGTTCCACCACCTGCTGCCCGAGTTCACCGCGCTTGAGAATATCGTGCTGCCGCAACTGGCCAATGGAAGCTCTGAGAAATCTGCGCGCCAAAGGGCGATGATGTTGCTGAATCGTGTCGGCGTTGCACCCCGGGCCAATCACAGGCCAGCGGCGCTGTCCGGCGGCGAACAACAGCGTGTGGCATTTTGCCGGGCGCTGGCCAATGAGCCGAGTGTTCTGCTGGCCGATGAACCAACAGGCAATCTGGATCCCGGCACGTCCGATCAGGTCTTCACAGCCTTGATGGACCTGGTCCGCGAGGCCGGGCTCTCTGCGCTGATTGCAACCCATAATCTGGACCTGGCCGCGCGCATGGATCGGATTCTCAAGCTGGAAGGCGGGGCACTCAGGCCAGCTGAGTGATCGCGACGCCCGCCGCCATGACGGCAATTCCTCCTGCCCGCATCAGGGTCAGCGGTTCAACTTGCGCGCCGAACAAGCCAAAATGATCGATAGCGGCCGCGCTGATCAATTGTCCGATCAGAACGAAGAACACTGCATTTCCGACCCCGAAATGCGGGGCCACGTGGGTGATCGCAAGCACATAAAACGCGATCAAAACACCGGCAAGCAGCAGGTGTTTGGGCGCTTGCGCGACTTTCGACAGCACTCCTGTGCCCGGAAACGCCAGCATCACAACCGCTGAGGCCCCAAAAGCTATCGCGAACAGGATCACGGCGGCTGTGGTTGGCGAACCGATCAACTTGCCCAAAGCGGCGTTCAGTGCCGCGAGGATCGGAACACCGATCCCGGCTGCCAGCATGATAGCAGCATATTGTGTCATTGCCCGAACCCCTTGAACCGCTTCGTTGATCTGGATCATTGCGTCATAAGGCCCATCGGGCAAGTCTGTGTTTGCGGGGCACAAAGGAGGAAAGCGATGAACAAGTCGACACTTGCAGCAGTCATGATGCTCGCATTCACCACCACCTCACACAGCGCCTTGGCGCAGGACGTCGAAACCGGGGCCGAGCTTTTCAGGCACTACTGCGCTTCATGCCACGGCCTGGACGCGACCGGTCATGGCCCGATGGCGGGTGTGCTTGTGATCCAACCGGCGGACCTGACAAAGCTTGCCGATTCTGATGGGGTTTTTCCAACCGCCCGGGTGGTCGCGCGGATAGACGGGCGCGATCCCTTGGTTAGTCACGGCAGCCCGATGCCGGTCTACGGCCCGTATTTCGAGGGTCAGGACACCGCGCTCAAAACTCCGGCAGGACAACCGATCCTGACCAGCAAACCGATTGTGGATCTTGTCGCGTATCTGGAGACAATCCAGGGCAACTGATCTGCGTCAGCCGCAAATCCCATCAATCTCGGCCCCGGCCCAAGGCAGCCCAACATCGTTTTCGCGACGGCTGCCAGGTAATTGTGCGGGGTCGAAATGCGCGGCCAGCATCTGATGCAGGCGCTGGGTGCGCGGGGCATCGGGGTCCAGCGCGCGACAGCAGACATATTCCTCGACAATCGCGCCCTGTTGTTCGAACCCATAGGCCAGAAAGTCCGGCGAGGTGTCCAGATCGAACAGATAGGGATCGTCGGCCCGGCCATGCTCGGCGGCTGCGCGCAGAGGGTGATATCCGGTGGTCTTGCGGTTCTGCCATTGCCAGACATGAGTCAATTCGTGGGCCAGCAACATGGCGGCGATCAGGTTCACGCGTTCGGGGTATTGCGACATGTAATCGTCCAGATACCAGTCCCGGGTAAAGTAAACACGGTTGAACAGCGCAACTGCCGCCGGTTTTCCAGTGACGGTCTCTTCCTTGACGGGGGGCAGGATACGTTCGCGGCAGGCCAGTCGGGGACGTGCTTTTCGGGTATATGTAATGGCAGCAACCGGCGCCCCCTCGACCAGTCGGACACGATCCAGATTCAAGGTCTCGCCGTGAATCTGACCTGCAAATGCGCGTTCTTGTTCGGTCAGGGGACGACCGCAAGATAACAGAAGGCACAGGATCGAAATCAGTAGGGGGCGGATCATACCCGGTAGCCTAGTGTACCTGATCCCTGCGGCAAGACGTTTTCAAAGGCTCATCGCCAAAACCCGGCTGATTTCTGTCAGCGACCGGCCGGATTGATCCATCCAGGTGTTAAAGGCGTCCTGCACTGCTGTAAGGGCCTTCTTTGATGTTGCCGCTTTGTCAATCACACCTTCTGCGATCAACCGCGCAGTTACGTCCCGCGACAGGATGAAACTGTCCCGCCCGGCAAACCGCATGGCGTATTGCGCCGTGGCACCGCCCAGTCGTGACCCGCGTTTGCCCAGCATTGCCAGTAACCCGACATAATCATTGGACGGCCATCCGCCCAACATCTGACCCACGCCGCCTTCGTTGCGCAACTCCAGTAAAAAGGCGGCGTTATCGCGTACAGCAGCGATCTTGGTTCCATTGCGCACGATCCGGGTGTCTTGAATCAGGGCATCAAACTTTTCATCATCCATGAATGCGCATCTGCCCACGTCAAAACCATCAAAGGCGGTTTCAAAGCCGTCCCACTTTGCTTCGATCACTTTCCAGTTGAAGCCGGCCTGAAAGATGCATTTGGTGATGACCGACAGCCAGCGGTCGTCCGGCATCGCCGCAAGCTTTGAGGGTGTTTTGGGCTTGCTGAGCGTCGCCTCCAACGCTTCGGGCCCGCCGTGACGGCTGGCCGAGATTTTGTAGATTTCCTCAAAGTGGCGCATGTCCGGATCCTCCACCCATAAGTGTTGCCTTTTTGTTCCTTTCAGGCAAGCGGAAATACTGGTTGGAGAGATCGGGGACAGAAGATAATTTATTGACTGGTCAGTCAATATCCTTAACGTGCGCCAATGATGACTGCAGGGTGCAAATTTCGGTTGAGGTTCGGGGCGTAACTTCCGTGTTTCCGCTCGGTCGCGGAAAGTGGTAAGTGGGGCAACAGTTCCCTTTCCTTTTCCGACCAAAATTGTGCATGTTGCGACAGGTGCTGTCACCACGGATTTCCCCCGATGGTCGCTGATGCGGCTGTCGGGCAAACAGAACAAAACAGGGAGTAATACCATGAAGAAGTTAAGCGTAAGCCTATTGGCCATCGCCGTTGCCGGATCGGCCCACGCCGCCGACATGGGTGCGGTGGACGAGCCGATCAAGCTGGCGATCAACGAATGGACCGGTCAGCACGTCACCACGCATGTGGCGGGCGAGATGCTGAAAGCCGCAGGCTACAACGTCGAATACGTCACTGCCGGGATGATGAACCAGTTCCAGGCGCTGGCCGATGGCGACATTGATGCAACGCTGGAAATCTGGTCGTCCAACGTGTCCGACGAATACGCCAAGAAGATTGATGAAGGCACGGTTGTCGAGATCGGTGATCTGGGCCTCGACGCCAAGGAAGGCATTGCCTACCCGGCGCATGTCGCTGACCTGTGCCCGGGCTTGCCCGCATGGGAAGCGCTGAAGGACTGTGCGCAGGTCTTCGCCACGGCGGAAACTCTGCCCGGAGGTCGTCTGGTCGATTACCCGGCGGATTGGGGTACCCCCGGCGCGGACCGCATGACCGGGCTTGAACTGCCGTTCAAGGCAGTTCCCGCAGGGTCCGAGGGCGCGCTGATCGCCGAACTCCGCGCCTCGACCGAGCGCAATTCGCCGCTGCTGATCACCTTCTGGCAGCCGCATTGGGCGATGTCGGCTTATGATGTGCAGTTCGTTGAATTGCCCGCAGGCGAAGAGGCCTGCTTTAACGATCCGGCATGGGGGCCAAACCCGAACGCGGTCAACGATTGCGATTTCTCGCCCTCGCGCATCTTTAAGGCCGGTTGGAGCGGCATGGCCGACAAATGGCCCGCCGCTTACGAAATCCTGACCAACTATCAACTGGCGGTCGAAGACCAGCAGCCGATGATGGGTGCAATCGACGTGGATGGCGGTAAAGTCGAGGAAGTCGTCGCCGCTTGGATGGCCGAGAACGAGGGCAAATGGCGCCCCGTCGTTGACGCGGCGACCCAGTGAGCTGACATCAGTGACTGACGCAAACACGCCAGCCATCGCCTGCCGGAATCTTTGGCAGGTGTTTGGCCCTGGCGCAGACAAGGCCCTGACCGACGCGCTGTCTCGGTCAGGGAATGACGCCGACCAAGCCGCCGCCAATCTGCGTGAAGGCGGGTTCATCCCCGCCGTTCAGGACGCCAATTTCGAAGTACATGAGGGCGAGCTGTTCGTCATTATGGGCCTGTCCGGCTCGGGCAAATCGACGCTGATCCGCTGCATCTCGCAACTGCTGCCGGGCACGGGTGGCGAGATTCGTGTGGATGGCGAGAATGTCATGGGCGCGTCCAAAAAGGTGCTGACCGATCTGCGGCGCAAAAAGTTGGGCATGGTGTTCCAGCATTTCGGCCTGTTTCCCCATATGACCGTGGCCGAAAACGTGGCCTATCCGCTGCGCGTGCAAGGTGTTGGCAAAAAGGAACGTCTGGCCCGCGCGCAGGAAGTGATCTCGCTGGTCGGGCTTGAAGGCCGTGAAGACAGCTTCCCCCGGCAGCTTTCGGGGGGCCAGCGGCAACGCGTGGGGATCGCCCGAAGCCTCGCCGTAAACCCGGACATCTGGTTTCTGGACGAGCCGTTCAGCGCGCTCGACCCGCTGATCCGCCGCCAGTTGCAGGATGAATTCCTGCGCATTCAGGCGACGTTGAAGAAATCCATCGTCTTCATCACTCATGACATTCAAGAGGCCCTCAAACTGGCCGACCGCATTGCCATCATGCGCGACGGCAAGATCGTTCAGATCGGCACACCCACAGATATCGTGCTGCGCCCGGTCGATGACTACGTGCGCGAATTCTCGAAAGACGTGGCCAAAGGCCAGCACGCCAAAGTTGCCTCGGTCATGCGAGATGAGGCCGAATGCGGCCCGGATGATCCCGGTCTGACGACCTCAATGACGCTGGACGCGGCATTGGCGCATTGCATGGAATTGTACGAACCCGTGCCGGTTCGGGATGCCGAGGGTAATGTCGTCGGCACCGTGCACCCCTCTGATCTGGCGGCTGCATTGCAGGTGGACGACGCATGACGGCGCTGGATATCCCTGCGCAGCAGGCGCGCCTGACCGCCGGTGCGCAGGCGGCGCTGATCACCGTGATCGTTGGCGCGGTATGTCTCGCGCTGGAAGGCGTCGCCCCGTGGCTGGTCAAATGGCCCGCCGCATGGGAACTGCCCGCCACCCAATGGGTCGGGGCGTTTCTCGACTGGTTCCTGAACGGCATCAAACCGGCGATGAGACTGTTCTCGGACCTGATGACCTATCCGATGAATGCCGCCAACTATGTGCTGGGCAACACGCCTTGGCCGATCCTGATCGGTATCGTCACCGCGCTGGGCTGGTATCTGGGCGGCTTGCCGATGGCGGCGCTGGGCTTTATCGGGCTCAGCTTTGTGCTGGCCTCGGGCTATTGGGCCGAAAGCATGAACACGCTGGCCCTTGTCGCCGTGTCTGTGCCCGTGGCGCTGATCATGGGCGGTGCGATTGGCATTCTCGCCAACGAAGTGCCAAGGGTGAAAGCGTTCGTGCAGGCCGTGCTGGACATCATGCAAACGGTGCCGACCTTTGCCTATCTGACACCGCTGTTGCTGCTCTTTGGCTTTGGTCCGGTGGTTGGCCTGATCGCCTCGGCCATCTATGCCGCCCCGCCCATGGCGCGCAACGTGATGCTGGGGCTGGAACGGGTCGAGCCCGAGATCAAAGAGGCCGCCATCATGTCCGGCGGCACCCGGTTCCAACAGCTGTTTCAGGTCGAAATCCCCGCCGCCACGACGCAGATCATGGTCGGCGTGAACCAATGCCTGATGGCCGCCCTGTCGATGGTGATCATCGCAGCCGTCATCGGGGGGTTCAACGACATCGGCTGGGAGGTCCTGCTGACTATGCGTAAGGCGCAGTTTGGCGAATCCCTGATGGCCGGTCTCGTCATCGTGGTCTTTGCGGTGGTGATCGACCGGATGAGCGGCACGCTGGCGACAGAACGCAAACGCTATGACAGCCGCGTGGTCTGGGCGATGCTGGGCTTTGCCGTGCTGTTCACCGCCGCGTTCTGGGCGTGGCTGCCGAATCCGTCTGAACTGACCGTTCTGGACCCCATGGCTACGGCCATCGACAGCGGCCTGACCGCCTTTACGCAAGCCAACGGGCCGTGGCTGGATGCGCTCAAGAACAACTCGCTGTTCTACGTGCTGTTGCCGCTACGGATCGGGCTGGATCAGGCCGTTCTGCCCTTCACATGGGGCTTCGCATGGACGCCCGCCATGAGCTACGGGCTCTTTGCCGTCGGCGCTGCCATCGCTCTGCTCATGTCATGGCGCGGGCATTTGACCGGAGGTCTGATCGTCCTGATCCTGATCGGCATACTGGAGACCGGCATTGCCAACCTGCCATGGCCCTTCGTCCTGACCGGCGCTGCCGCGCTGGGCTGGGTCGCGGGCGGCTGGCGTCTGGCTGCGCTTTCGGTGGGTCTGCTCTGCACCATCCTCGTCTCGGGTCTGTGGGAGCGCGCGTTGCTGTCGCTGTATCTCAGCGGCGCGGCGGTGTTTTCCTGCGCTGTGGTCGGTGGGTTGATCGGTCTGGCCAGCGCGGTCTGGAAGCCGGTTTGGACCATCGTACGCCCGATCTGCGACATGCTGCAGACCATACCGCTGTTCGTGTTCCTGATCCCGGTGCTGATGGTCTTTCAAATCGGAGAGTTCTCGGCCTTCCTCGCCATCTGCGCCTATGCCATCGTCCCGATGATCCGCTACACGCGGCATGGGCTGGTTAACACGCCGGATGAGATGATGGAGGCTGCAATCTCCAGCGGCGCGACCGAGTGGCAGATCATGCGCGACGTCCGCGCGCCCTATGCCGCGCCGACCATCCTGCTGGGGCTGAACCAGACTATCCTATACGCTTTTGCGATGCTGGTGATCGCCGCGCTGATCGGCACGACTGGTCTGGGCCAGTCGATCTATCTGGCGCTGGGTCAGGCGGATGTGGGCTTGGGCATTTCTGCCGGGGCAGCGATGGCGATTCTGGCGCTGATCGCCGATCGCATGGTGCAGGGCTTTGCCGAGGAACGCCGCAAGGCGCTGGGCCTATGAAACAGAGCAGGGGCGGGCAGCCGCCCCTGTGCCCTCACTTGATTTCGGACAAAGACCAACGCCGATCCAAGGCCTAAACCGGACGCAACACGTTCGGAGACACTCATGACCGGTTGGGGCCTCTTCCTCGCTGCACTCGCCACGTTCCTGCTGAGCCACATGATCCCGGCCCGCCCGGTGGTGCGCGGCTGGCTGATCGGCACTTTGGGCCGCACCGGCTATTTCGCCACCTATTCGCTGGTTTCACTGGCCGTGCTGGGCTGGCTGATCATCGCCGCCGCCAACGCGCCTTATGTCGAGGTTATCCCACCGCTCACAATCTTCCGCTGGCTACCGCTCCTGATCATGCCGATTGTCTGCTGGCTGGCGATTGCGGGCCTGTCGATCCAGAACCCGTTTTCCTTCGGCGGGTTGGGGAACCGCCCTTTCGATCCTGACAAACCCGGCATCCTGCGTACCACCCGTCATCCGATCCTTGCGGCACTGATGCTGTGGGCCGTCGCACATCTTCTGGCCAATGGCAGCCTGTCGCATGTCATCCTGTTTGGCCTCTTCGCAGGGTTCGCCGCGATGGGCATGGCCCTGATCGACCGCCGCACCGCGCGGCAGATGGGGTCAGACTGGCATCGCCTGTCCCGCAACACCGCGCGCCTGTCCCTGCGCGCGCCCCGTCCCTGGCCGCGCCTCTGGGTGTGGCTTACTGCCATCGCCGCTTATGCGGCCATCCTCCACCTGCACGCATCCGTGATCGGGCTTTCGCCGCTGCCTTGACCCGTCAGAGTGGCCGACCCGCACAACCCGTGCTATCTGAAACACCAGTATACGAAGTCTAGAGGTCCCAAAATGCATCTGGCCTATGTCACAACCACCGATCGCGGCGCAACTGATCGCCTGCTGAGCGCGGTGGCCGAGCGCCTGTTGGAAAAGGGCGCACGCCTGTCCGGTGTCGTACAAACAAACACGGAATGCGCTGACCACACCAAATGCGACATGGATGTTCGCGTCCTGCCTGAAGGTGAAACCATTCGCATCTCGCAATCTCTGGGCACGCAATCGCGAGGATGTCGTCTGGACCCGGCTGCACTGGAGCAGGCGGTGGGTTACGTGACGGCGTCGCTGGAAGATGCACCGCAATTGCTGATCATCAACAAGTTTGGCAAGCACGAGGCAGACGGGCGGGGATTCCGCCCCGTTATTGCCGAGGCTCTGGCGCAGGACATCCCGGTTCTGGTGGGTGTAAACGGCCTGAACAAAGACAAGTTCGAAGAATTCACCGGAGGCGCAGCCGAGCAGGTCAACGCTGATCAGGACGCAATCGTCGCATGGTTTGACCGCGTCTCCGCCTTGCGAGCCGCCGCAGCGTGAACCAAATCAATACCACTGCTTCACGTCTGTCGGGAACGACCCCGACAGGCGCAGGAACGCTGATCTCCGTACAACGCACGGTTCTCAAGTGTGGATTTTTGAGTGTAAGAGATGGTGGGCGACCCTGGAATCGAACCAGGCGTGCGTCTCCGCGAGGGAGTTACAGTCCCCTGCCACACCTTGCGGCCTGTCGCCCACTGTCAGGCGTTGCACCTGACGTGGAGGCGTGATTACTAGCGCCTTAGAGAAGCGTCAACAGGAAAATACCGCTTTGACGCAGGAAACCGATTTCCCGGTCCGGAGGCCCGCGACATGAAGAAACCCAAGTGGGTCGTCGAAAAAGAACAGGCGCGCAAAGCAGCTGCAGCCGAGACCGTTTGGCTGTTCGGTCTGCATGCCGTTCGGGACGCATTGATGAACCCGAACCGGCAGAAACTGCGCCTGATTGTGACGCGAAATGCGCAGGATAAACTGGCGGATGCCATTGCGTTTGCAGGGATAGAGGCCGAAATGGCTGACCCGCGCAAATTCCCCGCTCCGATCGATCCAGGTTCGGTCCATCAGGGGGCCGCGCTTGAGGTCAAGCCGCTGGATTGGGGCGGTCTGGTCGAGAACTGCATCGGACGGGAAAACCCGCGAGTCATCCTGCTGGACCGGGTGACCGACCCGCACAATGTGGGTGCAATTTTACGGTCGGCCGAAGTGCTTGGTGCCAGTGCGGTGATTGGAACGCGTCACCATTCGGCGCCAGAAACAGGTGCGTTGGCCAAAACCGCCAGCGGTGCTCTGGAACGACAACCCTATCTGCGTGTGCGCAATCTGGCGGATGCGATAGTCGAACTTCAGGGTATGGGATTTCTTGTGCTCGGGCTGGATGGTGAGGCCGAAGGCACCATCGAGACCGCGTTGGGCG
This sequence comes from Ruegeria sp. K11, assembly GCF_056531905.1. Taxonomy (NCBI): domain Bacteria; kingdom Pseudomonadati; phylum Pseudomonadota; class Alphaproteobacteria; order Rhodobacterales; family Roseobacteraceae; genus Ruegeria; species Ruegeria sp. K11. Next base: position 267,066 of record NZ_JBQFMP010000002.1, read on the forward strand.
GCAATCTGCACCAACCCGTCGCCCTTGTGCTTGGGGCAGAAGGGCCGGGTTTGCGCCAAAAGACGAAGGAAACCGTTGATCAGTTGGTGAAAATCGACGCCGCGGGTGGATTTGGGTCGCTCAACGTCTCAAATGCCGCCGCGATTGCCCTATATGCATCTAGACACAGATAAACGGGAGAGCACCATTTCCACCCCCTCGAAAATCGCGACCTGCTGCTATTGCGGAACCCGCGCGGCGCTGGTTCTGAAGGGCAAGCAGCGCCATGAACTAAGCTGTTCCAGCTGCGGCGCGCCGCTTCATGACCTGAAAATGGTTCCCAAGCGAAAGCTCGCGGAACACAAGACAACGCGTCATTCGGGCAAAGGCGAGCAGCCTTACAAAAACAAGAAGAAAAAGAAGAAAAAGAGTATGTTCTCGCGGGTGCTGGATGAAGCGTGGGACGTCATCGAAGATGTATTCGACTAAATCAGCCCTATTCACCCACGCGCGTTCACATCCGCGTTAATTCGGGTTTCAGATGCATAAATGATTTGTATCTAGACGGTCTGGTTTTCTAACTAGGTTGCGATGAAACTGAATCGACGTACTCTGATCGGCGCGCTGGGCGCTGCCGTTTTTGCGCCTGCTGCATTTGCGCAGGATATGCCTGTCTTTTTCAAGAGAGGTGGTGCAGCCATGTCCGGCTATGACCCGGTATCCTATTTCAGCAATGGTACTCCTGTCCGCGGTTTGCCCGAATACTCTGTGGTTTGGAAAGGGGCCGAGTGGCACTTTGCCAGTGCTGAAAACCGCGATGCTTTCGAAATGAACCCGCGCGCCTACGCGCCCCAGTTCGGTGGATACTGTGCATATGGCATGGCTCAAGGTGAACTTGTCAGCACCGATCCGACGCTGTGGCAAGTGGTCGATGGGCGCCTGTACCTGACCCATTCCGCTGAAATCGAGCAATTGTGGGACCGGGATCGTACTGAATTCATTCGTATGGCCGAGGAAAACTGGCCGGTTATTCTGTACCACAATTAGGCGATTCTCCGCTTTTCGTGAGCTGTCATCACAAAAACGCGCACCCCCTCTTTTTTTCTGCAAATACATGCTTAAATGTCACATGACCGCGGAACGGAACTGCCGCGGGTCATTTCACTGTCCCTCGTTCCAACAACTTGCGCCCAGGTGTTTACCTGGGCGCTTTTTTCTTGTCCAAGCTCCGGTTAGGGTGACCCATGCCAGACTATTCTGATGAGTTCCTGACAACGATCCTGAAGCGCACCAAGGTGGTGGCCGTGGTCGGCGTATCGATGAACCCGGTGCGGCCCAGCTATTATGTGGCGCGGTACATGTCGCTCAAGGGATATACGGTTATACCGGTCAACCCGGGGCATGCGGGCAAGATGTTGTTCGGTCAGACTGTGCAAGCCTCCCTGTCCGAGATTTCCGAGCCCGTCGACATGGTCGACATTTTCCGCCGATCCGAGGCAGTACCGCCCATCGTAGACGACGCGCTTGCCGCGTTCCCCGACTTGCGCACGATCTGGATGCAGATCGGCGTTGAACATCATGACGCGGCCGCCACGGCACAGGCGCGGGGCGTGGATGTGGTGATGAACCGCTGCCCCAAGATCGAATATCAACGCCTGTTCGGAGAGCTTCGGATGGGCGGGTTTGCCACCGGGGTGATTTCGTCCAAGCTGTAACTTCGCCAAAATTCGAACCACATCCTCAGAAAGCTGGAACGCATGCGTTACGAACCGATAAATCTATCCGAGAAACTCTCGACCTTCTCCGAGCATTGGAGCCCGAAGATCGTATCTCGGTACAACAACAACGATGTCATGGTCGTCAAAGTTCAGGGCGCGTTTCAGTGGCACCATCATGACGAAACGGATGACTTCTTTCTGGTTCTAAAGGGCACGTTGCGGATTGAAATGCGCGACGGGGAAGTGACACTGCGCCCGGGTCAGATGTTTGTGGTCCCCAAAGGGGTCGAACACAGGCCGGTTGCGGAAGAAGAAGTTCACTTGCTGCTTATCGAACCCGAAGGCCTGCCCAATACCGGAGATGCGGCAACTGCTGCCGAAAAGGTGGTGATCTAGGCGCAAGCCGCCCGTTGCGGCGGGCTTAACGCGCGGTTAGCGGAGCCAGCTTCGCTGCCTGTTCCAGACGCCGCTTTTCCAGCACCACGTCACGCGGGACCCAGTCATAGCGCGTGTCTTCGGTCAACGGCCCCCAATACAGCACACCGCCATAGCGCCACGGGTCCAGCACCACGCCTTCATACATGCTCTCGCCCTTGCGGCTGATGATGGCGGTGCTGTGGTCGATGCGGAAGGGGTTATCCGCATTGGCGATGGCGCGGTGCATTTCCAGCGTGCGGAACTGTTCCTGATCCAGACGACGCTCGATATCCTCGGCCCAGTGCCAACACAGGCCGCGTGGGCGCAGGCCCTTGTTGACCTTGGCATTGTGGATCAGCGGCGGGTCGGTGATTTCGTATTCCTGCGCCAGTTGCGCGGTATAAGCATAGGCGATCTGCGCGGCACGGTTCGCCTCGGCAGGGTCAATATCGGGCCCGAGGTTTTGGATTTCCGCCGCCAGCCGCTGCACCTCATCCCCGGTGGATGGCGGCGGTGTGGCGCAAGCAGCGAGGGCGACAAGCGCGGCTGCAAACACCAAAGCTCTGATCATGCGCGCGCCCCTTTGCCCAATCCTTCCGGAACCCGAACTATAGCGGCCCATGCCACCCCACGAAACCCGCTTACCCTTTGGGCCGCGCCGCCTTTTCAGCAATGCCGCTGGTGCCCTGACGGCGGGCCAGTTCAGCCAGCACATCATCCAGCGCCACGTCGCGTGCGGCCAGCATGACCAGCAGGTGATACAGTACATCCGCCGCCTCGGCGGTCAGCTTTTCCCGATCCCCCTTGATGGCTTCGATGATCGCCTCGATCGCCTCTTCCCCGAATTTTTCGGCGCATTTTTCTGGGCCTTTCGCCAACAGCTTGGCGGTCCAGCTGCTGTCGGGGTCGGCCCCTTTGCGGGCGTCAATCGTTGCGGCCAGATCGTGCAGTATGCTCATGTCAGCCTCATCGGAATGCCAGCGGCGGCCATGTGGTCCTTGACCTCGCGGATGCTAAATTCGCCGAAATGAAAGATCGAGGCTGCCAGTACCGCGCTGGCACCGCCCTTGGTCACGCCCTCAACCAGATGGTCCAGAGTGCCGACGCCGCCCGAGGCGATCACGGGCACGTCAACCGCGTCGGAAATCGCACGGGTCAGGGGCAAGTTGAACCCGGCCTTGGTGCCGTCGCGGTCCATCGACGTCAGCAGAATTTCCCCCGCGCCCTTGGCCACAACGGTCCGGGCAAACTCCACCGCATCGATGCCGGTGGGTTTGCGACCACCATGGGTAAAAATCTCCCACTTGCCGGGGCTGACGGTCTTGGCGTCGATGGCGCAGACGATGCACTGGCTGCCGAACTGGTCGGCGGCCTCGGCGATCACATCCGGGTTCGCCACGGCGGCCGAGTTGAAGCTGACCTTATCCGCCCCCGCCAGCAACAGGGCGCGCACGTCGTCCTTGCTGCGCACACCACCGCCCACGGTCAGTGGCACAAAGCACTGTTCGGCGGTGCGCTGCACCACGTCAAACATCGTGCCCCGGTTTTCATGCGTGGCGTGGATGTCCAGAAAACAGATCTCATCCGCGCCGGCGGCGTCATAGGCCTTGGCCGATTCCACCGGATCGCCCGCATCGCGCAGGCCGACGAAATTCACGCCCTTGACCACGCGGCCATCGGCGACGTCCAGACAGGGAATGATACGGGTTTTCAGCATGGTGTGTCCTTTATTGAGGGCACCTTTACCGGCAACGCCTCGCCGATGCCAGACTTGTGATTGTGATGTCACGCAAAGCTGTGGAACTTAGGGGTGAAATTCATCAAAGGGAATATAACTATGCGACATCTTCTGCTGGCTTCAATACTCACATTCGGAGGCGCGCTATCCGCCATGGCTGACGACATCATCAAAGTACAAACCAACAAGTCCGTGGCCGAGGCGCTGGACGCGCTGGAAGCTGCCGTTGGCAATGCTGGCGCCACCGTCTTTGCCCGCATTGACCACGCAGCGGGCGCCGAAAAGGTCGGCACGCCGATCCCGCCCAATCAGGTGCTGATCTTCGGCAACCCGGCTCTGGGCACGCCTGCCATGCAGATCGACCCGCGCGCCGGGCTGTTCCTGCCGCTGAAAGTGCAGGCTTATCAGGATGCGGATGGGCAGGTCTGGCTGATCTATGAAGACCCGAAAGAGACCATGGATGACTTCGATGAGGTCGAAAAATCGCCGGTCATCGAGAAAATGCGCGGCGCTTTGGCGAAATTGACCGCCGCTGCCGCGCAGTAACTCAGCTCAGGGCGCGAATGGCCTCGGCCAGGTCAATCGCGCCATCATAAAGGGCGCGGCCAGAGATCGCGCCGTTCAATTCCACTCCGCAATCGCGCAGGGCGATCAGGTCGTCCAGCGAACTGACGCCCCCCGACGCGATCACCGGTATCGAGACCGCCTGTGCCAGCGCCGCCGTGGCCTCGATATTCGGGCCCTGCATCGCGCCGTCGCGGTTGATATCGGTGTAGATGATGGCGGCGACGCCTGCGTCCTCGAAACTGCGGGCCAGATCGGTGACCTGCACGTCGGTTTCCTTGGCCCAGCCTTTGGTGGCCACCATGCCATTGCGTGCGTCGATACCTACGGCGACCTTGCCGGGGAAGGCTTTGGCGGCTTCGCGCACCAGGTCGGGGTTTTCCACGGCGACGGTGCCCAGAATCACCCGCGCCAGACCCTTGTCGATCCAGGTCTCGATTGTTGCCATATCCCGGATACCGCCACCCAATTGCGCAGGCACGTCGCAGGCGTTCAGAATCGCCTCCACTGGGGCGGCGTTGACCGGCTCTCCGGCAAAGGCTCCGTTCAGATCGACCAGATGCAGCCATTCGCACCCGGCCTCGACAAAAGCGCGGGCCTGTGCCGCCGGGTCTTCGTTAAAGACGGTGGCCTTGTCCATCTCACCACGTAGCAGGCGCACGGCATTGCCGTCTTTCAGATCGATGGCGGGGTAGAGGATCATGTCGGGCGGCCCTATATCACTGTTACACGCGCGGGATATCGCACAGGCGGGGCAGGGGCGCAACGCGACGCAAAGTCAGGCTTGCCCGGTGCCCAACCGCAGGCCAGACTGATGGGAAATACAGGGAGAAAACCATGAAGACATTTACTCTTGCAGCGGGTTTCGCCGTAATGGCCACCGCAGCGATGGCCGCCGATCCGGTGGACGGTCTGTGGAAGACAGCTCCGGGCGATACGGGCGGCTATCTGCATGTGTCGATTTCCGAATGCGGCAGCGCCATCTGCGGCACCATCGACAGCGCCTTTGACGCCGACGGCAATCAGCAACTGGAATACGAGAACCTCGGCAAGCAAATCATCTGGGACATGATCCCCGAAGGCGGCGGCAGCTATGACGACGGCAAGATCTGGGCCCCCGATCGCGACAAGACTTATAGCTCGAAAATGTCGTTGGACGGCCAGAACAAGCTGACCGTCAAGGGTTGCGCTGTCGGAGGTCTGGTCTGCCGCGGGCAAGTCTGGACGCGCGTGGAATAAGGCCTCAGGGCGTCCAGGTCAGGAAATTCCCGATCATCCGCAGGCCCACATCCTGACTTTTTTCGGGGTGGAACTGCATTCCGACCATCGTGTCGCGGCCGACCACGGCCGTGACCTCTTGACCATAGTCGACATAGGCCAGCCGCTGCGCCGGATCGGTGACGCGGAACTGGTAGGAATGCACAAAATAGGCGTGATCGCCCGATGTCACGCCACTGAACACCGGATGGTCGCTCTCCAATACCAGATCGTTCCAGCCCATATGCGGCACCTTCAGCGCAGCATCTGACGGTTCAATACGAACCACATCCCCGGCGACCCAACCCAGCCCATCGGTTTCGCTGTATTCATGGCCCTTAGAGGCCATCAGCTGCATCCCCACGCAGATACCCAGAAACGGGCGGCCCTTCTGTTCGACCGCCTCGACCATCGCGTCATAGATGCCCTTGTGCCCTCGCAACTCTGCCGCGCAAGCCGGAAAAGCACCGTCACCGGGCAGCACCAGACGATCCGCGCGCGCCACGACGTCGGCGTCCGAGGTCACGATGACCTCACCCGCATCCACCTCGCGGGCCATGCGCTGAAACGCCTTTTCTGCCGAGTGCAGATTGCCGCTCTCGTAGTCAATAATGGCGGTGAGCATCTACAGCGCGCCTTTGGTGGACGGAATCGCATCCGCCTTACGCGGGTCGGTCTCGACCGCATCGCGCAATGCGCGGGCGACAGCCTTGAAGGCGGCCTCGGCAATGTGGTGGCTGTTGAAGCCATGCACCTGATCGATGTGCAGCGTGATGCCGCCATGGGTGGCCAAGGCCTGAAAGAACTCGCGCACCAGTTCGGTATCGAAACTGCCGATTTTCTGCGTCGGCAGGTCCACGTTCCAGATCAGAAACGGTCGCCCCGACAGGTCCAGTGCACAGCGCACCTGCGCGTCATCCATGGGCAGGTGGCATTCCCCGTACCGGCGAATGCCCTTCTTGTCGCCCAAAGCCTGCGTCAAAGCCTGACCCAACGCGATTCCGGTGTCCTCGACCGTATGGTGATCGTCGATGTGGTAATCGCCCTTGGCACGGATCGTCATGTCGATCAGCGAATGCCGCGCCAACTGGTCCAGCATGTGATCAAAGAACCCGACGCCGGTCTGGTTGTCATACTGGCCGGTGCCGTCCAGATTGACCTGAACCGAGATTTCGGTCTCGGCGGTCTGACGGCTGATCTTTGCGCTGCGCATGGGCGAATTCCTTTTGCTTCAAGGGCGCTTATAGACGCGGATGGGTGGGTATATCCAGTCCACTAAACGCCTTCGCCGTAAACTGTTGCGGGGGATTGCACCCGAGGGCCGCCCGTGCCAGCCTGCGGGCAACACGAACCAACAAGGCCCGGCCCATGTCCACCTGCGTCTTCATCCAGATCCGCTGTAAACCCGGCACCACTTACAAGGTGGCCGAAGACATCGCCCTGCGCGAAATTCACTCAGAGCTTTATTCCACCAGTGGCGAATATGACCTGCTGTTGAAGCTCTACATCCCGGAAACCGAAGATGTCGGCCATTTCATCAACGAAAATCTGCTGGTGATCCCCGATATCGAAAGGTCACTGACTACGATGACATTCAAGGCGTTCTGAAAGATTAGATATCTGGAGCGGGCGAGGCGATTCGAACGCCCGACCCTAACCTTGGCAAGGTTATGCTCTACCCCTGAGCTACGCCCGCATCAGATACTTATGTGGTCCGAAGACCTCTCAATGGAGCGGGCGAGGCGATTCGAACGCCCGACCCTAACCTTGGCAAGGTTATGCTCTACCCCTGAGCTACGCCCGCGCCGTTGAGTGAGGAGGGATGTATAAAGTCCAACGCGGGCCTGCAAGAGGAAAATGCCGGGCGCTGGCAAATTTCTTTCGACGGAAACCCGAGTAAGGCACGTTCAATAGACATCAGAACGCAAACACGCATAAGGGGGCGGCGAGACAATGATCAAAGGTTCGGATATCAAGGCGATTGCCCTGGGCATCATGATTGTTCTGGTCACGGTGACGTCGAAGCCGGCGCATGACCAGGACGGCGTGCACGCGGTCGGGATGGAGCGCGCGCAGGTGCTGGTCTGGAGGGGTTAGGGCGTGCGCCTATAGCGCCAGAACCAGCGCGGCCAGTGCAGCGATCAGAATCGCCAAAAATGTCAGGCCCATGCCGATTTGACGCAAAATGATGGTTTGTGGCGTTTTGCCGAAACCATATGCGTGCAGCAGACGTCCGGCCAACAGCATCAACCCCAACAGGTTCACCAGCCAGCCGCCCGCGCCCTGCAATTCGACCATCGCGATCAGTAGAAGACCAAAAGGGGCATATTCGGCGCAGTTCGCCTGCGTCCGCATTGCCTTGATCATCGCTTTGTCGCCATGGTCCCCGACCGAAATCTTGCCTCTGCGCCTTTGCATAATGACATTCACGCTGAGCGCGACGAACAGGAACGCGATCAGCGCGGCATAGATCGGGGTGATGGTCAGCATGGGGGCCTCCTGATGGTGAAGAGGCCGCGCAGTTGCCCGCGCGGCCCCGTGAGCTGCAAAACGATATTTGGTTTATTCCAGCTCGACCAGCAGGTCCTTGGCGTCAATCTGGCCGCCGGGCTGTACATGGACGGCTTTGACCACCGCGTCGCGCTCGGCATGGATGCCGGTTTCCATCTTCATCGCCTCGATGGTCAGCAGCAGATCGCCTTCGTGCACCTCTTGACCCGCGCTGACCGCAACCGTGGCGACAACGCCGGGCATCGGTGCGCCAATGTGGTTGGCATTGCCAACCTCAGCCTTAGGGCGCTGTGCGGTCGTGGCCTTGACCAGACGGTTCGGCACACGAATCACGCGCGGTTGGCCATTGAGTTCGAAGAAGACTTTGACCTCGCCCTTTTCATCCGTTTCACCAATGGCCTGACAGCGGATTTCCAGTGTCTTGCCGGGGTCGATTTCTGCGGTGATTTCCTCGCCCGGCTCCATGCCATAGAAGAAGGTGCGCGTGGGCAGGGTGCGAACCGGGCCATAGGTGCGGTGGCGGCCCATGTAATCGAGGAAGACCTTGGGATACATCAGATAGCCGTTCAGGTCTTCGTCATCGACCTCTTTGCCTTCAAGCTGCTTGGACAGTTCAGCGCGGGTGGCTTCCAGATCGACCGCTTCGACATGCTTGCCGGGGCGTTCCGTGTTGGGCGCCTCGTCCTTGAGGACCTTTTGGATGATGCCCGCAGGGAATCCGCCCGGAGGTTGACCCAGATTGCCACGCATCATGTCCACAACCGAGTCGGGGAAGGCGACATCGGTCGACGGGTTTTCTACGTCATCACGGGTCAGGCCCTGGCTGACCATCATCAGCGCCATGTCGCCAACAACTTTGGACGACGGCGTCACCTTCACGATGTCACCGAACATCTGGTTCACGTCGGCATACATCTGGGCAACCTCGTGCCAGCGCTCCTCAAGTCCCAAGCTACGCGCCTGCGCCTTGAGGTTGGTGAACTGGCCGCCGGGCATTTCGTGCAGATATACCTCGGAAGCCGGGGCCTGCAGCCCGGATTCGAACGCCGCGTACTGGCCGCGCACAGCCTCGAAGTAATCGCTGATCTCGCGGATGGCCTTGATGTCCAGCCCGGTGTCGCGGTCGGTGTGGCGCAGCGCCTCGACCACGGTGCCCAGCGTCGCTTGGCTGGTGTTGCCCGAGAACGCATCCATCGCGCAGTCCACCGCGTCCACGCCCGCCTCGGACGCGGCCAGAATGGTCGCGCTGGCGATACCGGCGGTGTCGTGGGTGTGGAAGTGGATCGGCAGGCCGACCTCTTCCTTCAGCGCCCGGATCAGAATGCGGGCCGAGGCCGGTTTCAGCAGGCCCGCCATGTCTTTCAGGCCCAGCACATGCGCGCCCGCATTGCGCAGTTCTTTCGCCATGCCGACATAGTATTTCAGGTCATACTTGGCGCGGTCCGGGTCGAGGATATCACCGGTATAGCAAACCGTGCCTTCGCAGATTTTGCCGTTTTCGACGACCGCATCCATGGCGACGCGCATATTCTCGACCCAGTTCAGCGAGTCAAATACGCGGAACACGTCGATATTCTGCGAGGCCTGACGCACGAATTCCTGCACTACGTTGTCGGGATAGTTGGTATAGCCTACGCCGTTCGCGCCACGCAGCAGCATCTGGGTCATCAGGTTTGGCATCGCCTCGCGCAGATCGCGCAGGCGCTGCCAGGGGCATTCCTGCAGGAAGCGATAGGCCACATCAAAGGTCGCGCCGCCCCAGCATTCAACGCTGAACAGCTGCGGCAGGTTCGCCGCATAAGTCGGCGCGACCTTGATCATGTCGATCGAGCGCATCCGCGTCGCCAGCAGCGACTGGTGCCCGTCGCGCATCGTGGTGTCGGTAATCAGCAACTGCCGCTGTGCCTTCATCCAGTCGGCAACGGCCTGCGGGCCTTTTTGCTCCAGCAGATTGCGCGTGCCCATCTGCGGTTCCGCCTTCAAAGCGGGCGGGCGCGCCTCTTTCAGGTCGGGGCGCGGGGTTGGCCGGTCTTTGGTCTCGGGGTGCCCATTGACGGTGATGTCGGCGATATAATTCAGAACCTTGGTGCCCCGGTCGCGGCGTTTCTTGAACTGGAACAGATCGGCCGTCTCATCGATGAACTTGGTGGTGTATTCATTCGACAGGAAGGTCGGGTGTTTCAACAGGTTTTCGACAAAGGCGATGTTGGTGCTGACACCGCGCACACGGAACTCGCGCAGCGCGCGATCCATTCGCGCAATCGCTTTCTCGGGGGTCGGCGCCCATGCGGTGACCTTGGTGAGCAGCGAGTCGTAATACCGCGTGATCACCCCGCCCGCATAGGCCGTGCCGCCATCCAGACGAATGCCCATACCAGTGGCCGAGCGATAGGCGGTAATCCTGCCATAATCGGGGATGAAGTTGTTCAGCGGATCCTCGGTGGTCACCCGCGTCTGCAGTGCATGACCGTTCAGACGAATCTCATCCTGACTGGCTTTGCCGGTGGCCTCGGCCAGCGTCTTGCCCTCGGCGATCAGGATCTGCGCCTGCACGATGTCGATGCCCGTGACCTCTTCGGTGACGGTGTGCTCGACCTGCACGCGGGGGTTCACCTCAATGAAGTAGAACTTGCCGGTGTTCATATCCATCAGGAATTCGACAGTACCGGCGCATTCGTAATTCACATGGGCGCAGATGCGCCGGCCCAATTCGCAAATCTCGGCGCGCTGTTCGTCGGTCAGGTAGGGGGCAGGGGCGCGTTCCACCACTTTCTGGTTCCGGCGCTGGACCGAGCAATCGCGCTCGTAGAGATGATAAATCTCACCATGCTTGTCGCCCAGGATCTGCACCTCGACGTGACGAGCGCGGGTGATCATCTTTTCCAGATAACCCTCACCGTTGCCAAAGGCGGCTTCGGCCTCGCGGCGGCCCTCCAGAACCTTCTCTTCCAGCTCATCCTCGGACAGGATCGGACGCATCCCGCGCCCGCCGCCTCCCCAGCTGGCTTTCAGCATCAGAGGATACCCGATCTCGGCGGCCTCTTTCTTGATGGCGGCCATGTCGTCGCCCAGCACTTCGGTCGCCGGGATCACCGGCACATCGGCGGCAATCGCCACTTTCCGCGCGCTGGCCTTGTCGCCCAATGCGCGCATGGTCTCGGCCTTGGGACCAATGAAGGTGATGCCGTTCTGAACACAGGCGTCAACGAAATCCGGGTTCTCGGACAACAGGCCGTAACCGGGGTGGATCGCGTCGGCACCACATTCCTTGGCCACGCGGATGATCTCATCAATTGACAAATAGGCTGCGACAGGTCCCAGATCGGCCCCGATGCGATAAGCCTCATCCGCCTTGAACCGGTGGAGGCCCAGCTTGTCCTCCTCGGCGAAGACCGCGACGGTTTTCTTCCCCATCTCGTTGGCTGCCCGCATAACACGGATCGCAATCTCGCCGCGGTTGGCGATCAGGATTTTCTTGAAGTCTGTCATTTCGGGTCCCGGTCTTTATAGGTGTGGCCTTTTGCTTAGGCGGACAATACGGCCACGTACATCTGTAGTTCTGGGTAGAACCGGCATGTTATCGCTCGCAAACGCCGCCTTTTGGCGCTTTTCTTTTACACATGCTGCGTCGCAGCATCAAATGTTGTATTTTTGTTTCGAATTTTGTTTGACGGCGAGCGCCCTGCACTGGCTCGCCATCCTGCGGGAAAACAACACATTCCCGGTTTGGACAACTGCATCGCAGCGCCTTTGCCGATCTGCAATCCCGACCGTTGAACGACTGAATGACCAAACTGGTATAAGCCTGTCTGAACGGCGACGCTGGTATTGATGATTCGCGCCACCTGATGCGGTTCCGGCCATGTCCAGCGCCGGAACCGGTTTATTGGCGACGATCAAGCTGCAGGCGTGTGGGACGCTCCGTTGATCTTATAGGCGTCATTCCCGGCGACCTCCTTGGTAGCGCCACCCCCCATCGCGGACCGTGCGACCTGCACCTGATTGCGTCCCTTGTCCTTTGCAGCATAAAGCGCATCATCCGCTGCTCTCATCAGGTCCTGAGGCATCGTACCATGCGCCGGATAATGCGCGACCCCGACCGAGATGGTAATGCGCGGCAGCGATTTCTCACCATACCGGACCGAGATCGCCTCGACCGCCTGCCGCACGTGCTCGGCGCGGGTCAGGGCGTCATCGGGCGCGTTGTCGGGAAGGATCAGCATGAACTCTTCACCGCCAATCCGACAGGCGACCTCATCCCGGTCGCAGCCCTGTTCCAGTGCCGAGCCAACGGCGCGCAGAACCATGTCGCCTGCGTCATGCCCGTGCGTGTCGTTGAATTTCTTGAAATGGTCGACATCTACCGCAATCAGACTGAGCGCAGCGCCGGTCTGCTGGCTGCGGCTGATCGCTTTGCGCAGCGTGTCCGTCATGTGGCGGCGGTTGAACAGCCCGGTCAGAGGGTCGCGCACCGACTGGTCATGCAATTGATCTCGCATGCGCACATTGGCGATTGCCATGCTGATCTGTTCGGCGCACAGCTGTGCCAGTTTCTTACTGTCGTGAAACGCCTCGCCACTGCCCTCATGCGCGCGCAGATGCAGCAGGCCGACGGTCTCGCCATGGGCCAGAATAGGAAAACAGAAATAGGGTCGCCCGTCATGCGGTTCCGCATGTTCGCAGACAAAATCGATCTCGGACGCGCCGAATTCATAAGTCCGGCCACGCCGCAGGCCCCAGCAGCCCTCGGGGTGGATGTGCGCCTTGTGCGACCCGCCGTTCCAGCTGGCGCAGCCATCCAGCACATCGCGCGAATTGGAATAGACATACACGCTGCCCTCGGCCTCGGGCAGGATATGGGTCATGAACCGCGACACCATGTCGAACAGCTCATCCAGCGAGCGGCTGGATTGCAGCCATTCGTTCAGCTCTCCCAACAGCCGCACCTCGCGCGCCAGACGCAACTGATCGTCCATCAATGCGCGTTCCTTCGCGGCGCGGCCCCGCAGATCGCGAACCTGTTTGCGGTTCGTGCGGTAGATCACCAGAATCACTGCCGTCAGTGCCAGCAGTGACACACCGCACAGCACCGCCAGCGACCATCGGACGCGCGTGATGAACAGATCGCGCTGCGGTGTGATGTCCGAATAGAATTCGATCGCGCCCAGAAACTGACCGTCCTTGATCACCGGCGTATAAATCTCGGCCACGTGGCAGGTTTTCTTGCCTGATCCCGCCATCACCTCGTGATTCAGTCCGCTGACTTCAGAGACCGGCTTTTCCTCATGCTTGTAATATGAACCACCCGCAGCGACGATTTCGGTGAAATAGGGCTTGGAGTTAACCGTCCCGACATCCCCCGCGCGCGTTGACCAGAACACGCGGCCCTGACTGTCGAACAGCTTGAACCGGTAGATGTCCGAGGTTTCGGGTAAAAGTTCCAGAAACTCTTCATCATGATCATCCAGAATGCCGTGTTTGAACGTCGCCTCGACATCGTGCAGATGGCTTGCCACCTGTTGGTTCAATTGCGCTGCGCGATGCCGCAGGTCCGATTCCAGCATCCGGTCGACCACCGGGGCCGGGATCGCGTAAATCCCCCAACCCGCCAGCGCCGTCAGCATCATCAGCATCGCCGAGATGCCCGCTATTTTCAGGGCCGAGGTCCGACCCGCCATGTCATTCTGTTTCATAACCCGCGCTCCCACAGCAATGGGATCAGGATGTTTGGCAAGGTTTGACAGAGGGTTAATGGCGTCGGGATGATTATCTAGAATTGATCGGATCACGTTGCAAATTCCTTGCGAACAAGGCGTGAACAAACCCTTTCCCTTGGCGCGCATCCGGCGTAGTTTGGACCCATGAGCAGTTTTGACGAAATGGACGCCTTCGAGGGCGCATCGCTGTCGGCGCGGGCGATGCCTGCGGCGTCTGCCGAGTATCTGAACGACCTCAACCCGGCGCAGCGCGAAGCGGTCGAACGGCTGGATGGCCCGGTGCTGATGCTGGCCGGGGCCGGGACGGGCAAGACCAAGGCGCTGACCGCGCGGATCACCCATCTGCTCAGAACCCATCGGGTGCGCGAGAACGAGATTCTGGCGGTGACATTCACCAACAAAGCCGCGCGCGAGATGAAAGAGCGTGTGGGCCGGATGCTGGGCCGCCCCGCCGAGGGGATGCCTTGGCTTGGCACGTTCCACGCGATCTGCGTCAAGCTGCTGCGCCGCCATGCGGAACTGGTGGGGTTGAAATCGAACTTCACTATTCTGGATACCGACGATCAGAAGCGGTTGCTGAAACAACTGACCCAAGCAGCCAATATTGACGACAAACGCTGGCCCGCCCGGATGCTGGCCGGGATCATCGATGATTGGAAAAACCGAGCGCTCACGCCCGACAAGGTGCCTGCCGCGGATGCGGGGGCCTATAACCACAAGGGCATCGAGCTTTACGCCCAGTATCAGACCCGTCTGCGCGAATTGAACGCGGTGGATTTCGGTGACCTGCTGCTGCACATGGTCACGATTTTCCAGACCCACCCGGACGTGTTGGAGCAATACCAGCGCTGGTTCCGCTATATCCTTGTGGACGAATATCAGGATACCAACGTCGCCCAATATCTCTGGCTGCGCCTGCTGGCCGGGGGGCATAAGAATATCTGCTGCGTTGGCGATGACGACCAGTCGATATATGGCTGGCGCGGGGCCGAGGTGGGCAACATCCTGCGGTTTGAGAAGGATTTTCCCGGAGCGTTTGTGGTCCGGTTGGAACAAAACTACCGCTCGACCCCGCATATTCTGGCTGCTGCGTCGAATGTCATTCGCGGCAATGAAAGCCGCTTGGGCAAAGAGCTTTGGACTGACCGCGAAGAAGGCGAAAAGGTTCGTCTGATCGGCCATTGGGACGGCGAGGAAGAGGCGCGTTGGATCGGCGAGGAAATCGACGCGATGCAGGGTGGCACGCGGGGTGTACGGCCGATGAACCTCGATGAGATGGCGATTCTCGTCCGCGCCTCGCACCAGATGCGCGCGTTTGAGGATCGGTTTTTGACCATCGGTCTGCCGTATAAGGTGATCGGCGGCCCTCGGTTCTATGAGCGGATGGAGATTCGCGATGCCATGGCCTATTTCCGGCTGGTGGTTAGCCCCGAGGATGATCTGGCGTTCGAGCGGATCGTGAACACGCCCAAGCGCGGCCTTGGCGACAAGGCGCAGCAGACGATTCAGGTGGTGGCGCGGGAAAACGGTGTGTCTTTGGTCGAGGGCGCGCGGATCGCGGTCGACAATGCTCTGATCAAAGGCAAAGGGGCCAAGGCGCTGCGCGAATTGATCGACGGGCTGGCGCGGTGGAATGCGATGACGCGCGGGCCTCGGATCGAAGTGGATGATGACACGGTGATCGACGATGGCGTGTCGCCGATCCGCTATGGCGCGCCCGAGCATACGCATATCGAGCTGGCGCAGATCGTGTTGGACGAATCTGGCTATACCGCGCATTGGCAGAATGAAAAGACACCCGAGGCACCGGGGCGGCTGGAGAACCTCAAGGAACTGGTCAACCAGTTGGACAATTTCGAGAACCTGCAGGGGTTCTTGGAACATGTCAGCCTTGTGATGGACAATGAGCAGGACGGCGACGGGGCCAAGGTCTCGATCATGACGCTGCACGCGGCCAAGGGGCTGGAGTTCCCTGCCGTGTTCCTGCCGGGATGGGAGGATGGCTTGTTCCCCTCACAGCGGTCGATGGACGAATCCGGGCTGAAGGGTCTCGAAGAAGAACGGCGGCTGGCCTATGTGGGCATCACCCGCGCCGAAGAGGTGTGTACCATTTCTTTTGCCGCTAACCGGCGGGTGTTCGGGCAATGGCAGAATTCCATGCCCTCGCGCTTTATCGACGAATTACCCGAGGATCATGTTGAGGTGCTGACGCCTCCGGGGCTTTATGGCGGCGGGCAAGTTACGACCAGCATCGAGACCCGCGCGGCGGAGGCGAATGTTTATAACTCGCCCGGGTGGAAGCGGATGCAGGCGCGGCACGGGCAGTACGGGATGTCTCAGCCCCGCGAGAGCCGCAATACAGTGATCGATGCCACCGCCGTGGCCAGTTTCACGCTGGGCGAGCGGGTGTTTCACCAGAAATTCGGCTATGGTGCGGTAATCGGTATCGAAGGCGACAAGGTCGAGGTCGAGTTCGACAAGGCCGGGGTGAAGAAGGTGGTCTCGCGCTTTCTGACCACCAAGGATGACGTGCCGTTTTGAATTTTTGCGAGGCTCTGCCTCGCGCTCCGAGGTATTTTTGAACAGAAGAAGCAGGGGGCGTTCGCGCCCCTTTTTTGCTTTGGGAAAAGAAAAACGGCGGTTCCTAGGGAGGAGAAGGGGAACCGCCGTTCTTTTCTACATCAGGGCAGGGAGGAGGAAGCCCCGATGTATCCGAACCCGGGTTTGATCCCGGTATGAGGAAGACGCGGCGACGTCAGGGAGGAGGAAGACGTCGCCGCGCGCTTTCAACATCGAGGCAGGGAGGAGGAGAGCCCCGATGTATCAGGTTCCGGCGGTCAGGGCCGGTATAAGGTGCGGCAACGTCAGGGAGGATGAGAGACGTTGCCGCTGAAACACAGGTCCGAAAGGGAGGAGGACGGACCTGATCTCGGTGTATCGTGTCGCGCTTAATGCGCGATCTGCTCTTCGGTGGCCTGCACGGCCAGCCGGCGGATCATCGACCGGTGCAGGCCCAGATCGGCCAGTTCGCGGTCGGACAGGGCCGACAGTTCGTTGACCGTTTGGCGGTACAGGCGATAGCGCGCAACGCGGGCTTTTACGTTGTCAACCAGCGCTGCGATACCGAATGCCGGCGCGCCTTTCAGGGTTGTGTGTGTGCTTGCGACTGCCATTTTCATCATCCGTTCATTCTTGCTGCTGCCGGCATCGTCCGGCGCTTGCTTGAGACTGAAAATAGGCAAATGCTGCGATTGCACAATAGCTGGCGATGTCAATGCTGCTATGCAGCAAATGCATGGATATCAGGATGTTGAGGTAAAGCCCTTGAAAATATGGGTTTTGGAGATGTCTTTTCCCTAGGGTCAAGATTGCGCGCATCAAACGACCCGGGATTGATGCCTGTTGTTTGAGCACGACTTCACGAAATTTGAGCGTTTGGAAAGGCAATCCTGAGAAAGGGAAGGGTACGACTGCGTCGTGAGCGCGCTTTAAACAGGGTTTGAGTTTTTCGTAGTTGGGATCGGCAATTTGATGTGGAAAGGTCAGGATTTCCAGCCTGAAGCGTTCTGCCTGAAATGCGGGCTTGCTGTCGGCTTTCTTTCTTCAATGATGAGCGGTCCCGGGCGTCACCCTTTCATCCAACTGACTTGGTTAGTGTGTCAAATCCCATAAGGCAGTTGGTGGGGTGCGCGTTTGCAATACGCCGAAATCCTCACGCAGTATTTGACATCTGCGCGTCTCAGGATGGACAACGCCCTTTGGTTGCTTTGAAACCAGCACTTTATCCTTTTACGGCTTGGGCATCTTTCCTCCGCCCGTCTGCTGAATGACATGGGTCGACTCATGCGCGGGCAGCATCCCGTTTTTGGCGTCCCCGCCTTTCAGGTGATCGACCACTTTGTCCACTTTTGCCATGGGCATGGGCCGTTCTTCGTTTTGCAGTTGTTTCCTCGTCTATTTTCTGGGACTGCGGCTTGGTATGCGACAGAACTCGGCAACCAGAGCTTTCATTCTCACATAAGTGATATGCTTGTCCGCATTGTGTAGCCAATTCTGGCCGCAGTGGTCTGAGACTATATGAGAGTGGGGTGAACCTGTTACTTTCCCTTTGTTCAGTGCGTCGCGATTTGGGCGAACTCCGCTAATTTAGGAGTGACGGGAAATTATGGGCGCGACCGGGATTCTCATGGGGCTGAGTCCGAAACGAATCGTCAATAAGGCCCATTTTCCAATCAGAATACGGCCGTCACTAAGAAAATCCAAAAATTATTGGGAAATCGTGGGATACGCGAATTGCCCTGAATTTGATGCACATTTATGCGATGCTTTGATATTCTTATCAATATATGGTGCCCAAGGGTGTTGATTTGGTGTTTTACCGACACCTTCAACACCTGCTCAGCGAGTATAGTCCCAAGATTTCCCTTGATTTCCATAATTTCCCATGCGATCCCTTGTTTACCCGATGAGGGCGAGGACAGTTAAGGGGCGCCAAACGACCCCGGACCAAAAATACAAAAACAGGTTTCATACAGGCATCTCGCTTTCATCACTCAACAGATCCGGCGCGCGGGCGAGCAGACATCCCCCCAGGTGGCGCGCGCAGCTGGACATCCCGCTCAGCGGGTCAATGCGGCGGGTTGATCAGTGGCAGCAGATCAACCCGCCGTTTTTACTTCCGGGGGGAACGTGAATTTTGAGGTGGGGCGCAAGCGAAAGGGACAGTCGTCTTGGCGCGCAGGTTTAGAGGCGAAAGCCAGCATAAGGTAGATACGAAGGGCAGGGTCTCGATCCCGGCCTCGTTTCGCCGTGTGCTTGAAGCGTCCGACCCAAACTGGCAGCCCGGTGACAATCCTGAACTGGTGATTGTCTATGGCGACCACCGCCGCAAATACCTTGAATGCTATACCATGCAGGCGATTGACGAGGTCGACGCCAAGATCGACGCGTTGCCGCGTGGCTCGATGCAGCGCCGGATGCTGCAGCGGCTGTTCCACGGTCAGTCCTTCCCGACCAATGTTGATGAGACGGGCCGTCTGGTCCTGCCCGCCAAGCTGCGCACCAAGATCGGTCTTGAGAATGAGGCGTTCTTTATCGCCGCCGGGGACACCTTCCAGATCTGGAAACCCGAGACTTACGAGGCCGACGAACTGGCCGCGACCGAGGAATGGCTCGACGATCTGCCCGAGGATTTCGATCCGATGCAGTATCTTGACGGCATCGGGGATGGGTGACGGCATGGCCGGCGCTCAGACCTCATCGAACCCTCACATCCCTGTTCTGTTGCGTCCGTTGCTGGCTGCCGTTGCACCTGTGTCGGGTGTCTGGCTGGACGGCACATTCGGCGCGGGCGGCTATACACGGGGCCTGCTTGAGGACGGGGCCGAGAAGGTCATCGGGGTGGATCGCGACCCGCTGGCCTTTGAGATGGCCGCCGATTGGGCCGGGGACTATGGCGACCGGTTGGTGATGCAGCAGGGTGTGTTTTCGCGCATGGATGAGTATGCGCAGGACCTCGATGGCGTGGTGCTGGACCTTGGTGTCTCGTCCATGCAGTTGGATCAGGCCGAGCGTGGTTTTTCCTTCATGAAGGACGGCCCGCTGGACATGCGCATGAGCCAGCAGGGCGAAAGCGCCGCCGATCTGGTCAATACCGCGACCGAGGCGCAACTGGCTGATATCCTGTTCCATTTCGGCGAAGAACGCGCCAGCCGTCGCATTGCCAAGGCCATCGTCAAGGCGCGGGCAGAGGAGCCGATCACCACGACTCTGCGTCTGGCTGAGATCATCGAATCCTGCCTGCCGCGCCCCAAACCCGGGCAATCGCACCCGGCAACGCGCAGCTTTCAGGGGCTGCGGATCGCGGTGAATGCGGAATATGAAGAACTGTTTCAGGGTCTTATGGCTGCCGAACGTGCTTTGAAGCCCGGCGGGCAGTTGGCCGTTGTGACCTTCCATTCCATCGAGGACCGGATGGTCAAACGGTTCTTCCAATCGCGCGCGGGCAAGACGGGCCGCGCCAACCGTTATGCGCCTGAGATGGCGCAGGAATTGCCGCAATTCACGCTCAAGACCCGCAAGGCGGTGGGTCCCGACGATCAGGAATTGCAGGAAAACCCACGCGCGCGCTCGGCCAAGCTGCGCGTGGCGATACGAACTGAGGCTCCGGCGGGGGAAATTGAGGCCCGCGCCATCGGGATGCCGCAACTGGGGGGACGGGGAAGATGAAGAGTATATTATATGTGTTGACGGCCCTTTCTGTCTTTGGGCTGGCGCTTTGGGCGTATCAAGAGAACTACCGAACGCAGCAGGTGCTGAAGGAAACCCAGTCGCTGCAGCGCGAGATTGGAATTGCGCAAGCGCGCCTGGCGGTGCTGAATGCAGAATGGGCCTATCTGAACCGGCCCGACCGCCTGCGGGAACTGGCGGATCTCAATTTCGAACGTCTGGGCCTCTTGCCTCTGCGCGCACAGCAGTTTGGCCGCGCCGATCAGATTGCCTATGGCGAAGACCCCGACCTACCCATCGTCGATCCGCTTGAACTGCAGGAAATCACCGATATTCAGGCGCTGGGCGAGGTACAGTTCCCATGACCCGCACGCCGCTCCGCCCGCTGGCCCGTATTCTCGATGCCCGCGCCAAGGGCGAAAACCCCAAGACGATTGAGCGCGAGAACATCCGCAAACGCCACGAAGACATGAAAGACCGCGCCCGCGCCCGGGCCGAAGGCCGCCTGCTGGTGCTGGGCTTGTTCTTCTTCTGCGCCTTCTCGGTCGTGGGTTTCCGCATGGGCGTTCTTGCAACCTCCGAGGCGCAGGAACCGCTGGCCAGCGCACCGGGTGCTTCCATCGCCATGCAGCGCGGCAATATTGTCGACCGTGAAGGGCGCATTCTAGCGACCAATCTGGACACCTATTCCGTCTACGCCCAGCCGCCCCTGATGATCGACCCGATTGCGGCTGCGGATCAACTGGTCGCGATCTTCCCCGATCTGGAAAAAGAGCGTCTGGTCAAGGACTTCACCGGCAAGCGCAAGTTCCTGTGGATCAAGAAACGCATCTCGCCCGAGCAGAAGCAGGCGGTGCATGACATTGGCGATCCGGGCATCCTGTTCGGCCCCCGCGAAATGCGGCTTTATCCAAATGGCAAGCTGGCCGCGCATATTCTGGGCGGCTCGGGCTTTGGCCGCGAAGGCGTCAGCGCCGCCGAGGTGATCGGTGTGGCCGGTGTCGAGAAACAGTTCGACGATTATCTGCGCGACCCGGCCAATGGCAACAAGCCGCTGCAACTGTCGCTGGACTTGACCGTTCAGGCCGCCGTTGAGCAGGTGCTGTATGGCGGCATGAAGATCATGAACGCCAAGGGTGCCTCGGCGGTTCTGATGAATGCACATACCGGTGAGGTGGTTTCCGCTGCCTCGCTGCCGTCCTTCGATCCCAACGACCGCCCACGCCCGCCGACCTCGGGGTTTGATCCTTCGGACAGCCCGTTGTTCAACCGCTATGTGCAGGGGGTGTACGAGCTGGGTTCAGTGTTCAAAATCTTCACCGCTGCGCAGGCAGTGCAACTGGGATTGGTGAATTCCAACACGATCATCGACACCTCAGGCCCGATGAAGATCGGCCGTTTCCCAATCGGTGAATTCAATGGCAAGAACTATGGCGAGATCAGCGTGGCCGATGTGATCGTCCACAGCTCGAACCGGGGCACCGGGCGGCTGGCGCTGCAGATCGGCGCGCAGCGGCAACAGGACTTTCTGAACGCGCTGGGCATGTTCGACCCGACCCCGTTCGAGATTGTCGAGGCCAAGGGCGGCCAACCGCTCAAGCCCAAGAAATGGGGTGAGCTGAGCACCGTGACCATCTCCTACGGCCATGGCCTGTCGACCAGCCCGATGCATCTGGCTGCCGGGTATGCCGCAATTGCCAATGGCGGGCACTACGTCAGCCCGACCATCTTGCGCCGCAGCGGTCCGCAATACGGCCCCCGCGTGATGTCCGAAAACACCGCCAAGCAGGCGCAGAACATGCTCCGCAAGGTGGTCACCGATGGCACCGCCAGCTTTGGTGACGTGGCGGGCTATGATGTCGCAGGCAAAACGGGCACCGCCGACAAGCCCAAGCCGCGCGGCGGGTACTATGAGGACAAGGTGATCGCTACCTTCGCCACCATCTTCCCGGCCTACGATCCGAAATATGTGCTGATCGTCACGCTGGATGAACCGTCCATCGTGGCTTATGGCGAAAAGCGCCGTACAGCGGGTTGGACGGCTGTGCCGGTTGCCGCCGAACTGATCGCGCGCATCGCGCCTTTGTTGGGCCTCAGACCCCGGCTTGAGCCTGAGGCGCGCGCTGCTATAACGCTGACCTCAAATTAGGCTGTTCGGCGAAAGGTGGGTCATGGGCAATCAGTCAAAGAAACTCAGCGAACTGGCCCTGACCGCACGGGGCGGGGCGAATCCTGACATTACCGGACTGGCGGTCGACAGCCGGGAGGTGAAGGACGGCTTCCTCTTCGCGGCCCTCCCCGGCACCCGCGTCCACGGCGGAGAGTTCATTCACTACGCCTTGCGCATGGGGGCTGCGGCTATTCTGACCGACGCCGAAGGGGCAGAGATTGCCGCCCAAGAACTGGCCACCTCGGACGCCGCCCTGATCGTCACCGAAGACCCGCGTCAGGCGCTGGCCGGGGCTGCCTCCCTGTGGTTCGGCGCGCAGCCGCAGACCATCGTCGCGGTCACCGGTACCAACGGCAAAACATCCGTCGCCAGCTTCGTCCGCCAGATCTGGACGGAACTGGACCTTGCGGCCGTTAACCTCGGCACCACCGGGGTCGAGGGCGCATGGACCGCCCCGCTGGCCCACACCACGCCCGAACCGATCACCCTGCACCGCTGTCTGGCCGAGGCCGCCGCGAATGGTGTGACCCACGCGGCGATGGAGGCCTCGTCCCACGGCCTTGAACAGCGCCGTCTGGACGGGGTGCATCTGGCCGCCGCCGGATTCTCGAACTTCACGCAGGACCATCTGGACTACCACGACACGTTCGAGGCCTATTTCGCCGCCAAAGCGGGCCTGTTCGACCGGGTGTTGCCCGAGGACGGCGTCGCGGTGATCAACCTCAGCGATCCCAAGGGCGCTCAAGTGCGCCAAATCGCCGAGGCGCGCGGACAGAACATCATCACCGTCGGCCCCGAAGGTGCCGATCTTTGCCTTCTGAATCAACGCTTTGACGCCACCGGGCAGGATCTGCGCTTTTCGTGGAGGGGCAAGGTTCATCAAACACGCCTGAACCTGATCGGCGGTTTTCAAGCCGAAAACGTCCTGCTGGCTTGCGGGCTGGTCATCGCCGCCGGAGAAGACCCCGATCGCGTGTTCGAAACCCTGTCGCATCTGACCACCGTCCGGGGCCGGATGCAGCTGGCCGCGACGCGCGAAAACGGCGCGGCGGTGTTTGTCGATTACGCCCATACGCCCGACGCCGTCGCGACCGCACTGAAGGCGATGCGTCCGCATGTCATGGGCCGCCTGATCGCCATCGTCGGCGCGGGCGGTGACCGGGACGCCACCAAACGCCCGCTGATGGGGCAGGCGGCGGCAGAAAACGTCGATCTGGTCTTTGTCACCGATGACAACCCGCGCAGCGAAGACCCGGCCACCATCCGCGCCGCCGTCATGCTGGGTGCGCCCGAGGCCACCGAAGTGGGCGACCGCGCCGAGGCCATCCTGCGCGGCATCGACGCCCTGCAACCGGGCGATGCATTGCTGATTGCGGGTAAAGGCCATGAAACCGGCCAGATCGTTGGTGATCAGGTGCTGCCCTTTGACGATGTGGAACAGGCCAGCATCTCGGTCGCCGCATTGGACGGGAGGGTCGCATGACGCTCTGGACCGCTGCCGAGGCTGCCGAAGCCACCAAGGGCCGTGCGACCTCCGATTGGCAAGTGGACGGCGTTTCCATCGACACCCGCACATTGCAACCCGGCGACCTGTTCGTTGCGCTCAAAGCCGCCCGCGACGGTCATGATTTCGTGGCACAGGCGCTTGAGAAAGGCGCAAGCGCCGCGCTGGTGTCCCGCATCCCCGAAGGCGTATCCGAGGATGCACCGTTGCTGATCGTGGATGATGTGTTGCAAGGACTCGAAGCGCTGGGGCAGGCCGCCCGCGCCCGGACCGACGCGCGTGTGGTGGGGGTGACCGGCAGCGTCGGCAAGACCTCGACCAAGGAAATGCTGGCCAGCATTCTGGAAACCCAAGGCAAAACCCATGCCAGCGTCGCCAGCTACAACAATCATTGGGGTGTCCCGCTGACGCTGGCGCGGATGCCACGTGACACCGAATTCGCCGTGATCGAGATCGGCATGAACCATCCCGGAGAAATCGCCCCTCTGGCCTGTCAGGCGCAGCCGCATGTGGCGCTGGTGACCACTGTGGCGGCGGTGCATCTGGAAGCTTTCGAGGACGTGGCAGGCATTGCCCACGAAAAGGCCGCGATCTTCGACGGGCTGACAAACGGCGGAGCCGCCATCGTCAATGCCGATATCGACCACGCCGACATCCTGCGCGACTGCGCGCGGGCCAAGGGCGCGAAGATCGTCGAATTTGGTCGCGCTGCACCGGATTATGCCCTGACCGGGGTGGAGCAGGGGCCCGACAATCTGCAGGCGCAAGGAACCGTCAGCGGCAAGCCCATCCGGTTCGACGTGCAATCGGCAGGCACCCATTTCGCCATGAACGCACTGGGCGCTCTGGCCGCTTGCGTCGAAATGGGCGTCGATCTGGATCAGGCCATCGCGGGCCTGCGCCGCTGGTCTCCGGTCAAGGGGCGCGGCATGCGCGAGGTGATCGCGCTGCCAGAGGGGCAGATCGAATTGCTCGACGACAGTTACAACGCCAACCCGACCTCGATGGAGGCCGCTCTGGACGTGCTGGCCGCATCCCAAGGCAAACGCAAGATCGCGTTTCTGGGCGATATGAAAGAACTCGGCGCGCAGGAACAGGCGATGCATGCCACGATGGCGGATGTTGCGGCAATGGCGCAAGTCGATCAGGTCCATTGCATCGGCCCGCTGATGCAGGCGCTGCATCAGGCGCTGCCCGAAGGCAAACGGGGGCTTTGGGCTGAGACCAGCGCCGAGATGGCCGCGCACCTGCCCGAACTGATCCGTGATGGTGATGCGGTGTTGGCCAAGGGCTCGCTTAGCATGGCATTGGCGCAGATTGTTGACGGTCTGCGGAAAATGGGGCAAGTGCGCGCGTGATCCATGCCCGGCGTGTAAGAAAGGTTTTGGTATGCTCTATTGGTTGACCTTCCTGTCGGACGGAGGCGATTTCTGGAACCTCTTCCGCTATATCACCTTCCGCGCAGGGGGCGCCTTTCTGACCGCGCTGATCTTTGGGTTCATCTTCGGCAAGCCTTTGATCAACGTGTTGCGTCGCAAGCAGGGCAAAGGCCAGCCGATCCGTGATGATGGTCCCGAGGGGCATTTCTCGAAGGCCGGAACCCCCACCATGGGCGGGCTGCTGATCGTGGGCGCGCTGGTGACCTCGACTCTGATCTGGGCGCGATGGGACAATCCTTATGTCTGGATGGTGCTGTTCGTGACGCTGGCCTACGCGGCCATCGGCTTTGCTGACGATTATGCCAAAGTCTCGAAGCAAAACACATCGGGTGTGTCGGGCAGAATGCGGTTGGCGTTGGGTGTGTTGATCGCAGTGTTAGCGGCGCTTTGGGCAACGTTGCACCACCCGGCGGATCTGCAAAACCAACTGGCGCTGCCGATCTTCAAGGACACGCTGGTAAACTTGGGGGTGTTCTACATCCCGTTTGCAATTGTGGTCATTGTCGGCGCGGCGAATGCGGTGAACCTGACCGATGGTCTGGACGGGTTGGCGATCATGCCCGCGATGATCGCGGCCTCGACCCTTGGCGTGATCGCCTATGCGGTGGGGCGGGTCGACTTTACGGAATATCTCGACGTCCATTACGTGCCCGGCACGGGTGAGATCCTGATCTTTACAGCTGCATTGTTCGGCGGAGGGCTCGGGTTCCTTTGGTACAATGCTCCACCGGCAGCGGTGTTCATGGGCGACACCGGATCGCTGGCCCTGGGCGGCGCGCTGGGCGCCATCGCCGTGGCCACCAAGCACGAGCTGGTTCTGGCCGTGGTCGGCGGTCTGTTCGTCGTCGAAGCGCTGAGCGTGATCATTCAGGTGCTCTATTTCAAGCGCACGGGGCGGCGGGTGTTCCTGATGGCTCCGATCCATCATCACTATGAGAAAAAGGGCTGGGCGGAACCGACCATCGTCATCCGCTTCTGGATCATCTCGCTGATCCTCGCGATGATCGGGCTGGCGACGCTGAAGGTCCGGTAACGCTCCCGCCGGGTTCGGAGGGCCTGCGGCCCCCCTGCCACCCGTTGGGCCCGGCTCGCGCTGTCGCGCGAGCCTGAACCCGCCCTTGCCTTTGGCAAATCCTTCGGTGCAGGGTGGCGCAGATTTCTAGGCGATGAAGGTGGGCGGCATGATCCCGGTCAAAGGGTTTTCAGGACAGAAGGTTGCAGTTCTGGGGCTGGGTCGGTCGGGCCTGACCACCGCGCGGGCGCTGCGCGCAGGCGGGGCCGAGCCGATCTGCTGGGATGACAACCCCGCCGCGCGTGAGGCTGCCGAGGGTGAAGGCTTCGCCTGCGCCGATCTGCGCCGTCACGGGGCGTTTGAGGGGGTTGCGACGCTGATCGTCTCGCCCGGTATCCCGCATCTTTATCCCTCGCCCAACCCGGTTGTGGCCGCCGCTTTGGACGCGGGTGTGCCGGTCGACAATGATATCGGTCTTTTCTTTCGGTCCTTCGCCGGACCGGAGTGGAACAATTACGACACCCCGCCGCGCGTCATTGCGGTGACCGGCTCGAACGGCAAATCGACCACCGCCGCGCTGATCCACCATATTCTGACTGAGGCGGGGCGCGACTCGCAACTGGCGGGCAATATCGGGCGGGGCGTTCTGGATATCGATCCGGGCGGTGATGGTTCGGTCGTGGTGCTGGAGCTTTCCAGCTATCAGACCGAACTGGCCCGCGCGCTGACCCCGGATGTGGCGGTATTCACCAATCTCTCACCCGATCATCTGGATCGCCATGGCGGCATGGGCGGCTATTTCGCTGCCAAGCGCCGCCTGTTCGCCGAGGGCGGGCCGGATCGCGCGGTGATCGGCATTGACGAGGCCGAGGGCGCGTTTCTGGCCGGGCAACTGGCCGAAGGCCCGACGGATGACCGGGTGATCCGCGTCTCGGTGGCGCGCAAGCTGACCGCGCCGGGCTGGCAGGTCTTTGCGCGCAAAGGATACCTGGCTGAATACCGTAAGGGCCGTCAGGCGGGCTCTATCGATCTGCGTGGCATCAAGGGCCTGCCCGGCACGCATAACCACCAGAACGCCTGCGCAGCTTATGCTGCCTGCCGGTCGCTGGGCCTCGCGCCCCGGGTGATCGAGGATGCGCTGCACTCCTTCCCCGGCCTGCCGCATCGCAGTCAGATCATCGCCGAGGCGGGCGGGGTGACCTATGTGAACGACTCCAAGGCCACCAATGTCGACAGCGCCCTGAAAGCGCTGAGCGCGTTCAAACAAATCCGCTGGATCTGCGGTGGGCTTGAGAAAGAGGGCGGGCTGGCAGCGTTGAGCCAAGTCAGCGATCATGTGGTCAAAGCCTATGTCATCGGGCGCGAGGCTGCGAATTTTGCGTTGCAACTGGCACCCGAAACTCAGGTCTGTACGACCATGGCCGCCGCCGTCGAACAGGCAATGTCAGAGGCACAGCCCGGTGAGACTGTATTGCTGGCTCCTGCGGCGGCCAGTTTCGACCAATACGACAATTTCGAACAGCGCGGAGAGGACTTTGCCGTTCAGGTCAAACAACGGTTGGCTGGTTAGGGATTTGCAATGATCCGCCGGTTCAGCGAAGCTGGCGGGTGATCGACTTGACGTTCGGAACCTGCTGGATTTGCCTGCCTGCAACTCAACAAAAGGATATTCCCATGAAATATCTAAACCTGACTCTGATCGTGCCAGCCCTCGTTATAATGGGGGCCTGCACCAATACAGGAGCCAATTATCAGCCCGTTATTGATGGTGCTGTGGGCCCGAACTACAATGTGGATTTAGCGCAGTGCCAGCAATTGGCTGCTTCCCAGGCCAGCGTCGATGGATCGACCGCAGGTAATGCCGCAATAGGTGCCGCAGGTGCCGCTGCGACCACGGCGATCATTCAGGACAGCAGCGACAATCTGGGCCGTGCAGCCGTTGCCGGTGCGCTGGTCGGCGCGGGCGCGGATGTGATCAACAAGAACCAGAACAAGGAAGTCATCGTGCGCAACTGTATGCGCAATCGCGGCTACAACGTCGTCGGCTAAGGCCGCGCGATCGATTGTGTAGGCTAACGGCCTGCGATGGCGCACCCGGCGGCGTGGCCCGAGGACCACGCCCACTGGAAATTATAGCCACCCAGCCAACCGGTGACATCTACCGCTTCACCAATGACATAGAGGCCGGGGACATCCCTGGCCTCCATCGTTTTTGACGACAGATCATCGGTGTCGATCCCGCCCAGAGTGACCTCGGCCGTGCGATACCCTTCGGTACCCGAGGGCGTCAGTTCCCAACCCGACAGCGCCGCGACCAGATCGGACAGCGCCGCATCGGACTGATCCGCCAGATTGCCCGCCATCGGGATTTCTTTGCTCAGATGTTCCACCAGCCGCGCGGGCAGATGCCGCGCCAGTTCCGTGGTCAGGGCCTTGCGCCCTCCGGCCTGACGCTGATCGCGCAGCAGGTCGAACAGGGGCAGGTCAGGGATCAGGTTGACCCGGATCACCTCACCCTCGCGCCAGTAGGAGGAGAGTTGCAACACCGCTGGCCCGCTCAGGCCGCGATGGGTGAACAGCAACGCCTCGTCAAAGCTGGTGCGGTCATTCGCAAGACGCGCGGGCAGGGACACGCCCGAGAGGTCCCTGAACCGGCCCTCGGAAAAGGTGAACGGCACCAGCGCCGCCCGGGTCTGGGTCACCCGCAACCCGAATTGCTTTGCGATGTCATAGGCCAGCCCGGTCGCGCCCATCTTGGGGATCGACTTGCCACCCGTCGCCAATACCAGATTGGCACAGGTCAAGTTGTGGCGCTGCCCCTCACGCTCGAATTCCAGCGCAAAACCAATCTCAGTCTTGCGCAGATCACGCAGCGAGGTCTGCACCCACAGCTCGGCCCCTGCCTGCGCCATCTCGTCCAGCAACATCTGAATGATCTGTTTCGATGATCCGTCGCAGAAAAGCTGCCCCAGCGTCTTTTCGTGCCAGGTAATGCCGTGACGACCAACCAGATCGATGAAATCCCACTGCGTATACCGTGCCAGTGCGGATTTGCAGAAATGCGGGTTTTGCGACAGGAAATTACCCGGCCCTGCGTACATATTGGTGAAATTGCAGCGTCCACCGCCCGAGATTCGGATCTTTTCTCCCGCTGCCTTTGCGTGGTCGATCACAAGCACCCGCCCGCCACAATGCGCCGCGCACATCAGGCCTGCCGCACCGGCGCCAAGGATGATCGTGTCGAAAGTCATAAGCTGCGCATGACCGGATTTCGTCGCGTTTGCAAGAGTCGGCGGGATAGGCCCTTGATTAGTGAGTTTCGGTTTCTGACTCGGAAATTTCGAGGCAAACTCAACATGCCGAGCGCCCCTCACGGCACCGTGGGTGCAGGGTCGTCACAGTGGCACGGGCGATCTTTGGCGCGATACTTGACCCACTTTAGGAGGGAATTTACCAATGAGCGGCACAATCGAAGTTCAATGATTTTTCCCAGTCGCGCGGAGTCTCGTTTCCATGTCCTCGTCCGTTTTTGGCGCATTTCGTTCCGACTCCACCCTGTCAGATGCTGGCGCATCGACAACTGTCGTGGGGTCTTCGTTTCAGATTTCAGCCTATAGCCAGATCACGATTGAAGATGGCGCAGACGGCACAATCTACAGCGGCGACAGCATTTCTAACGAAATCTCGAACGACCCGGCGCAAACCTTCAACGGAGAGATCATCTTTTGGGATTTCACGGTTTCGGTCACGGATGGCACCAATACCTATGAAATCGCCCTGTTCGATTTTGATATCAATGGAGATGGCAACTCGATCGGTGTGGATGCCGAGGACGGGTTTTTTCTGGGCTTTATCGGCGGCAATATCCCGCCGCTGAACACCACACTGACAATCACAGCGATTACGGATAACGGCCCCAGCATCGATGTCGATACTGTCGTTCCGTGTTTTGTGGCGGGTACAACCATTCTTA
Source organism: Ruegeria sp. K11 (assembly GCF_056531905.1). Taxonomy (NCBI): domain Bacteria; kingdom Pseudomonadati; phylum Pseudomonadota; class Alphaproteobacteria; order Rhodobacterales; family Roseobacteraceae; genus Ruegeria; species Ruegeria sp. K11. The sequence goes on from NZ_JBQFMP010000002.1 coordinate 297,293, forward strand.
CTCCTGACGGTGCTCGCCCGATCGAAAGCCTGTGTGTTGGCGATCTGGTCGAGACGATGGACAATGGCCCACAGGCGATACGCTGGATCGGATCGCGGGAGCTGGACAGTATTGACCTGACGATGAAACCCAAACTCAGGCCGATCCGTATCCGCAAGGGCGCGTTGGGGCAGGGGCTGCCCGAGACTGATCTGCTTGTCTCACCGCAGCATCGCATGTTGGCCAGATCACCCATTGCGGCACGAATGTTCGCCAAGCACGAGGTGTTGATCCCTGCAAAGCGGCTTTTGGATCTGCCGGGGGTTTCGATTGAAGATGGGGCGGCACCGGTGATTTATATTCATCTTCTTTTTGATCGTCATGAGGTCATTTTCGCCGAAGGCGCTCCCACCGAAAGCCTGTTCACAGGACCCGAGGCGTTGAAGGGCGTCGGCCAAGAGGCTTTGGAGGAAATCACCGAGATTTTCCCTGAAATCGCGACGGAAGCGCATACACCGATGACCGCACGTCCCATTCCGCCAAAAGGGCGGCAGATGCGCAGCATGGTCCAACGCCACGTAAAGAATGGGAAGCCTTTGGTCTCTTAGCTCTTGCGGCATGTGCCGCTGATGGCGTTTGGCAGGACACTGCGCGAGCAGCGATCATGGGGGCTTGGAACCTCTTCCAGAAGATACCGCAAATTTTGTGCAGAGCCTTCATTCCGCTAGCCCAAACGCCAAAATCCCTGTAGACTTGCACTCAGACCCCGAAAACGGGGCGGCAACGAGGCAGATAGTGGCGGTATCTCATGACTGAGATGGTGTATGGCGCGGTCCGGGACACGCGCGGAGAACCGATTCTACCAAAATGGTGGCGAACGATTGATCGCTGGACGATGTCCTGTGTCCTGATCCTGTTTGTCATCGGGCTGTTGCTGGGGCTGGCCTCGTCGCCGCCGCTGGCCGGTCGCAACGGGTTCGATCCGTTTCACTATGTCGAGCGTCAGGCGCTGTTCGGCGGGATGGCGCTGATTGCCATGCTTCTGACGTCGATGATGTCGCCGACGCTCGTCCGACGGCTGGCCATTCTCGGTTTTCTGGCCTCATTCGTGGCGCTGGCCTTCCTGCCGGTCTTTGGTACTGACTTTGGCAAAGGCGCTGTGCGCTGGTATTCGCTGGGATTTGCGTCCCTGCAGCCATCCGAGTTTCTGAAACCCGGTTTCGTGGTGGTGGCCGCATGGCTGCTGGCTGCATCGCAAGAAATCAACGGGCCTCCGGGGCGGTTGTGGTCGTTCGCGCTGTGCATGGCGATTGTGGCGATGCTGGTGCTGCAACCCGATTTCGGGCAGGCCTGCCTGATCCTGTTTGGCTGGGGCGTGATGTATTTCGTCGCAGGCGCGCCGATGCTGCTGCTGGTTGGCATGGCCGGGGCTGTGGTTCTGGGCGGCATGTTTGCCTATTCCAATTCCGAACACTTTGCCCGCCGCATCGACGGTTTCCTGAACCAAGAGGTCGATCCGACCACTCAGCTTGGCTATGCAACAAACGCTATTCAGGAGGGCGGCCTGTTCGGTGTCGGCGTGGGTGAGGGACAAGTGAAATGGTCGCTGCCCGATGCGCATACGGATTTCATCATTGCGGTCGCGGCTGAGGAATACGGGCTGATCCTCGTTCTGATCATCATCGCGCTTTATTCGCTGATCGTCGTACGCTCGCTTCTGCGGCTGATGCGCGAACGTGACATGTTCATCCGTCTGGCCGGGACCGGGCTGGCCTGCATGTTTGGCGTGCAGGCGATGATCAACATGGGCGTCGCCGTGCGCCTGCTGCCCGCCAAGGGCATGACTTTGCCGTTCGTCAGCTATGGCGGCTCGTCGCTGATTGCGGGCGGCATCGCGGTTGGTATGCTACTGGCGTTCACCCGTTCTCGCCCTCAAGGCGAACTGGGCGACATTCTGCGCGGACGAGGCTGATGCCATATCTTCTGATCGCAGCGGGCGGCACCGGGGGGCATATGTTCCCCGCGCAGGCGTTGGCCGAGGCGATGCTGCACAAAGGCTGGCGCGTGCGCCTGTCCACCGATCCGCGCGGCGCGCGCTATACCGGGGCCTTCCCCGAAGGCGTCGAAATCGTCGAGGCTTCCTCGGCCACCTTCGCCCGCGGTGGCCTGGCCGCCAAGGTATTGGTCGGCCCTAAGATCGCCGCGGGCGTCACCGGCATGGCCGCGCAGATGATGCGCGACAAGCCCGACGTCGTTGTGGGCTTTGGCGGCTACCCCTCGATCCCGGCGTTGGGTGCTGCAACACTGCTGAAAATCCCGCGCATGATCCATGAACAAAACGGCGTTCTGGGCAGGGTCAACCAGGTGTTCGCCACCCGCGTGGCGCAGGTGGCCTGCGGTGTTTGGCCAACCGACCTGCCCGATGGGGTGAAAGGCATCCACACCGGCAACCCGGTCCGAGCCAGCGTGCTGGAGCGTGCGGGCGCGCCTTTCATTCCGCCCGGTGACTATCCGATGTCCGTTCTTGTGATGGGCGGCTCTCAGGGCGCGCGCGTTCTCAGTGATGTCGTGCCTGGCGCGATTGCGGCCTTGCCCGAAGACTTGCGCGCCCATATTCGCGTGTCGCATCAGGCGCGGGACGAAGACGGAGAGCGCGTCACTGTGTTTTACGCCGAACACGGCATCCGGGCCGAGGTTCAGCCATTTTTTGACGATGTGCCGCGTCGCATGTCTGATGCGCAGCTGGTTGTCAGTCGGTCGGGTGCCTCCAGCATAGCCGACATCTCGGTGATCGGTCGCCCTTCGATCCTGATCCCGCTGGCCACCGCCGCGGGCGACCACCAGACCGCCAACGCGCGTGGACTGGTTCAGGCGGGCGGGGCGATCATGATCCCTGAAAACGCCCTTGACGTTTCCGCGTTGACCGAGCAAATGACCACGGTTCTCACGAACCCCGAAGCCGCACAGAAAATGGCCCATGCCGCGCTATCGGTCGGGGCTCCGGACGCGACCGAGCGTCTGGTAGCCCTTGTCGAACAAATGGCGCAGAAGGAGACCTCATGAATCCAGCAACCAAACTGCCGCAGGACGTCGGACCGATCCATTTCGTTGGCATCGGAGGCATCGGAATGTCGGGCATTGCCGAAGTGCTTTTGAACCTTGGCTATCAGGTGCAGGGCTCGGACCTCAAGGCATCAAAGATCACTAACCGTCTGGCCGCGCTGGGGGCTGAGATTTTCGAAGGCCAGCGTGCCGAGAACCTGCAAAACGCTGCCGTGGTTGTCACATCGACCGCGATCAAACCGGGCAACCCGGAACTGGATCAGGCCCGCGCGCAAGGCCTGCCCGTGGTGCGTCGTGCCGACATGCTGGCCGAATTGATGCGCCTGCGTTCGAACATCGCGATTGCCGGAACCCACGGCAAGACCACCACAACCACGATGATGGCCGAGTTGATGGTCGCGGGCGATTTCGACCCGACCGTCATCAATGGCGGTATCATCCACGCCTACGGCTCGAATGCCCGCATGGGGCAGGGCGAATGGATGGTGGTCGAGGCCGACGAATCCGACGGCTCGTTCAACCGCTTGCCTGCGACCATTGCCATCGTCACCAATATCGACCCCGAGCATATGGAGCATTGGGGGGATTTCGACACGCTGCGCGACGGCTTTCACGAGTTCGTCTCGAACCTGCCCTTCTACGGCCTCGCCGTCTGCTGCACCGACCATGCCGAGGTTCAGGCGCTGGTAGGCCGCATCACCGACCGCCGCGTGCGCACCTATGGCTTCAACGCACAGGCCGATGTGCGGGCTGAAAACCTGACCTATAAAGGCGGCGTCGCTCATTTCGACATTCACTTGCAATACGAAGACAAGGTAATCGAAGACTGCACCCTGCCAATGCCCGGCGACCACAATGTCTCGAACGCGCTGTCGGCTGTGGCCGTGGCCCGTCATCTGGGCATGAAGGCGGCGGAAATCCGCGACGCGCTGGCGAATTTCGGCGGCGTCAACCGCCGCTTCACCAAGGTGGGCGAAGTGAACGGCGTGACCATTATCGATGATTACGGCCATCACCCGGTCGAGATCGCCGCCGTTCTCAAGGCCGCACGCCAGGCGACCGAAGGCCGCGTCATCGCTGTTCACCAACCTCACCGCTATTCCCGCCTGTCCAACCTGTTCGATGATTTCTGCACCTGCTTTAACGATGCTGATGTGGTTGCCATCGCCGATATCTTCGCGGCCGGAGAAGATCCGATTGAAGGCGCATCCCGGGACGATCTGGTGCAAGGCCTGATCCGCCACGGCCACCGCCACGCCCGCGCCCTGCTGGACGAGGCAGATCTTGAGCGTCTGGTGCGTGAACAGGCCCGCCCCGGGGATATGGTCGTCTGCCTTGGGGCAGGGACCATCAGCGCCTGGGCCAATGGGTTGCCGGACCGGCTGATGCTCAAGGCGGGGTAAGCAGGTGGCGGCGTCCATCATACTCGCCTGCTTTTGGGTTCTGGCATCGACTCTGGTGGCCATGTTACCGATGCGATTGCAATTCCCGCCCGGGATTGTCCTGTTCGTCAGCGCCCCGGCGCTGATCGTCTGGTTGGGTTATGACTACGGCTGGTTCTACTCTGTACTGGCAGTTGCAGGTTTCGCTTCCATGTACCGCAATCCCATCCGTTATTACTGGCGCAGATGGACCGGCCGAGAGGTGTCTGAATGAACTGGTCCCTTGCCCTTGCTGGCCTGTGGGGGCTTGTCGCCAACATTCTGGCGATGATTCCCAGTAAGGACAATCACTGGACTCGCGCTTATATCCTGATCGCCGTGGGGATTCCCATTCTGGGTTATGTCACCTATCAAAACGGGCCTTGGATCGGGCTGATTGTGCTGGCAGCGGCCATGTCGGTGTTGCGCTGGCCTGTGATCTATCTGATCCGTTGGACAAAGGCGAAATTGCAGGGCATGAAGGCGACCAACAAGTAACGGCCGTACTCAGGAGACCCCCATGGTCGACATCGCCACTTTCGCCTATCTGCCCCTGATATCCTTCGTTTTCGGAGCATTCGCGGGATTTGTCGCCGGTCGCTGGATTGGCGTCAAGGGACTGCTTTGGTTGCTTGCGTTGGCCGCTGCCACGGCCCTTGTGCTGATCGTGATGCTGGCCGGTGTCGGAACCGGAGAAGAAGAGCAGGCCTTCGGCCCCTTCGTCTGGCTGACCGGCGCGGTTCTGCCCTTCCTCTTTGCTGCCATCATGGGCGGCGTCGGCGGGCGCAGCCTGGCCGCACGGGCCGGGGAATGAGCAACGTGCCCACTGTCCGGGGCCGCCTGACCAAGGCGCGTCCGCTCAACGATCTCACATGGCTGCGTGTCGGAGGGCCCGCAGATTATCTGTTCCAGCCCGCTGATGTGGAGGACCTGCAGGATTTCTTGCGCAACTTACCCGCAGAAGTACCGGTCTTTCCCATGGGCGTCGGCTCGAACCTCATCGTCCGCGACGGGGGCTTGCGCGCCGTAGTGATCCGGCTGGGGCGTGGGTTCAACGGAATTGCGATCGACGGCCCCACCGTCACCGCCGGGGCCGCCGCGCTGGACGCGCATGTGGCGCGCAAGGCGGCGGGTGCAGGCGTTGACCTGACCTTCCTGCGCACCATCCCCGGCTCTATCGGCGGCGCGGTGCGCATGAACGCGGGCTGCTATGGCAGCTACACCGCAGACGTTCTGCAAAAGGCCACCATCGTGACGCGGGCCGGAGAGGTTAAAGACCTTACGCCCCAGGACCTCAACTTCCGATACCGCCAGTCCGACTTGCCCGAAGGCGCAGTGCTGATCTCGGCCACGTTCCAAGGCGCCAAAGGCGACCCTGCCGAGCTGCACGCCCGCATGGAAGCGCAGCTGCAAAAGCGTGACGAGACCCAACCCACCAAAGACCGCAGCGCCGGATCGACCTTCCGTAACCCCGCCGGGTTTTCCTCGACCGGCAAGGCCGACGATGTCCATGACCTCAAGGCATGGAAGGTGATCGACGACGCGGGCATGCGCGGTGCCACCAAAGGCGGCGCGCAGATGAGCCCCAAGCATTCGAACTTCCTGATCAATACCGGCGACGCCACTGCCGCAGACCTCGAAGGTCTGGGCGAAGAGGTGCGAAAAAAGGTTTACGAAACAAGCGGCATCACGCTAGAGTGGGAAATCATGCGGGTCGGTGATCCGCTGGAATAATAAAGCCCCAACCGTCAGACCAAAATCAGGCAATTAACGGCGACGGATCAAAGGCATAAACGCAGTACGGACCACCACATAAGGTCCGGGGACATTGAGGCGCACATTGGGTATGTCGAGCAGGACAAACCCCAAAGTGGCGGTATTGATGGGCGGCCCCTCAGCGGAACGCGAGGTGTCACTCAGCAGCGGGCGCGAATGCGCAGCCGCCCTTGTGGGAGAAGGCTTTGAAGTGGTCGAGCTGGACGCAGGTCCCGACCTCTATGCGCGCCTTTTGGACATCAAACCGGATGTGGTTTTCAACGCCCTGCATGGCCGCTGGGGCGAGGACGGCTGTGTGCAGGGTCTGCTGGAATGGATGCGCATTCCCTACACGCATTCCGGGGTTCTGGCCTCAGCCTTGGCTATGGACAAGCAGCGCAGCAAGGAAATCTACCAGACCGAGGGCCTGCCCATCGTGCCCAGCGTGATCGTGCCCAAGGTCGAGGTGATCGAGGTTCACGTGATGGAGCCGCCTTACGTGGCCAAACCCAACAACGAAGGCTCCAGCGTCGGCATCTACATCGTCCACGAAGGCTCGAACGGCCCCCCTCAACTGTCCGACGACATGCCCGAGCATATCATGGTCGAGAAATACGTCGCAGGCCGCGAACTGACCGTGACCGTGATGGGCGACCGCGCCCTGACCGTCACCGAGATCATGACCGATGGCGGTTGGTACGACTATGACGCCAAATACAAGCCGGGTGGCTCGTGGCACGTGCTGCCCGCTGACATCCCGCAGGATATCTTCGACCGCTGCATGGAGTATGCGGTGAAAGCCCATAACGCTCTGGGCTGTCGCGGCGTGACCCGCACCGACTATCGCTGGGATGACAGCCTCGGCGCGGATGGTCTGTTCCTGCTGGAAACCAACACGCAGCCGGGCATGACCCCGACCTCGCTGGTGCCCGAACAGGCCGAACACATCGGCATGACCTTCGGCCAGCTCTGCGCCTGGATGGTGGAGGACGCCTCATGCGACCGCTGACCGCCACGCGCACGCCCGTCATCCATCGGTCAAAACCGCTGGCCGGACCAGATGCCGATTTCGCCTCTGGTGCCCGGTCTGAGGTCAAGCCCAGGTTCCGTCTGCATGGCCTGTTCCGGCGCAAGGCGACCCGGCTGGATCCGGCGCCGTCGCGCCTCAGCTACCGTATTCAGCGCTGGATGCTTACCCCCGGCATCCGGCGTGGGCTGAAATTCGGTCTGCCCGTTGTTGCGGTTTGTGCCGCCATTGGCTTCTATTTCAGTGCCGAGGACCGGCGCGAGGCAGTGGTCGCCTATGTCAACGACATCAAAACCTCGATCCAGCAGCGACCTGAATTTATGGTCAACCTGATGGCGATTGACGGGGCAGGCACGAACCTGTCGGAAGACATTCGCGACGTGGTGCCATTGGATTTCCCGATCAGCTCGTGGGATCTGGATGCCGAACAAATCCGCGACACGATTACCGGCTTGGACCCGGTCAAATCCGCCACGGTGCGCGTGCGACCCGGCGGGATCTTGCAAGTGGACGTGGTCGAGCGTGAGCCGGTTGTGGTCTGGCGCACCCGTCGCGGAACCGAATTGCTGGACGACACCGGCGCGCATGTGGAGCGGATTGCGTCGCGCAAGGATCATGCAGACCTGCCCTTGATCGCGGGCAAGGGGGCAGACGGGCATGTGGCCGAAGCGTTGCAGCTTTTGGCAACTGCGCGCAGTCTGGGCGGGCGTGTCCGTGGACTTGTGCGCGTGGGCGAACGTCGGTGGGATCTGGTTCTGGACCGGGGTCAGCGTATCATGCTGCCCACCGAACGCCCGGTGCGGGCGCTGGAGCGCGTGCTGGCCGTGAACGAAGTGCAGGACTTGTTGGAACGGGACGTGGCCGCAGTTGATATGCGTCTGGGTCAACGCCCGACAATCAGAATGACGAAAACCGCCAGCGAAGACTGGTGGAACACAAAAACAGATGTGAGTAGCGGACAGTAACCATTATGATGACCGATCTTTACCAGTCCCAACGCGCCATGCGGCAGATGCGCAGGCAGGCAATGCAACGCGGTGTGGTTGCGATTCTGGATGTGGGTAGCTCCAAGATCGCCTGCCTGGTCCTGCGGTTCGACGGGGCTGGTCGGCTGAGCGAGGATAACAGCATCGGCTCGTTGGCCGGACAGACCGGTTTCCGGGTGATTGGCGCGGCAACGACCCGCTCGCGCGGTGTGGAGTTTGGCGAAGTCACAGCCATGCAGGAGACCGAGCGCGCCATCCGGACCGCATTGCAGGCGGCACAGAAAATGGCCGATATTCGGGTGGATCATGTGATCGCCAGCTTTTCCGGGGCCAATCCACGCTCGTATGGGCTCGACGCGCAGGTTGATCTGGAAGGACAGGTTGTCACCGAGGCCGAGGTAGGCCGTGTGCTGAACGCCTGCGACGTGCCTGACTATGGGGCAGGCCGCGAGGTTCTGCACGCGCAACCGGTGAACTTTGCGCTGGACAACCGCTCGGGCCTGATCGATCCGCGTGGGCAGATGGGGCAGAGCCTTGCGGTCGATATGCACATGCTGACGGTCGATGCGGTGGCGATTCAGAATATCGTGCGCTGTATCAAGCGTTGCGATCTTGAACTAGCGGGGATTGCGAATTCGGCCTACGTCTCGGGTATCTCGGCGCTGGTCGAGGATGAGCAAGAACTGGGGGCCGCCTGTATTGATATGGGCGGCGGCACCACCAGTGTGTCGATCTTCATGAAGAAACATATGATCTACGCCGATTGCGTGCGCATGGGCGGGGATCATGTGACCAGTGATATCTCTATGGGCTTGGGTGTGCCGGCCAACGTGGCAGAGCGAATCAAGACCTTCAATGGCGGTGTCCATGCGACGGGTGCGGATGACCGCGACCTGATCGATATTGGCGGCGATACCGGCGATTGGGAACACGATCGCCGCACTGTCAGCCGCGCGGAACTGATCGGTATCATGCGTCCTCGGGTCGAGGAAATTCTGGAAGAGGTACGCATCCGCCTTGACGCGGCCGGGTTCGATCATATGCCCAGCCAGCAGATTGTGCTGACCGGCGGGGCCAGCCAGATTATGGGGCTGGACGGGCTTGCGACCCGCATCCTCGGGCAACGCGTGCGTCTGGGTCGTCCGTTGAGGGTGCATGGATTGCCGCAATCAGCCACGGGGCCGGGGTTCTCGTCAGCTGTCGGGCTCAGCCTGTTTGCCGCGCATCCGCAAGACGAATGGTGGGACTTTGAAATTCCGGTCGATACCTATGCGGCGCGCCCCTTCAAACGTGCCGTGCGCTGGTTCCGTGACAATTGGTAAGGCGCTGATCGCGGGACTGGCTGCCACAGTCCCGTTTGCGCTGCAGGCGCAAACCCTCATCACTCCGGATGTGTTTCTCAGCGCGGTTCAAGGCAAAACGGTCAAGTTTCACGATTACCCCAGCGGCGATTTGGTTGGAACCGAGGAATTCCTGAGCCGCACTGTCTCGGTTTGGCGGATGGAGGGGCGGGGCTGCGTCTATGGGCAAATCACCACGCCCGACGGGCAAATCTGTTTTCTCTACGATGACGATGCGGATGGTCTGCCCGTCTGCTGGTGGCCCTATTTGCATGAAGATCGCCTGATGGTCCGGCTGGCCACATTTGCCTATACCGAAATTCAGGAAGTGCGCGGCATCACCGAGGACAGTTTAGATTGCCCAAGTGCTCCTGTTGGCTAAAATCGGGTTGCACCGCCGGACGTTATCCCGCAAGATATCCACAGGACCCGTCAGAGGCCCAGCGGCAGGACCCGAGCAGTTTTTCCGCAGATGTGACAAGTAAGACTTTGGTAAGTTTCCACGCTCTTCGGCAGTGGGGTGAATTTTATTGCCTTGTAGTCAAAGGGCTGGCTTCCCCAATATCTGGCGAACGAACCGATATCGCCGTAAGGTTTGCCTTATTCTCTCCATATTTTGTGGGATTGGGCGATTTTTGACGTGACGTTTGCCGTTTCGCTGGGTAGGATTAGGGGCGGATAGGTAAGAAAAACACCGCTTTGGCGGGTCAATAAAACAGGCGGACAGAGTATGACATTGAATCTTTCGATGCCCGGGCACGACGAACTTAAGCCTCGGATAACAGTATTTGGCGTTGGCGGGGCAGGTGGCAACGCCGTCAACAACATGATTGAAAAACAGTTGGATGGCGTGGATTTCGTCGTCGCCAACACCGACGCGCAGGCACTGCAGCAAAGCCAGTCTTCGGCGCGGGTTCAACTGGGTGTCAAAGTCACCGAAGGTCTGGGTGCGGGCGCACGACCCACTGTGGGCGCGGCGGCCGCCGAAGAAAGCATCGAGCAGATTGTCGATCATCTGGCGGGCGCGCATATGTGCTTTATCACGGCCGGGATGGGCGGCGGTACCGGGACGGGCGCGGCTCCGATCATCGCGCAGGCCGCGCGGGAACTGGGCGTTCTGACCGTGGGCGTGGTAACCAAACCCTTCCAGTTCGAAGGGGCCAAGCGGATGCGTCAGGCCGAAGATGGCGTTGAATCGCTGCAGAAGGTTGTCGACACGCTGATCATCATCCCGAACCAGAACCTGTTTCGCCTGGCCAACGAAAAGACCACGTTCACCGAAGCGTTCTCGATGGCGGATGACGTTCTTTACCAAGGTGTTAAGGGCGTGACCGACCTCATGGTGCGCCCCGGCCTGATCAACCTCGACTTTGCCGACGTGCGCGCCGTGATGGACGAGATGGGCAAAGCCATGATGGGGACAGGCGAAGCGACGGGCGAAGATCGCGCGGTGCAGGCCGCCGAGAAGGCGATTGCCAACCCGCTGCTGGACGAAATCAGCCTCAAAGGTGCCAAGGGCGTGCTGATCAACATTACCGGTTCGGACGACCTGACTCTGTTCGAGCTCGACGAAGCCGCCAACCGCATCCGCGAGGAAGTGGACCCCGAGGCGAATATCATCGTCGGCTCGACCCTCGATACCGCGATGGAAGGCGGTATGCGCGTGTCCGTTGTCGCCACCGGGATCGACGCGACTGATGTTCAGACAGAGGCGCCTGTCGCGCGCCGTTCGATGTCCGAGCCGCTGACCCGGACCGTGTCGGCAGAAGAACACGCCCCCGCTGCGGAAGAGGTGCAGGCACCTGCCGCCGAGGATGCAAATATCGCACCATCCCTGTTTGAATCGATCGAAGATGTCGAACTGAAAGACGGCTGGTACGAAGAAAAACAAGCGGTAGCCGAAGAAGATGACGGTTTGCCGCCGCCGGCATATCAGCCTCAGGTCGCGCAGTTCGAACTACAGCCCGAGCCGCAGGAAGAGGTGACGGAAACCTATGCAGCGCCGCGTGCGGCGGAGCCGGGCACGCCGTCTCCGGCCGCGATGCAACGCCTGCAGGCTGCGGTTCAGCGCGTTCCGTCCGCCAAGCAGCACCTGTCTGCGGAAAGACCGCAAGATCCAGCGCCGCATGGACGTCCGGAATCCGAGGAGCGGCCGCGGTTCGGCTTCAACCGTCTGATCGACCGCATGACCGGTCACGCTGCCGATACGCCGGCGCACCCCCCGCGCCAGCAGCCCGCGATGCGGGCGTCCGAAGCGGCGGCCCCGGCCCATGAAGAGGCGGATCCGGATCAGGACCGTATCGAAATTCCCGCCTTTTTGCGCCGCCAGGCCAACTGATCGCGGTAACAAAATCCTGTCAAAGAGCCGCCGAAGGGCGGCTCTTTTTCTTTATTTTTCATGTTGTTATAGTAATATCAGCAGGGTTTTGCCGATCTGTCACATTCATGTTTCATTCGGTTGCAAAGAGTGAGTTGAGCCTTAGCGCGCCTTTCCTTAACTGATTGGCAACACAGCCATCACTCAGGCTGGACACCACGCGTTGAGGACAGTCTTGCAACATACGCTCAAATCATCGGTCACTTTCAAAGGCGTCGGGTTACACGGCGGTAAACCTGCGACCATGGTTCTGAAGCCTGCTGCAGCTGGTCATGGTATCTGGTTCAAGCGGACCGATATCGAACTGGGCAACGCGCTGATCCCGGCCATCTATGACGTGGTTGAACGCACACCTTTGTGCACCCGTCTGGTCAATGACGCGGGCGTGTCTGTCTCGACAATCGAACATATCATGGCAGCGCTGGCTGGATGTGGTGTGCATAACGCTCTGATCGAGATTGACGGGCCGGAAGTTCCGATCATGGATGGGTCATCCATCGAATTCGTGCGCGGCATCATGGCCAAGGGCGTCCGCCGCCAGGCCAGCCCCGTTTTGGCCTTTGAGGTCCTGAAACCTGTTACTGCAACGCGTGAGGGGGCGAGCGCCTCGATCGCGCCGGCGGATCGACTGATTATCGATTTCCATATCGAGTTCGAAGATGACGCTATCGGAAAGCAGACCAAGACGCTGGACATGGGCAACGGCTCGTTCGCGCGTGAGCTTTGCGACTGCAGGACCTTCTGTCGTCGAACCGATGTGGAAGCGATGCGGGAGGCCGGACTGGCCTTGGGCGGAACACTGGACAACGCGGTGGTTGTTCAGGGGGATGAGGTTCTGACACCCGGTGGTTTCCGCCACGCCGATGAAGCCGTGCGCCACAAGATGCTGGATGCGCTGGGGGATCTGTACCTGGCAGGCGGTCCGATTCTGGGTCATTTCACCGGCGACAAATCGGGCCATGCGATGACCAACACATTGCTGCGGAAACTGTTCGAAACACCCGGCGCCGTGCGCCCGGTATTGTGCACACCGGAACAGGCTGCACGCCTTCCGGGGCAAGGCCTTGTATGGGATGAAATTCCCGAAGTTGCCTGAACCGATCAACTCTACGACATTTCCGCCAGCAGGCGCATAATGCGTTTTGCACCGGAGTTATATGTGCTAAACCAAGGCCCGATCCGGGGCGAAACCCGTTAGACATGACGACAAGGATGGGCGGAATGGTTGGCACCAAAGCGGCAGTCAGAATCGCAGGCGCGTTTCTTCTGGCAGCGGTTTTGACGGCTTGCGGCAGCAAAGGCGCAGACCGCGATCAAAACCTGGAAGGGTTTACCCCTGAGCAGATTTTCACCCGAGGTGAGTTCGAGCTGTCTCAGAATCGGTCCGATGATGCGGCATGGTATTTTTCTGAAGTCGAGCGTTTGTATCCCTATTCCGACTGGGCCAAGCGCGCACTGATCATGCAGGCGTTTTCGTTCCATTCGGACGAGAATTACGAAGAAAGCCGGGCGGCCGCACAGCGGTATATCGACTTTTATCCGGCGGACGAAGATGCAGCCTATGCGCAGTATCTTCTCGCGCTCAGCTACTATGACCAGATTGACGAGGTGGGGCGCGATCAGGGCCTGACATTCCAGGCGCTGCAGGCGCTTCGCACGGTGATCGAAGTTTATCCCGACAGTGAATATGCGACTTCGTCGGTTTTGAAATTTGATCTGGCGTTTGATCATCTGGCCGGCAAAGAGATGGAGATCGGACGTTATTATTTGCGTCAGGATCACTATACCGCGGCCATCAACCGGTTCCGCGTGGTGGTCGAGGACTTTCAGACGACATCCCACACCGCCGAGGCGCTTTACCGTCTGATCGAGGCGTATTTGTCGCTGGGTCTGGTGGATGAGGCGCAGTCGGCCGGTGCAATCCTCGGATACAACTACCAGTCCTCAGAGTGGTATGATGCGGGCTACAAACTGCTGGTCTCGCGTGGGTTGGACGTCAAGAGCCGTGGTAACAACTGGCTCAGCCAGATTTACCGCCAGACGATCAAGGGTGAATGGTTGTAAGCGCTATGGCTAAAGGCTTGGGACGTTAAAGACCCGATGCTGCGCGCCCTCGATATTCGCGACATGCTGATCATTGACCGGTTGGAGTTGACCTTCCAGCCGGGGCTGAACGCTTTGACCGGCGAAACCGGGGCGGGCAAATCAATCCTGTTGGATTCGTTGGGTTTTGTGCTGGGCTGGCGTGGACGGGCCGAGTTGGTTCGCCAGGGGGCCGCGCAGGGCGAGGTGGTGGCTGAGTTTGAACTGCCCGAGGGCCATCCGGCCCATGCTGTTCTGGCCGAAGCCGGGATTCCCGGCGGCGAAGAACTAATCCTGCGCCGCATCAACACTGCTGAAGGGCGCAAGACCGCATGGGTCAATGACCGACGGTGTTCCGGCGAGGTGCTGCGGGCGTTGTCGGAAACCCTGATCGAGTTGCACGGCCAGCACGACGATCGGGGGCTGCTGAACCCGCGCGGTCATCGCGCCATGCTGGACCATTATGCCGGTGTCGCAGATCACCTGAAGGCGGTTCGCACCTGCTGGTCGGACATGGCGCGTGCCAGGAAGGCTCTGACCGAAACCGAGACCGCTCTGGCTGCCATGCGCGCCGAGGAAGACTTTCTGCGACATGCTGTGGCCGAGTTGGACAAGTTGGACCCGCAACCGGGAGAAGACGCCGAGCTCGACGCGCGCCGCCGGATGATGCAGGGGGCCGAGCGCATCCGCGATGACGTCGCCCGCGCCTTTGATCTACTGGACGGTGACGGGGCCGAAGGTGCCATGTCTGATGCCGTGCGCTGGCTGGAGGGTGTGTCGGACACTGCAGGCGGGCAACTTGAGGCTCCAATCGCCGCGCTGGGCCGCGCTCTGATCGAATTGGGCGAGGCGCAGGACGGTGTTCAGGCTTGCCTTCAGGCGCTGGACTTCAATCCGGCTGAACTGGAAGCCGCCGAAGAACGCCTGTTTGCCATCCGGGCTTTGGCGCGCAAACATGATGTCGCGCCGGATGATCTGGGTGGTTTCGCGGATACCTTGCGCGACCGCCTGAACAAGCTTGAGGCCGGGGACGCCGATCTGGCGGAGCAACGCGCGGCAGTCGAAGCCGCTCGGACCGCATTTGACAAAGCGGCAGAGGCGCTGAGCCGCGCTCGAAAGCAGTCTGCGGGTCAATTGGATGCCTCGGTCATGGCAGAACTTGCTCCGCTGAAAATGGAACGCGCGGTGTTTCAAACGGAGATTACTCCGGCCGATCCGGGTCCCGAGGGTACGGATGCTGTTGCCTTTACCGTGGCGACCAACCCGGGGGCACCGTCCGGACCGCTGAACAAGATTGCCTCGGGCGGCGAACTCAGCCGGTTTCTGCTGGCGCTCAAGGTTTGTCTGACCGGTGAAGACAGCGCCCGCACCATGATCTTTGACGAGATTGACCGGGGTGTCGGCGGCGCGACCGCTGATGCGGTGGGTCGCCGTCTTGCTTCACTGGCGCAGGGCGGGCAGGTGTTGGTCGTCACCCACTCGCCTCAGGTTGCTGCCCGGGCGACGCATCACTGGCGGGTGCAAAAGCAGGTGAATGACGGGCAAACCCTGTCCACCGTGATCCCGCTGGCCGATCCCGACCGCGTGGATGAGATCGCCCGCATGGTCGCAGGCGATACCATCACGGATGAGGCGCGCGCCGCTGCGCGGGCCTTGCTGGACGCTTAAGCCCTGTCACAGACGCGATCCTTCTTTTATCTGTGCCGCCCGTGGCTTAGTAAGGGATATGGACCCATCCGCCGAGGGCAAATGACCCAATCGACCCGCACTGTTCTGCGTAACCAGCTCAATCAGGCCCTGGCGGCATTGAGGGATGCGTGGCGGGTGATGTTGCGCCGGGGGCCCAGCCAGATCCAGTTCTGGTTCATTGCGCTGGCGATCGGGATTGCGGCGGGCTTCATGGCCTTGGGCTTCCGCAAGGGTATTCAGGCGCTGCAAGCATGGGTCTATGATACCGAAGACATTCTTATGCTGCACAGCCATGTCGAAAAACTGCCCTGGATTCTGATCCTGATTACCCCGATCATCGGTGGCTTGATCGTCGGTGTCATACTGCACAAATTCACCGATGACGGACGGGTGCGTTCGGTTGCGGATGTGATCGAGGGGGCAGCCCTGACCAATGGCCGGGTCGAAGGCAAAGCGGGTGTGGCGTCTTTCTTCGCCTCGCTGATTACGCTCAGCACCGGCGGATCGACAGGACGAGAGGGGCCCGTCGTGCATATGGCCGGTGTGATCTCGACCTGGGTCAGTACCCGTATTCATGCGGACGGTATCACGGGTCGCGATCTTCTGGGCTGTGCCGTTGCCGCTGCTGTATCGGCCAGCTTCAATTCGCCAATCGCAGGGGCACTGTTTGCGCTTGAGGTCGTTCTACGCCATTTCGCGGTACACGCCTTTGCGCCCATCGTCATCGCCTCGGTCGCGGGCACCGTGATCAACCGGCTGGAATATGGTGACGTGACCGAGTTCACCCTGGAAACGCCGGGCTCGTTGCAGTTCTATGTGGAGCTTCCGGCTTTCCTGATCCTTGGCCTGATCTGCGGGTTGGTCGCGCTGGTACTGATGCGCTCGATTTTCTTTGCCGAGGATATCGGCAACCACATTCAAAACCGGCTGTCCTTGCCGGGTTGGCTGCGGCCCGCGGTGTCCGGTGCGATGCTGGGCCTGATCGCGATCTGGTTTCCGCATATCATCGGGGTGGGGTACGAAACAACGATCCGGGCGCTGACCGGCGATCTGGTGTTGTCTGCCGCGATCCTGTTTGCCGTCGTCAAAACGGTGGCAGTCGCGATCACCATGGGCGGCCGAATGGGGGGCGGTGTGTTCTCGCCCGCGCTTATGGTGGGCGCGTTGACAGGGCTGGCCTTTGGCCTGATCGCCACCGGACTTTTGCCGGACGTGTCAGGGACACATACACTCTATGCCTTTGCCGGGATGGGTGCCGTCGCCGCGGCCGTACTGGGCGCGCCGATTTCGACCACGATGATCGTGTTTGAGCTGACGGGCGACTGGCAGATCGGGTTGGCGGTCATGGTGTCGGTTTCGATGTCTACAGCACTGGCCTCGCGTCTGGTGGATCGGTCGTTCTTCCTGACCCAGCTGGAACGACGTGACGTGCATCTGGCGGCCGGACCGCAAGCCTATCTGTTGGCGATGCTGCGCGCCGGTGCCGTTATGCGCCCTCTTGGAGATGCCCGCTCAATTACGCGGGATGAGGCGCAGGCCCTGATGGAGCAGGGCTTATGTATAAAGGCCACCGCAACGCTCGAGGCTGCGATGCCCTATTTCGACCGGGACGAGATCCCTTGTATCCCGGTCGTCGAAACCGCCGGAGATGGGCGCGAAATCCCAACCGGCGCGCTGTATCACATCGATGCGCTCAAAGCGTATAACCGTGCTCTGGCCGCGACTGCGGCCGAGGAGCACTCATAGCCTAGCCATCATAGACCGTGGCCGCGTCGCCAAGATAATTGTCCCAGGCAAACCAGTAAGAGATGTGGCCCGCCACGCGCGGCAATTGCGCGCCATCGGGCCCAACCAGCGCTTCTTCGGTCATGGTCCATTTCTGGCCGGACTGATCCACAAGGTCTCCGCCGGACGTCGAGAACTGGTTCGATTTCCGCTCATACGCGCGGACGGTGCGCCTGTCTTCGTTGCCGATCAGAACCAGAGGACGGTTTGCAATCGCATCGTTGATAACGCGGCGACGCCCAAAAGCATCCAGCGGCCACGCCCGCGCCGCACCGAATTGGCGCACGGCAAAGACGTAATCTTTCTGCCGGTGATCTTTTTGATCCACCAAGGCCGGGAACATCAGTTCGGGTGAGGCGAAATATTCCCGGTAGACCACGCCTGATCCGTAGTTCCGCCGGTGCCCGGTATCCAGTGACAGAATCTTGGTGTCGGGATGTGAAGTTTTCCAGCTGTCCCACGTGGTGATCACCACCGGACGCTGTTGTAATTCGATCCCGCTATTGACCAGAGGTCCGACCACCGGTTTGCCGGTATACTGGTTCCACAGCGAATGCGTTTCGCGGTCAAACATCAGTTTGTTCGAGCGGTAGAGGAACCCCGATGAGCCAAAGACCAGCGGTTTGCGGCGCCCTTCAACCCGGGTTTCAAACAGGATGCCCGACCCGCAGAGCGTGCAATAGGCCAGTGCCACGGGCACGCCGCCGATCACCTCGTTGAACATCTCGTGCCAGCCCATAATCCGCAGCGGATAGGCGCGCACGTCGCCGTTGATTTCAACCCCGAACACAAGATCATCCGGTTTCATGTAATCGGCCTGCTTCGCCGAGATCAGCTCGGGATTGTCCAGCGATGGAATACCATCCTTGACCACGCCCCCCCACGAGATCTCCTCAAGCCTGATCTTCATCTTGTCCCGGTCCAGATATTGAGGGCGCAGGAACACGTCGAAGTTCTGGTCGATGCCCAGCAGAACCTCGCGCTTGAACGGGATCAGCGAGGGGTGCGGGACGATCTGGGGGTTGCGCTCTTGCCAGAGCATCCAGTCAAACCAGTCCGCCCCAATCGACTGACCTGTCAGCGCGTCCATAACTTCGGCGATGTCATCGTCCCGCCGCCGGGCAAAGCGCATTGCTGTCAACAGCGCGGGCACCACGTCGGGATTACCGCGTTCCTTCAGGAAGGCCATACCGGCTTCGAAATCCGTGCGGCTGGAGTACAGGGTCGTCCGAATGGCATTCAGTACCGGATCCTCCTGCGCCCAAAGCGCGGAAGGGGCCAGGGCGCTTGCCCCCAGCAAACCGTGAAAACTGCGACGCGTGAGTGGCATGGTATCCTCCGATAGACTCCATGCCCACTTTGCACACTGATGTGCTCACGTTCACGCAACACCCTTGTGAACGGAATGTATTATTTGATCAGGGCTTGTCGCTTTGGTCGTCGTCGGGGTGCTTCAGTGTCAGAGGCGGATCCTGAGGGGCTTCGGAAACCGGTGCCGGTGCAACCACGGGCTCGGGCGTGTTCTGCCCCAGAACTTCGTCCGGACCCGGCACGGGACGCACGCCGGGCGTTACCTCTTCTGCGACTGGTGGGGCAGTCGGCTCAGGCACCTCTTCGATGGCATCGCCGGGGATTGCGCGGCGGAATACCAGAACGTTGCGCCAGTTCGTGGTCGATCCGGTCAGCCCGCTGCGTTCTTCACTGGGTAAAAGTTCGGCGCGTTGATATTCCCAGCCGTCCTGACCCAGCTTGTTGAGCAGTTGTTCAACCGAATTGGCAAAACGGCCTTCTGGTGTTTTGACCCCTTTGGCCTTGGTGCCCTTTTGCGGGGCGGGAACAACTTTGTATTCGTAGCGGTGCATCATTCGGTCCCGATTGCCATCTCTCGGCACGTTAACATTTTGAAGCGCCGGGAAAAGCGAACTTCTTGTGGGCGTGAAAATCAACCCGCAGTGTTGCCTTCAGCCCGCGCTGCTTTTGCGACAAGCGACAGGCAAAGCTCGGTCGCAAGGGCCATGTCCTGAACTGATATCCACTCCAGCGGGCCGTGAATGCATTGCATCCCGGTAAAGATGTTGGGCGTCGGGGTGCCGAATTCAGTCAGACGCGACCCATCGGTTCCGCCCCGGATCGGGACCGAGACGGGCTCGATCCCCTGTTCGCGGCAGGCCTCGCGGGCCAGATCGACGGGGGTCATGTCCTTTTCCAGCCAGTAACGCATGTTGCGGTATTGATGGGAGATGTCGCAGGTGATGGTCGCGCGCGGCTCGGTCGCCTGCACGGCGGCGCAGACCTGACGGACGATGTCGCGCTGGGCCTCAAGCCCCTCCATTTCGAAATCGCGCAGGATCAGCTTGATCTCCATCTCGGAGGACCCGCCGTTCATGTCGGTGATATGGATGAACCCCTCGCGCCCGTCGGTGACCTCGGGTGTCATGGTGGCTTGCGGCAGGGTCTGCACGATCTTTGCGGCCAGATGGGCCGCGTTGACCATCTTGTCCTTGGCCAGGCCGGGGTGGATCGAGACGCCGGTGATGTTGATCACCGCACGATCCGCCGAAAAGCTCTCGTACTCGATCTCACCCACGTCCTGCCCGTCCAGCGTATAGGCGAAATCGGCCTTGAGATCCTTGGGCAGTTGCTCGGTCACGCCGCGCCCGATCTCTTCGTCAGGGGTAAAGGCGATGCGGATGGGGCCATGGGCGATGTCTTTGTTCTCAATAAGATGCCGCGCCATCGTCATCAGGATCGACACGCCGGCCTTGTCATCCGCCCCCAGCAACGTGGTGCCAGAGGCGGTGATCAGGTCATGGCCGATCTTTTCGGCCAGATAGGGGTGCTCTTCGGGCGAAAGAACCAGATCAGGGTCATCGGGAAAGGTGATCTCGCCGCCGTTATAGCCTTTGATGACTCGCGGTTTCACGCCGGTTGCGTTGAATTGCGGGGCGGTGTCAACATGGGCCAGAAAGCCGACCGTCGGGCCCTCAGCCGTGCCGGGGATCGTCGCCACGACCACGCTGTCGCCGGTGATCTCAACATCCTGTGCGCCGATCTCTGCCAGTTCCTTTTGCAGCAGATGCAGCATGTCGAACTGAATGCCGGTGCTGGGGGTCGAGGGCGAGGTCTCGTCGCTTTGGCTGTCGATGGCGGCATAGCGCATCAGCCGGGTTTCGAGTTCCTGATCAAATCTGTTCTGCATCGTACCCTCCCTCTTTGCTGCCGAAGAAAGGGGGTAAATGACAACGGAGTCAAGCGGGTGGCCTGACTCCGTTTTATGTTTCACAATGGGTTTATGATCCCAGCTTTTGGGCGACCAACTGGTTTACCGCTTTTGGGTTGGCTTTGCCGCCGGTGGCCTTCATCACCTGACCAACGAACCAGCCCGCCAGTTTGGGGTTCACCTTGGCCTTTTCGACCTGCGCCGGGTTGGCGGCGATGATCTCATCCAGAGCGGCCTCAATCGCGCCGGTGTCGGTCACCTGCTTCATGCCGCGCTCTTCCACGATCTGCGCCGGGTCGCCGCCTTCAGTATAGACGATCTCGAACAGGTCCTTGGCGATCTTGCCCGAAATGGCGTCCGACGCGATCAGGTCGATGATCCCACCCAATTGCGCCGGTGATACGGGCGAGTCGGTGATGTCGTGGTCTTCTTTCTTCAGGCGACCAAACAGCTCGTTGATGACCCAGTTCGCGGCCAGCTTGCCGTTGCGGCCTTTCGCGACGTCCTCGAAATAAGCGGCGCTTTCGACCTCGGCAGTCAGGACCGACGCGTCATAGTCGGTCAGGCCGAATTCGGCGATGAACCGCGCCTTTTTGTCGTCGGGCAGTTCCGGCAGCTTTGCGGCGATGTCGTCTACCCATGCCTGTTCGATCTCCAACGGTAGCAGGTCGGGGTCGGGGAAGTAGCGGTAGTCATGCGCTTCTTCCTTGGACCGCATCGAGCGGGTCTCGCCCTTGTCCGGGTCATACAGGCGGGTTTCCTGATCGACGGTTCCGCCGCCTTCGACGATGGCGATCTGGCGACGCGCTTCGACCTCAATCGCTTGCTGGATGAACCGCATCGAGTTCATGTTCTTGATCTCGCAGCGCGTACCCAAATGCGAGAAGTCCTGCGTTTCCTGATACTTCTCATACGCGCCCGGCAAACAGATCGAGACGTTCACGTCCGCCCGCAGGTTGCCGTTTTGCATGTTGCCGTCGCACGTACCCAGATAGCGCATGATCTGGCGCAGTTTGGCGATATAGGCGGCGGCTTCTTCCGGGCCACGGATGTCGGGGCGGCTGACGATCTCCATCAGGCAGACACCGGTCCGGTTCAGGTCGACGAAGGACATATGCGGATCCATGTCGTGGATCGATTTGCCTGCGTCCTGTTCCATATGGATACGCTCGATGCGAACCATGCGCGCGGTGCCGTCGCCCATTTCGACCAGCACTTCGCCTTCGCCCACGATGGGGTGGTAGAGCTGGGAAATCTGGTATCCCTGCGGCAAGTCGGGGTAGAAATAGTTCTTGCGGTCGAACGCCGATTTCAGGTTGATATCCGCCTTCAGGCCCAGCCCGGTCCGCACCGCCTGTTCCACGCAATATTCGTTGATCACAGGCAGCATCCCCGGCATCGCCGCATCAACAAAGGCCACGTTTGAGTTCGGCTCGGCCCCGAATTGGGTCGATGCGCCGGAAAACAGCTTGGCATTGGATGAGACCTGAGCGTGCACCTCCATCCCGATCACCAGTTCCCAATCGTGCTTGGCCCCGGCAATGGTTTTAACTTTGGGCATTTCGTATGTCAGGTCGAGCATGGCGCGCCTCATTTCCGCAAAAGTCTAGGTTTGCGTATTAGGCGCGCCGGGCCAAAGGAGCAAGGGGCAAAGGCGGTTTAGTTCCCGGTGACCTGCAGCCCGGTCGGGGTGAATGTCACGCTTTGACCGCTACGCAGTTCATCCCGAAGCAGCCCTGCGATTGCGCGCATTGCGTCACGGTGGCCCCGGGCGGCGAACCGCTCGGGAGAGCTGACGCGCAGGCTGTTGTTGAACCCATCGGCCGCATGCGCCCAGATCAGCGGGTGCAATTCGGTCAGATGGTCGCGGATCAGCCAATCTGCCGCTGCGCAAATCTGTTTGCGCGCCTGATCGGCACGCGGACACGCCCCAATTCTGGACTTGAGCGTGATCGCACAATACGCAGCCAGCAGGTTGATCGTCTGCTGATCCGGGCGGCGCGTTACGATATCGCGCATCCCTTCCAGAAAATACTCAACATCCACGCGCGCACAGGCTTCGTCATCCAGCGCGATGGCGTCGAATTGTACCCAAGTGTAGCCACCCGCGCCCCAGATTTTCTGCGTGCGGGCCGCGTTGCGCAGGGCCTGCACTTCCAGTTCTTCGTAGCTGCCGAACCAGCGCGGCAGCAAATGGCTGCCCATGGCCCGCATGTGGCGGTGGTTTTGCGGGTCCAACGAAATCAGAGCCTCATATTTCTCGGCCACCCGCGCGCGCGCGACACGCTGACCTGCCAGCAAGGCGCAATCCGCAGCGGCAATGGCCGGGCTGTCCGGCAGCGCCGCCTGACAATCCGGCAGAATGGCCGCGGCCCGGTCGAAATGCGCAGCGCAACGCGATTGATGCAGCGGCGGCAGGGCACCACCGCGTCCCCGGGTGCCACGCCAGGCCCATGCCAGGTCGATATGCGCCAACGCAACAACCAGACCGATCATCGGATCATCAGGATGATCCTGCATCTCACCTTCCAGTTCGGAAATGCCGCTGAGCAGATCATAATCCGAGATTGCCTTGCCGTCCGACAGCGCATGCTCTACCGCCAGAACGACATCCGAGCGGGCCCCGAAAGCCAGAAGATCAACAATTGGCTGTCCGCAAGGTGAGACATCGCGCGACCGGTCTGCGGCCAGCATTTCCTGCGACAGTTCGCTCCAGCGGTCCTGACGCGCGAACGCGCGCCCGCGTTCGATCATCTTCTTGGCGACCAGATCTTCTGGCCCGGTTTTTGCGACGGGAATGTTCAGTTGGCCGGTATCCACAAACCGCGACTGTCCGGCAGCATCTGACACAGATGCCTGCGGGGAAGCGGGATAGGTATGACCTGAGAATCTGGCTGAAAACGCCTTGAAGGACCGGAACATGGCTTAACTCGAACTATTAAAACATAGGTAACAGATTAAACTTGCCTAAAAATGTTCGAAAAATCAAGGTGACGGGGTTCGGGTCGGCGGATTTCGGATCAATTTGTTCTGAATTTGTGAATCGTTTCAGAAAACCCGGAAATGGTGACGTTCGACGGTAAATCCGGCGTGCTGAAGCAGTTTTTCAAGATTTTTATGGGGCGGCAGCGATTCATCTGGCAATCTGACTTTCTTGTCGGACCGTAATATTGCCGTGACCCGAACGGAGAAATCCCATCGTGTGTCAAATCGAAAGCGATCAATGTCCGACAATTCCAAGTTGCCCGATCGTTGACCGGAATGCCAACTCAGGGCCGTATCGCTCAGCTCCATCCCGGCGTTGGTGTCCTTTATGACATCCCAAAGCGCCGGCAAGGTGGGCAAGGCCAGCAAGACCATCAGCCACCAGACGGCGTCGAACAGCACCATCAAGGCCACAAGCGCGGCGTATATGCAGATCAGAAGGATCACCGCACGTTGCGACCGGTTATGGCGTGTAAAGGTAAACGCGGTCATGAGCCGAGAATGCGGGACACCATTTCTGTCGAATCGCGGGACAGGTCAGGCGTTTCTGCAATCCGCGTCAACTGCGCGCGCATCAGGTCCTGCCGCGCCGCATCATAGCGCCGCCAGGTCTGGAACGCCGCACACATGCGCGCCGTTGTCTGCGGGTTCACCGGGTCCAGCCGGATCAGCCAATCTGCAAGCAAGGCATAGCCTGCGCCGCTTTCATGGTGAAAACCGGCGTGGTTCATGGCCATTGCACCGATCAGAGACCGGAAGCGATTTGGATTTTTCCAGTTGAAGTCCGGGTGGTCAGTCAGGGAACGCGCGTTTCCGACCGCAGTTTCCGGAGTCGCCATAGACACTTGCAGTCCGAACCACTTGTCGATGACCAGCCGGTCGTGCTGCCACTGGGTGTAGAAAGCGGCCAGTTCGGCTGCGCCCTTGCCCGCACGCAGCAAGCAGGCCAGCGAGGTCAATTGCAAGGTCATGTTGTCGGCATTGGCATAGTCTTCAGCGGCCTTTAGCCCACCATCCAGACGCGTCGTCAAAGACAAGGTTGCGCTGCCAAGCGCGCGCTTGCCTGATTGTTGCGCATCCGGGCTGTAGGGTGCATCGACCAGAGATTCGCTCTGCAATCGGGGAAGAAGGTCCTGCACATGCTGCGCGGTTGCCTGTCTTAGCGTCTCAACCGCGGTCCAGATCGCCATCGGGTCGGGCGTGTGGCCCTGCTCGTGCAGGGTGGCGGCGAGTTCCGACTGAGTCGGCAAGCCCAGCATCAAAGCGCGATAAGCCGGGTCCAGTTCACGGTCGCGTAGCACAGACATCAGCCCGTCCAGATAATCGGAATCCGGGGCCGCGTCGTCGCGGATCATGCGCAGCAGCGTATCCTGCGCAAGCGAACGTCCGGCCTGCCACCGGTTGAATGGGTCAGTGTCATGAGCCAGCAGGAACGCACGTTCCGCGTTGCTCTGATCCTGTTCCAGAATAACCGGGGCCGAGAAGTCCCGCAGGATTGAAGCCGTGGGTTTGGCGGCCAGCCCGGGGAAAGTAAAGCTTTGCTCGCGCTCTGTTAATTCCAGAACCTCAGTCGCGCGGACCTCATCGCCATTTGGCCCTAAAAGACCCACGGCAACCGGAATGACCTGTGGCAGCTTTTCGGGCTGACCGGGCGTGGGCGGGGTATGTTGCGACAGGGTCAGGGTATAGGTGCCGTCGGCCCATCCTTCCGCCACTTTGACGCGTGGCGTGCCCGATTGGCTGTACCAGCGTTTGAACTGAGTTAGATCACGGCCCGTCGTGTCCTCGAACACTTTGATCCAGTCTTCAATTGTGCAGGCCTGCCCGTCATGCCGGTCGAAATAGAGGTCCAATGCTTTGGCATAGGCGTCATCGCCCACCAGCCTTTTCAGCATTGCGATCACCTCGGCGCCTTTTTCGTAAACGGTCGAGGTGTAGAAGTTGTTGATTTCCTGAAAGCTCTCGGGCCTGACAGGATGGGACAGGGGGCCGTTATCCTCGGGGAACTGACGGGCGCGCAGGTCGATGGCATCGTGGATGCGCTTGACCGGGGCCGAGCGCATGTCCGAAGTGAATTGCGCATCGCGGAAGACCGTTAACCCCTCTTTCAGGCACAGTTGGAACCAGTCGCGGCAGGTGATGCGGTTGCCGGTCCAGTTGTGGAAATATTCATGCGCGATGATGGCTTCGATCCGCTCAAAAATTGTTGTCGGTCGAGGTCTCGGGGCTGGCCAGCACAGCCGAAGAGTTGAATATGTTCAGCCCCTTGTTTTCCATTGCGCCCATGTTGAAATCGTCGACAGCCACGATGTTGAACACGTCCAGATCGTATTCGCGGCCATAGACATCCTCGTCCCATTTCATCGACTTCCTCAGCGCCTCCATGCCAAAGGCGCATTTGCCCTCATCCCCTGGGCGGACCCATAGGTTCAGTTCAACATCCCGGCCTGACATGGTGTTGAACTGGCCGGGATGGGCGATCAGATCGCCCGCGACCAGCGCGAACAGATAGGCGGGTTTGGGCCAGGGGTCGGTCCACTCTGCCCAACCGTCACCCTGGCCCGAAGGGTTGCCGTTGGACAGCAGCACGGGAAGGTCGCCATTGATGCGCACGGTAAAGGTCGACATCACGTCAGGGCGGTCCGGGTAGAACGTGATCTTGCGGAACCCTTCCGCCTCGCACTGGGTGCAATACATGCCGTTCGACATATACAGCCCCTCAAGCGCGGTGTTGTTGCCCGGATCAATCTCGACCTCAGCCTCCCAGACGAAAGGCGCATCAGGGGCCGGGACGGTCAGGCCCTTGTCCGTCACTTCAGGCGCGACCACACCTCCGTCAATCGCGGCCCGGATCAGTTTCAGATCTTCGCCGTGCAGGAAAAACGTGCGGTCCGTAGCATCGGGGTTTGGACGAAAGGCGATGCGCGAGGTCACGCGCGTGGCATGTGCAGCCAGATCGAATGTCAGATGCACGTTGTCTACCAGATACCCGAAGGGGGTGTAGTCTTTCAGATAGATCGTCGTAGGAGCAGCATCACGCATCATGGACCTCGTGCAGATTGGTTCATGCGCGACGTTATGGGCTGTGGCGGCGGGCTGCAAGCGGGGCTGGCGGGTTCGATAACGCATGAAATGATATTTTGGTAAGGTTTTTTTACCGGAACGCAACGGCATACGTTGCCTGTCGGAAACTTTCGCTCTACATGCTGGCTGCATACAGTGGCGCACATCGGCGGGGAGAGAGAGCATGAGCAACCGACAGACACGCAGCGGACTAGGGGTCGATACGGTTTTGGCCGAGTTCATCGAAGGTCAGGCCCTGCCGGGGACAGGCGTAACCGCCGATGCGTTCTGGGATGGTTTCGCACGTATGGTGACCGAATTGGGCCCGAAGAACCGCGCCTTGCTTGCTGAACGGGAAGACATTCAGGGTCAGATAGATGCATGGCACGCTGATCGAAAAGGTCAGGACCATGACGCCACCGCTTATCAGGCCTTCCTGCGCGAGATCGGATATCTTGTCGAGGAGGGTGCCGATTTCCAGATTGAGACCGCAAATGTCGATCCTGAAATCGCGACAATTCCCGGCCCTCAGCTTGTTGTGCCCATCACCAACGCGCGGTTTGCCCTGAATGCTGCCAATGCACGCTGGGGCAGCTTGTATGATGCGCTTTATGGAACGGATGCGATGGGGGATTTGCCCGCCGCCGGAGGCTATGACGCCGCACGTGGCGCGCGTGTTATCGCCTGGGCCAAAGGCTTTTTGGATGATGCAGTCCCATTGGCCAATGGGTCATGGGCCGACGTGACCGGGCTGCGGGTCGAGGGCGGCGCGTTGGTGCCGGCTTTGGCCGATGCCGCGCGTTTTGAGGGCTTTGGTGGTGCAGCCGAACAGCCTGATTTCGTGCTGCTGAAGCACAACGGGCTGCATATCAGGATCGTGATCGACGCCGCTAGCACTATCGGGGCCACCGACCCGGCGGGTATAGCGGATGTGCAGATGGAATCGGCGTTGTCCACGATCATGGATTGCGAGGATTCCGTGGCCTGTGTGGACGCCGAGGACAAGGTCGTCGCCTATGGCAACTGGCTCGGCCTGATGAAGGGCGATCTGACCGAAGAGGTGACAAAGGGCGGTAAGACATTTACCCGCAAGCTGGCTGATGATCTGATCTATACTACGGCTGAGGGCGAGGCGGGTACGTTGAAGGGCCGCTCGTTGATGCTGGTGCGAAATGTGGGACACCTGATGACCAACCCCGCCGTGCTGGACGCCGAAGGGCGTGAAGTTGGCGAGGGGCTGATGGATGCGCTGTGCACCACGCTGATCGCCATGCACGACCTGCAGCGCGACGGCGGGAACTCGGTCAAAGGGTCCGTCTATGTGGTGAAACCCAAGATGCACGGCCCCGCCGAGGTGGCTTTTGCGGTCGAGATATTCGACACGGTCGAAGACATCCTTGGCCTGCCGCGAAACACGGTGAAGCTGGGCATCATGGATGAGGAACGCCGCACCTCGGTCAATCTCAGGGAGTGCATCCGCGCAGCAAAATCGCGTGTGGCCTTCATCAATACCGGGTTCCTCGACCGGACCGGGGACGAAATACACACCTCGATCGAGGCCGGTCCGATGCTGCCCAAGGGCGACATGAAAGTCACGCCGTGGATCACCTCATATGAAGATCGCAATGTCGATATCGGTCTTGCCTGCGGTCTCAAGGGCAAGGCGCAGATCGGCAAAGGCATGTGGGCGATGCCTGACCGGATGGGCGATATGCTGGACGCCAAGATCGGCCACCCGCAGTCGGGCGCAACCTGCGCATGGGTGCCATCGCCCACTGCCGCAACTTTGCATGCCACGCATTATCACAAGGTCGACGTTCTGGCACGTCAGGATGAGCTGGCCGCAGGCGGCGCGCGCGGTACGTTGGATGACTTGCTGACGGTGCCGCTGCTGGGTGGACGCAATCTGAGCGATGATGAGATCACCCGCGAGATCGAGAACAATGCACAAGGGATCCTTGGCTATGTGGTGCGGTGGGTCGATCAGGGCGTGGGCTGTTCGAAAGTGCCGGACATCAACGATATCGGCCTGATGGAAGATCGCGCGACCTGCCGGATCTCGTCGCAGGCGCTGGCCAATTGGCTGCATCATGACATTGTCAGCGAACAGCAGGTCATGGGCGCGATGCAGAAAATGGCGGCGGTGGTGGACCGCCAGAACGAAGGGGATGCGGAATATCGACCGATGGCGCCGGGGTTTGACGGCATTGCCTTTCAGGCTGCCTGCGATCTGGTGTTCAAGGGCCGTGTTCAGCCGTCAGGTTATACCGAGCCGGTTTTGCACGCCCGCCGTCTGGAGCTGAAAGCCAGCCTTTGAAACCCTCTCATTGAAAGGACACGACATGGCAGTTTCCCTGCGCAAAGCCCGCACAATCATCCGCAAGACCCTTGAAAAAGGCCATGAGCTGGAGCTGAAACCGCTCTCGGTCGTCGTTCTGGACGCCGGTGGCCATGTGATCGCGTTTGAGCGCGAAGACGGGGCTGCCCCCGGTCGCTTTGCGATCGCGCAAGGCAAGGCCTATGGTTCGGTCATGCTGGGTATGGCTGGTACTGCGCAAATGGCCCGGGCTGAGGCACAGGCTTATTTCATGGCTGCAGTGAACGGCGTTTACGGCGGTCAGGTCGTGCCTGTTCCGGGGGGTGTTTTGCTCCGTGACAAAAAAGGCGCGGTGATCGGTGCGGTTGGAGTCACTGGTGATACATCAGACAACGACGCTGCCGCCGCGCTGGCTGGTATCGAAGCCGCCGGGCTAATCGGCGAGATCTGAAACTTATTTTATGGGGCTACCCAACTGCGGACGCGCCGCCACCCAGGCCGAAAGCGCGAACACAGCCAATGCACCGGCCATATCGGTCAGGTGGTGCCCTCCGTGTGAGAGGATGGCGGGCACCATCGCCAGATTCAGTGCAAGTGCCGGATAGAAAAACGGCGTTTTGTAAAGATACCAGACAACCAAAAGCAGCATCACCGTGTGATATGAAGGAAACGCGACGGTTCCCAGGATGTCTTCCGGCGCGATAATGGCCAATCCATTCTGGGACAGATACAGCAGCGTCTGCGCATATGCGCTATTTGTGACCAGTCCGATCTCTTCTTCGAGACCTTCTGGTAAATTGAAGAAGGCCGACGGACCGACGCTGGGCGCCAGCCACCAGATCAGCGTCGTCAGCATAAGGCTGAAACTACCCGCAATGAGCGCGCGATTTAGTGTGTCCGCCCTCCCTGTAAGAGCGAGAATGCCAATCAGAACAAAGAGCTGCGGCAGAGAGCTCAGGTAAACCCAGCGCAGCGCGCCTGCGATTTCCGGGTAGCCTGCCACTGCCTCAACGAAATCAGGCCAAACATATCCAACCACCGCATCGGCGCGCAGCAGCAAGGTGTCGGTTGTAAGCTGCCCAATTGGAAACCGAAGATAGATCAATATCGTCGACAGCCCCATGAAACCAAGGAACAGGCTGTTTGCGATGGCAAGCTGGGCGATGCGAGGCTGGTTCTTGTAGCACCGGATATAGCAGCCAACCGCGAACAGCCCAATGGCTGGAATGAGTGTCAGAAAGAATGCGGACCACGCGACGGGTTGGGATTTCAGTACCGATAATGCGCCGCAAAGAATCAAGATCAGCAGCAGTGACGAGCTCAAGAGAGTTTCTGTGCGGGACAGCCCCAGTCGTTCAGAGAAAACTGTTACCACTCCTTGTTCGACTGTTGAGTTCGCCATGAGACCTGCCTGACCTATTTCGCCAACTAGTGCATCATATTTGCGGCATATCTTTGGCGTTCCTGCGCAGTTGTTGAGAAATTCACATCGCAAGCTGCGCCACCGCACTTTGAAATACGGCCCGGGTTTGGCATGAATGGTCGGGCAGTCTGCAAACAGTGAGGAAGTGAATGTCTCGTCCTGTCGTCGGTATCATCGGCAATTCATATCTGATGAATGATCAATATCCGACTCATACCGGTGGGACGATGAACTCGGACGCTGTGGCGAATGTGTCGGGGTGTCTGCCACTGCTGATCCCCGCCGACCCGCGCTATGTGTCGGTTGAGGAATTACTGGATGTCTGTGACGGCTTTCTACTGACCGGTGGTCGCCCGAATGTACACCCAGAGGAATATGGAGAGCCCGCGACCGAAGCGCATGGTGATTTCGACCGCGCGCGCGATGCGATTACCCTTCCGTTGGTACGGGCCTGCGTTGATCGTGGGCAGCCGTTCTTTGGTATTTGCCGCGGGTTTCAGGAAGTCAACGTGGCGCTGGGCGGGACGTTGTATCCCGAAATTCGGGATTTACCGGGGCGGATGAACCACCGGATGCCGCCCGACGGCACGTTGGAAGAGAAATTCGCCCTGCGCCACGTGGTGACTCTGACCGAGGGCGGTGTGTTCCATCGGCTGATGGGCGCGCGCGAAGTCATGACCAACACGTTGCACGGGCAGGGTATCAAGACAATCGGGCACCGCGTCGTGATCGACGGTCACGCCCCTGATGGCACACCCGAGGCGATTTACATCAAGGATGCTCCGGGCTTTACCCTGTCTGTGCAATGGCATCCGGAGTGGGATGCTGTGAACGACCCGGTGTCGCGTCCGTTGTTCGAAGCCTTCGGTGACGCGGTTCGGGCATGGTCAGCCGGATCGCGCACGGGATTGTTCCAGCAAACCGCATGACGTCTGCGCCGGCCCGAGAGAGAAGGGCCGGACCGACGCAGTGTGATCAAACCAGCAGGTTGAACTGATTGATCAGGGGCAGGGTGCGAGCGCGCTCGCCTGTCAGGTCGAACAGGGCGTTGCCAAGCGCGGGCATGGACGGAGGCGTTCCCGGTTCCCCAACACCACCCAGATGGGGGTTGGTTTCCAGAATGCGCACCTCAGTCACAGGTGCATTATGCATGCGCAAGGCGTCATAGTCGGGGAAGTTGTATTGCTCGACCTCTCCGTCCGCAAAGGTGATCTCTCCCATGACCGCCGCCGACAGCCCGTAGATCATGCCACCGAACATTTGTGCCTCGACCGTACCGGGATCCAGGGCCAAACCGACGTCACAGGCAATCCACGCATTGGCGATACGGATGGTGCCGTCCTCGTCGACCACTTCGATCACCTGAGCAACCGGGGTGCCGAAGCTGTAGCTCATCGCCACGCCGCGCCCGACGCCATCCGGTGTCTCTCCGGTCCAGCCGGACATGTCCTTGACGGCCTGCAGCACGCCCGCCGAGGGACCGTGCTCGGCCTTGGCCAGTTCCAACCGGAACTCCAGCGGATCACGACCGGCGGCATGGGCCATCTCGTCCATGAAGGTTTCATGGAAGAACCCGTTATAGCTGTTGCCGACCGAGCGCCAGAACCCCACGGGGACGGCCAGATCGGCGATATGACCGCTCATCCGGTAATTGGGCACCGCGTACGGCTGGTTAAAGAACCCTTCGACCAGCACTTTGTCGGGGCCACCGCCAGGCAGTCCGGTATAGCGCTCGACCGCCTGCTGAGTGCAGGATTGTGACGCGACCTTGCCGTCGATCAGCACCGCCTTGCCATCCTTGACCGCACCCCGCATCCGGGCCAGCGCCGCCGGGCGATAAAAGTCGTGGCGCATGTCTTCTTCGCGGCTCCAGGTTGTTTGAACCGGAACGCCGGGCATGGCCATTGCGACCCGGGTGGCAATTTCGGCAAAGTCCAGCTCACCACGCCGCCCAAAGCCGCCGCCCAGATAGGTGGTGTGGACCTCAACGGCTTCTTTGTCCAGATTGGCCGTGTTGGCCGCGCGGATTTGCAGGAGTGTCGGGGCCTGATTGCCGCACCACAGATCCAGTTTGGTGCCGGTAAACAGGGCGGTGGCGTTCATCGGCTCCATCGTCGAATGCGCCAGATAAGGCACGCGATATTCGGCCGAGATTTCGGTGGCACCTTCAGGCAGCGTGTCCACGTCGCCGTCATCGCGCATTGTCGAATTCGGTGCGTCGTCAAAGGCTTCGGCGATCTTTGCGAACAGCGCTTCGGTGTCGGATGGGTACGGGGCCTCGCCCCAATCGACGTCTATCGCCTCGACCGCTTGAATGGCCAGCCATGTGTTGTTGGCAATGACTGCCACGCCAGTCCCCAGATCGACCACCTTTTCGACGCCGGGCATGGACCCGGCCGTGCTGGCGTCAAAACCGTTCATCGCGCCGCCCAGTTTGGGGTTCATCCGTACCGAGGCGAATTTCAAACCCTCCGGGCGCACGTCGATGCCGAATTCTGCGTTTCCGGTGGATTTTCCCACCACATCCACACGGGGCAGGTTTTGGCCCAGCAAGCGCCAGTTTGCCGGGTCGCGCAGTTCGATATGAGGCGGATCGATCTGCCCGGCAGCTTCGGCCAGTTCGGTGTAGGGAATACGCGTGCCGTCAGGCGCAATCACCGCACCGCTTTCAGTTTTCAGTTGCGCCCGGTCAACGCCCAACCGGTCCGCGGCCGCCTGTTTCAGGGTTTCGCGGGCGGTTGCTCCGGCCTCGCGCATCCGTTCGAACCCGTCCTTCATCGAGGTCGACCCGCCGGTGACCTGCAATTGCAACGTTTTGCCCAACACGCCCAGAGCCTCGCCCAGATTGTGCTGGAAGTCCGAGATGTCGTAGCCCTTGTTCGGCAGTCCTTCGCCAATGAGGGTGCTGTTGTAATAGGCCGCTGCGGCAGGCCCGTGCAAAACGCGGATATCGTCCAGTTCTACGTCCAGTTCCTCGGCGATCAAGGCTGCCCATGTGGTCATGACGCCCTGTCCCATCTCGGCGCGCGGTGCAAACAGCGTCACACCTTTCTGGTCGATCAGGATAAAAGGGCTGAGAACGGTTTCGCCCTGACCCGGTTTCAAGGGATTGGCCGCCGGGCGGCTGACGTAATAGGCCCCAAAGGCCACGCCGCCGACAACGGCAGCGGACCCGATCAAGAACGTTCGACGGAGGATTTTGCCAATAGATGCCATTTCTTATGCCTCCTTCAACCGGGATGCCGCATCATGGATCGCTGCCCGGATACGTGGATAGGTGCCGCAGCGGCACAGGTTACCCTGCATCGCGTCGTCTATCTCGGCATCCGAAGGGGCGGGGTTCTCGGCCAGCAGCGCAGCCGCCTGCATGATCTGGCCGGATTGGCAGTAGCCGCATTGCGCGACCTGATGATCGACCCAGGATTGTTGGATTGTCGCCAGGGCATCCGGTGTGCCCAGCCCTTCGATCGTGGTCACATCGCCCCAGACATCGGACAAAGCGACCTGACATGACCGAACAGCCTCTCCGTCGATATGTACCGTGCACGAGCCGCAAGCTGCAACGCCGCAGCCGAATTTGGTGCCGGTCAACCCGACCTCGTCCCGCAGGACCCACAAAAGGGGAACATCATCAGGCAGATCCACTTGATGGGTCTTTCCATTGATAGTCAGGGCGGTCGCCATGGCGCATCTCTCTTGGTTGTGGTTGGTGTTCTGACATATTTATCGAAAAGTGTCAGGTTGTCAATTGACATAATAAACAAAAAGTGTCAGATCGGATTCATGACTGACAAACTGGATGATCCAAAGCAGCAGGCGATCCTGGCTTCGGCGCTCGAGGCGTTTGCGACTTATGGGTTTCGCAAGACTTCGATGGATGACATCGCCAAAGGCGCAGGCATGTCGCGCCCGGCGGTCTATCTGCATTACAAGAACAAAGAAGCCATAGTGCGCAGCCTGACGCGTGCGCATTATGCTGAAAAGACAGAAAATGTGGCACGAGCTTTGTCTGATGAGGGCAGCGTGTCGGATCGGCTGAGTCACGCGATCAGTGCGCAGATCGACGGCATGGCCACCATCCTCGCATCTCCTCACGGGATGGAGATGCTGGACACAAGTAAATCGACAGCCTCGGATATTTTGGCCGAAGGTGAGACGACGCTGACCGCTCTTTACGCCGATTGGCTGCGGCGCGAGGACAGCGCCGGGCGTGTTCGCCTGCCCAACGGACCCGACGAGACCGCCAAAACCATTACTGCCACCCTGATGGGTATCAAATTGACCGCCGTCAATGCTGATGAGTTTCAGTGCCGCATTTCTCAGCTGGCCGCGTTGCTGGGGGCGGGGCTTGAGGTCAGGTAACCCGCTGCCTAATCTTGAATTCAGGTTTGTCCCACAGCTTGTTGACGATGATATCCGCCAGAATGTCCACCGCCTGCTCGACGTCTGTCTCGTCAATGTATAACGGCGTAAAGCCGAACCGCATGACATCCGGCGCACGGAAGTCTCCGATCACGCCACGGGCGATCAGCGCCTGCATGGCGGCGTACCCTTCGACAAATCGGAACGAGACCTGACTGCCACGCTGCGCCGGGTCGCGGGGGCTGGCAAGATGCAGGTCGGGGCAGGTGGCTTCGACCCGGGTGATGAACAATTCGGTCAGTTCGATGGATTTTGCGCGGACATCAGCCATATCGGCCATGTCCCAAATATCCATTGCGGCTGACAAGGCCGTCATCTGGAGGATCGGAGGGGTGCCCACCCGCATTCTTTCGATGCCCGTGCCGGGGCGGTAATCCAGATCGAAGGCAAAGGGGGCTTCATGCCCCAGCCACCCCGACAGGGCAGGCCGCACCCGGTCGGCCAGTCGCGGGGCGACATAGATAAAGGCCGGCGCGCCGGGACCGCCGTTCAGATACTTATAGGTACAGCCAACGGCGAAATCGGCGTTGCAGCCGGACAGGTCCACCGGAATCGCTCCGGCGGAATGGGCCAGATCCCAGACTGTGACTGTCCCGTTCGCATGCGCCTGTTCGGTCAGCGCCTTCATATTGTGCATCCGGCCCGTGCGGTAATCGACCTCGGTCAGCATCAGCACGGCGACATCTTCTGTAATGTTTGTCGCGACGTCCTCGGGGTCTACCACGCGCAGTTCGTAATCCGGGCCGAGCGAACGCAAGAGGCCATCGACCATATAAAGGTCGGACGGAAAGTTGCCGTTATCCGAAAGCACGACCTTGCGGCCGGGGCACAGCTCGAGCGCCGAGGCCACGGCCTGATAAACCTTGATTGACAACGTATCACCCGTCACCACACTGCCCGGTTCGGCCCCGATCAGCCGTCCGATACGGTCGCCCAGACCGGTTGGCAATCCCATCCATCCGGCCTTGTTCCAGCCGGTGATCAGCATCTGGCCCCATTCGTCCTGCATCATCTTCTGCACCCGTTCCCCGGCAGAGCGGGGCAGCGGCCCAAGCGAGTTTCCGTCAAGGTAGAGAACGCCCTCGGGCAGATCGAACATGGCTTTGGTGGCGGTGAAATCGGTCATGATGGTCCTGCAAGTGAACTTGCGCACAGGGCTAGCCCATCTGACCGGGCCTGTCCATCTGCGCGCAGGTGCGAAATCCCTGCGACCATCTGTTGTTTTGCCATTTCCGACAGAAAGCGGTAGACGAGCGGTCAAATGCGACACCCGTCGCTTGAAAAGGGCAGAAAGTAATCCGTACATGCGCACCGTCGATCTTCCTCCGGTCTGGTTGCTGGGCTTTGCCATCCTCGCGTGGCTACAGGCGCGGTACGTTTCGTTCGGCCTGTCGTTGGACGGAGGGTTCACGGATCTGATAAGCGGTGTGTTGATCGGGGCCGGGCTTATCCTTGCGGTTCTGGCCATTGCCGAATTTCGCCGGTTTAAAACCACGGTCATCCCGCACAAGGTCCCGACGTCGATGGTGCAGACGGGGATTTTCAAGCGCAGCCGCAACCCGATCTATCTGGGCGATGTTCTGATCCTTGCTGGATTGATCCTGCGGTTTGATGCCGTATTGTCGCTGGTTCTTGTTCCCATCTTTGTCTGGGTGCTGGAGCGCCGGTTCATCCTGCCGGAAGAAGATCGCTTACGCCGGACCTTCCGCGCGGACTTCGCACGCTATGAACGTCAAACTCGACGCTGGATATGATGGATAAGGCGTTTGTAACTCAGCGTCAGTATTGCTGCGCTTGCGTAATGAGAAATGTTGCGCAAGAAAGATGAATGTTAAACGAGAAATACCGATCAGCCGCTCGTTCAGAGTGATAACTAGGGGGAAATGCCGGTGAAGATAGGCACACCAAAAGAAATTCTGGACGGAGAGAACCGGGTTGCAATGACCCCCGAGTCTGCCGTGCAGCTGCAAAAACTCGGGTATGAATGCGCCATCGAAAAGGGCGCCGGCGCGGCGGCAGGTTTTTCGGACGCAGCGTATGAAGCGGCCGGGGTCGAGATCGTAAAGACCGCAGCCGCTCTGTGGAAGTCGTCGGATATCGTTGCCAAGGTCCGCCAGCCCACCGAGACCGAGTTGAAGCGCCTGACCAAGGGCAAGACGCTGATTTCGTTCTTTAATCCCGCAGGGAATGAAGAAGGCATGGAACTGGCCAAATCCAAGGGTGCGAATGTCATCGCGATGGAGATGGTGCCGCGTATTTCCCGCGCGCAGAAGATGGACGCGCTGTCGTCGATGGCGAATATCGCCGGGTATCGCGCGGTGATCGAAGCGGGGAACAACTTTGGTCGTTTCTTCACGGGTCAGGTGACGGCTGCCGGTAAGGTGCCGCCTGCCAAGGTGCTGATCGTTGGCGCGGGCGTGGCCGGTCTGGCGGCCATCGGCACCTCGACCTCGTTGGGCGCGATTACCTATGCGTTTGACGTCCGCCCCGAAGTGGCGGAGCAGGTCGAATCCATGGGGGCCGAGTTCGTTTATCTGGATTTTGAGGAAGAACAGCAGGACGGTGCGGCCACGGGCGGCTATGCCTCGGTTCAGTCCGAGGAATTCCGCGAGGCCCAACTGGCCAAGTTCCGAGAGCTGGCTCCGGAAATGGACATCGTCATCACCACCGCCCTGATCCCAAACCGCCCGGCTCCGAAGCTGTGGCTTGAGGATATGGTCAAGGCGATGAAGCCGGGGTCGGTCATTGTTGACCTTGCTGCGGAACGCGGCGGTAACGTCGAAGGCACTGTGCCGGATGAGAAGGTGGTGACCGACAATGGCGTCACCATCGTCGGCTATACCGACTTCCCCAGCCGAATGGCGGCGCAGTCTTCGTCGCTTTATGCGACCAACATCCGTCACATGATGACCGACCTGACGCCTGAAAAGGACGGTCAGATCAATCACGATATGGAAGACGATGTGATCCGCGGGTCCACCGTGACTTTTGAGGGCGACATCACCTTCCCGCCGCCACCGCCCAAAGTGCAGGCGATTGCGGCGCAGAAAAAGCCCGAGGTCAAGGAACTGACCCCGGAAGAGAAGAAGGCGCAGGAGATTGCGGCCTTCAAGGCGCAGACCAAGCAGCAATTCACCCTGCTGGGTGTCGGCGGCGCGCTGATGCTGCTGGTGGGGCTGGTGGCCCCGGCCAGCTTCATGCAGCATTTCATCGTGTTCGTGCTGGCGATCTTTGTGGGCTTCCAGGTGATCTGGAACGTCTCGCACAGCTTGCACACTCCGCTGATGGCGATCACCAACGCGATCTCGTCGATTATTATCGTCGGGGCGCTCATGCAGATCGGATCGGGGTCGTTCCTGGTCATTTTGCTGGCGGCGCTGTCCGTCTTCATGGCCGGGATCAACATTTTCGGCGGCTTCCTCGTAACCCGGCGCATGCTCGCCATGTTCCAGAAATCTTAAGGGAGGCCGGGTAGATGGAATTTGGCTTTACCACTGCCGCCTATGTTGTTGCGGCTGTTCTGTTCATCCTGTCTCTGGGTGGTCTGTCGAACCAGGAAAGCGCCAAGCGCGCAGTCTGGTATGGCATCGTTGGTATGGCGCTGGCGGTCTTTGCCACGCTGGTTGGCCCCGGGTCGGGCCTGTGGTTGCTGTCGCTGCTGCTGATCGCGGGCGGGGGCTTTATCGGTCAATATGTGGCGAAACGCGTACAGATGACGGAGATGCCGCAGCTTGTGGCCGCGATGCACTCGCTGGTGGGTCTGGCGGCCGTGTTCGTGGGTTTCAACGCGCATTTTGAGATCGGCAATGTGGCGCAGGTTATGGCGATTGCCGATAACGCGTCGCAGGCGGACCTGAGTGATCTGGGCGCGTTCGCCAAGCTGATCGCCAAGAAGACGGCGGCCGAGCTGGCGATCCTGCATGTGGAACTGTTCCTGGGCATCTTCATCGGCGCGATCACCTTTACCGGATCGGTCGTGGCTTATGGCAAGCTGGCCGGTAAGGTGACCTCGGCGGCGACCAAGCTGCCGGGTGGCCATGCGCTGAATGCGGTTGCTGCGGGCCTCTCGCTGATCTGCCTGATCTGGTACACCGCGTCGGGTGGTCTGTTCCCGCTGATCCTGATGACGCTGGCCGCGCTGTTCATTGGCTATCATCTGATCATGGGTATTGGCGGGGCGGACATGCCGGTGGTTGTGTCGATGCTGAACTCGTATTCAGGTTGGGCAGCGGCGGCGATTGGTTTCTCGCTGGGCAATGACCTGCTGATCGTTGTTGGTGCGCTGGTGGGCTCGTCGGGTGCGATCCTATCCTACATCATGTGCAAGGCGATGAACCGCCACTTTGTCAGCGTGATCCTGGGCGGCTTCGGTGGTCCGCAGGGTGAGCAGATGGCTGTTGAGGGCGAGCAGATCGCAATTGAAGCAGACGGCGTCGCAGCGGCCCTGAACGATGCTGACAGCATTGTCATCATCCCGGGCTATGGCATGGCCGTTGCGCAGGCGCAGCAATCGGTGTCCGAACTGGTTCGCAAGCTGCGTGCCAAGGGCAAAGAGGTTCGCTTTGCGATCCACCCCGTTGCGGGTCGTCTGCCGGGCCACATGAACGTGCTGCTGGCCGAGGCGAAGGTGCCGTATGACATCGTCTTGGAGATGGACGAGATCAACGACGACTTCCCGGACACGGATGTGGCCATCGTCATCGGCTCGAACGACATTGTGAACCCTGCGGCGCAGGAAGACCCCAACAGCCCCATCGCCGGGATGCCGGTGCTGGAATGCTGGAAGGCCAAGCAGGTGTTCGTGTCCAAGCGTGGTCAGGGCACCGGCTATTCGGGCATCGAAAACCCGCTGTTCTTCAAAGAGAACACGCGGATGTTCTATGGGGATGCCAAGGCCTCGCTGGACAAGCTGCTGCCGATGATCGACTGATCCGGCGGTCGGAACCAAGTTGCAAAGGACGCCTGCGGGCGCCCTTTTCTCTTTCGTATTGATGGGGGCTTTGCCCCCAAACCCCCAGGATATTTTTGGCCAGATGAAGCAGGTGGAGTGTGGTATCCTGTCTGGGTATCGGAGGTTCGTTATGGAGAAAGTGAACGGTATTGGTGGCGTGTTCTTTCGGGCGCGTGACCCTGAGGCTCTGACGGAGTGGTATGAGAAACATTTGGGCGTTCATCACTTTGACCCGGTTCCGTGGATGCAGCGTGAAGGCTATACCGTCTTTGCGCCCTTTGCGCAGGACACCACCTATTTCGGGCGGCCAGAACAGCAGTGGATGATCAATTTTCGCGTGGATGATCTGGCCGCGCTGACCGCTCAGCTTGAGGCGGATGGGATCACCGTTGAGACCAACCCGGAATGGGACAGTGAGGTGGGTAAATTCGCCCGTATTCACGACCCGGAAGGGAATCCGATTGAGCTATGGCAGCCAAATCAATGAGATAGCGGGTTTGTATACCGTTGTATCCGTGTAAGTATATGAAATAAAAAGATAATTGATGTATTTCCTATGTGCCGTATAGTGCGCCCTAGGAAACGGAGCCACTGATGACACCCATAGATGACCACCCGTTGCGCTATGCGCTGGCCAACGAGTTGCACGCGCGCCCGTTTCCCGTGGCAGCGGCACCCTGCACGGTTGTGTTTCTGGCCATCAAGAAACCCGATGAGGCGGTGGCTCGGGATCGGGATGAGGATATGGCGCATCTGAAGGCGCTGCTCGATCGGCACGGTGCGCAGCATCCACAACCTGATGCCACCCATTATGCCGGGCAGATCGGGCGGCATTGGCTGAAATGGGAACAGCACACCGAGTTCGTGACCTATACGGCGATCGCACAGAATGTCAGCGACCGGGCGTTCAACCCGGCGGATTTCGAAGTGTTCCCGCCGGACTGGCTGATGGCAAGTCCGGGCCAGCGTGTGACCTCGGTCATGATGCGGGTGGTCGAACGGCAGGGTGACGAGGGGGTCAAAGCCGCGTTGTCCGATTGGTTTGAGCCGGAAAGTTTGGCCGTGGCGCGTGTCGTGGATGACGCTGCAATCTGCGCCAGCGATTTCCGTATCGATCCGGCTGGGCATATGCGGTTTGCGCTGTTCGTGACGGCTGGCACCGGAGAACGGCGGATTGGCCGGGTCATCCAGCGTCTGTGCGAGATTGAGACCTACAAGGCGATGTCGATGCTGGGGTTCGCCCGCGTCAAGCAGTTGATGCCCCGGATCGGTGAGTTGGATGGTCGGCTGACGCGGTTGATGGGCCAGATGACCGACAATTCGGCCCATCCCGACGCGTTGCTGCCGGATCTGTTATCGACCTCGACCGAGCTTGAGACGCTGTCAGCCCAGTGTTCTTTTCGCTTCGGGGCGACCGGGGCCTATGAGGCCATCGTGAATCAGCGGATTGAAGTGCTGCGCGAAGAACGGTTTGAAGGTGGGCAGAGCTTTGCCGATTTCATGATGCGCCGGTACGATCCTGCGATCCGCACGGTGAAGTCTACCGAACGCCGGTTGCAGGCCCTGTCCGACAGGGCGATCCGGGCGGGGGAAT
Source organism: Ruegeria sp. K11 (assembly GCF_056531905.1). NCBI lineage: Bacteria > Pseudomonadati > Pseudomonadota > Alphaproteobacteria > Rhodobacterales > Roseobacteraceae > Ruegeria > Ruegeria sp. K11. The sequence goes on from NZ_JBQFMP010000002.1 coordinate 338,772, forward strand.
TACTGCGCACCCGTGTGGATGTCGAGCGCAGCGCACAGAACCAGGCCTTGCTGGAAAGCATGGACCGGCGCGCCGATCTGGCACTGCGACTGCAGCATACGGTTGAGGGGCTCTCGGTGGTTGCTATCAGCTATTATGCGGTCTCGTTGGTCAGCTATCTGCTGTACCCGCTGACGCAGGCCGGGATCAGCAAGGGGATGTTGACGACCTTGGTGACTCTGCCTGTGGTTCTGGCCGTTTGGCTGGGGGTTCGAAGAATTCGCAGGCGGCTGGAATAGGTGGCCTTTGCCAATCGACGAATGATCTGTAGAACGGGCGGCGTTTGACGGATTTCGCGAGGGCTTCCTGTGATCGGTATTGTGGCTGCGTGGCGTGCTGTTGCCGCCATGTTCATTTTGAACGGGGCGCTGTTTGGTATCTGGGCGTCTCGTATCCCTGCGGTCCGCGACAAGCTGGAGCTGACGCATGAGGCACTGGGGCTGGGTTTGCTGTTCATGGCGGCAGGTGCGGTGTGTTCGTTTCCGGTTACAGGACGACTGACCGACAGGTTCGGAGCGGTTGCGATAACCCGCGTGATCGCCGTGCTCTATACGTTTTCACTGGTGCTGTTGGCCTTTGCGGGCGGGTTCTGGTTGCTCGCGGCGTTTTTGTTTGTGTTCGGGGCCTTTCATGGCTCGATGGATGTGGCGATGAATGCCTGGGCGGCCGAGGTTGAACAGGCCTACGACAAGCCGGTCATGTCTTCGTTCCACGCGATGTGGAGCCTTGGGGCCGGGCTGGGTGCGCTCAGCGGATATGGTGCGGTTCAGATGGACATGACGGTGCTGCAGCATTTTTTGCTGGCCGGTGGCGTCGTGGTGGCGCTGGCGCTTGGTTTGTCCTGGGTGCGCTGGACCTCAAGGCGGACGGTTTCGGAACCGGGATCGGTGTTTGCTTTGCCGTCGGGGGCTTTGGTGCTGGTAGGGTTCACCGCGCTGTGCGGCGCATTGGGGGAAGGGGCCGTTGCCGATTGGAGCGCCATTTTCCTGCGTGATGAGACGGGTGCAACTGAGAGCGTCGCCGCCTTGGGATATGCGGTCTTTTCCGTGACGATGGTTGCGTTTCGGCTTGCGGGCGGCGTGGTCATCGCCCGGTTTGGGCCTGTCGCCACGGCCCAGTTTGGGGGGATATGTGCCGCCTTGGGCGTCTTTGGCGTGGTGTCAGCAGGGCAGCCCGGATTGGCGCTGGCAGGCTTTGCGCTGATGGGTGTGGGCTATGCGGTGATTATGCCACTGGCCTTCAGTCGCGCGGCCAATGACCCGGACGTGCCACCCGGACAGGCGATCGCCAGCGTTGCGACATTGGGTTACGGAGGGTTGCTGATCGGCCCCCCGCTGATCGGGTTTCTGGCCGAGTTGATGACCTTGCGGCTGGCATTTGCGGTTCTGTTGCCGCTGGCCGTTCTGATCATCCTGTTGGCCGGCGCGCTGAAACGCGCCGACTGAAGTTCGTTTATCGCCCGCGGATACGCGGATCCAGCGCGTCGCGCAGGCCGTCGCCCAGATAGTTCACGCTGAGAACCGTCAGCGAGATCGCCAGACCGGGCCAGAACACACGCTCGGGGTATTGCTGCAGGTAGTCGACACCATCGAACAGCAACCTTCCCCAAGTGGGGAAATCGGGCGGGAAACCCAGCCCGAGGAACGATAGCGCGCTTTCGGTAATGATCGCCGTGGCAATGCCCAGCGTTGCCGAGACCATGATCGGAGACAGCACATTCGGCAGGATATGCCGCGTGATGATCTGGCTGTTGCTGGTGCCAATCGAGCGCGCGGCAAGAACGAATTCACGTTCCTTGATGGCCAGAACGTCCCCCCGCACGATCCGCGCGGTGGGCATCCACGAGGTGATGCCGATGGCGCAGACGATCAGGATGAAGATCCCGCGCTCCAGCCCGAAGGCGGCTGACAGAGGTTCGCGGAACAGCAGCATCATGACCAGCAACAGTGGCAGCAGGGGCAGGGCGAGGAACAGGTCGGTCAGGCGCATCAGCGGGCCGTCCAGCCGTTTGAAGAACCCGGCCAGAACGCCGATGAACGAGCCCAGAAACAGCGCCAGCAGCATCGCGGTGATGCCAACCGACACCGAGGTCTGACCGCCGGACATCATCCGTGCCAAAATATCCCGGCCCAGTTGGTCGGTGCCGAAGGGATGGGCAAGGCTGGGGCCCTGATTACGCGACCGGATGTCGATCTGGGTGGGGTCGATGGTCCAGATGAACGGCCCCAGATACACGGCGGCGACGATGAAGACGAACAGGACCGCTCCGATCATCGCGCCCTTATGGGTCTTGAACTGATCCCACACATCGCGCCACTGGCTGCGGGGCGGGGTGGTTAGTTCCTCCATCACGCCCGTGGTCGGCAACGCGGTCGAGGCGGGGGCCAATCCTTCGTCGGGGATCAGCGTGTCTGATTTATCGGTATCAGTCATAGCGAATCCTCGGGTCCAGAATGCCGTACAGGACGTCGGCGATCAGGTTGAACAGCACGATCAGCACGGCAAAGATGAAGGTAAGCGTCTGCACCATCGGCAGGTCGTTGGCCTGAATGGCGCCGATCAGCAACTGGCCGATGCCGTTCACCTTGAACACCTGCTCGGTGATAATCGCGCCGCCAAAGATGGCCGGAATACCCAGCGCGATCACGGTGACCACGGGGATCATCGAGTTGCGCAGAACGTGGACCATGACAACCGTATATTCACTCAGCCCCTTGGCGCGGGCGGTGCGGACGTAATCCTGATTGAGGTTGTCCAGCATCGAGGCGCGCATGAACCGGCTGAGCTGCGCGGTGATCTGCAGTGCCAGAACCATCACCGGCATGATCATCTGCTTGAGCTGCAGCATAAAGCTGTCCCAACTGTTGACCACAAGGGTGGTGTCATAGATCGACGGGAACCAGCCCAGCTGGACCGAGAAGATCACAATCACCAGCACGCCCGAGAAGAAGGGCGGGACCGAGAAGCCGACCATCGACACGAAGGTGCCCATCTGGTCGAACCACGAATACTGGCGGTAGGCGGAATAGATGCCGATGGGCAGGGCGATCAGGATGGCGACGACATAGGCGGTGCCAACAACCCACAGGGTCTGGGGGATACGCTGAACGACGATGTCCATGACGGGCGAGCGGGTCTGCCACGAAATCACACGCAGGTCACCTTCAGAGAAAGTGGTGCCGAACATGGCGTCGACCAGAACCTGTGGTTCGATCCAGAAGAACTGCACGATCCATTTCCAGAACCGGATATGCATCGGCTGGCCGAGGCCAAGTGCCTCGCGCATCTTCTCTTTGACTTCGGGGGGGACGGTGAGTGGGACCTGCGCCATCGGGTCGCCGGGGGCAAGCTCGAGCAGCAGGAAGATGACGAGGCTGATGAACAGCAGCGTTGGTACGGCCAGCACCAGTCGTCGGATGGTAAAATTCAGCATTAAGAGGCGCCTTTATATGCGTCTTCTTGTTGGGGTGTGCAAAGGACTGCGCCCCGATATGGACCGGGGCGCAGATTTGCAAGGCTAAGGTTTAGGAACCGGTTTTGCGGTACCAGTCCGCAATGTTCCACAGCTCGCTGTCCCAAACGTTCAGGACAACGCCACCCAGTGTGTTTGCATGTGCCGACAGACGACCACGGTGCACCAGCGGGATCATGCCGCCTTCCTGCACGATGATGTCGTTCAGCTTCTTAGCGATCTCGGCGCGGGCTTCCAGACCGGCGGTTTCGGCCAGCTGACCATGCAGCTTGTCGAACTCTTCGTTGCAGAAGCGACTGATGTTTTCGCCCTGCCACTGCGATTCCGGTTTCGGAGCCTTGTCGCACAGACCGTTGCCCAGATAGGATTGCGGGTCGGTACCGTTGAAGGTGTTGGCATACATTTCAACGTCGGCATAGAACTTCTGGAACGTGTCGGGCGAACCCGGATCACCACCAAAGAAGACGGACGCGTTGATGTTGCGCAGCTCGGATTCGATACCGATCTGGCTCCACCATTCCTTGATCAGCGCCTGAAAGTCCTGACGGACAGCGTTGGTCGAGGTCTGATAGACGATTTTCAGTGGAACACCATCTTTTTCGCGCACGCCATCGCCATTGGTATCGACGATGCCTGCGTCATCCAGCAGCTTTTTCGCGCCTTCGATATCCTGCGTGTCGCAGCTCATCGAGGTCGAGTTGAAGGCCGCCGGGGCCGGAACCCAGTTACAGGTCACCTTGCCAGCCTGACCATAGCCGATTTCCACCAGCAGCGGACGGTCGATGGCCATGGACATTGCTTTGTAAACCGCAGGGTCCTGCAGGAACGGGTGCGGATGCTTGGCAGTTGACCGCTCACCTTCCGGCAGATCGGGCGACGGGTTGGTCTGGTTCAGCATGATGCGCTCGACCAGCGGGCCAAAGCCCGCAACAGGCGTGCCTTTGCCGCCGGCTTCCATCTGCGCGATCACTTCGGGCGCAAGCTGCAGGTTCCAGGCATAGTCGAATTCGCCGGTTTCCATGACCGCTCGACCAGCCGCCGTCGCGTCACCGCCGCCTTTGAAGGTCACAGTCGCAAAGGCCGGTTTTGCCGGGTCACGATAGTTGTCGTTGGCGGCAAAGGTGATCACGTCGTTCGGCTTGAACTCAGTAACCGCAAACGGCCCCGTACCGATCGGGTTGAAGTTTTCGGTGGTGCACTCGGGCGCCTTGGCACCGAGACATTCGGCGAACTGAGCGGCCTGAATGATCGGGCTTTCGCCGCCCACAAACGGTCCGTAAGGGAACGGGGTCGGTGCGTCGAAGGTGACTTTGACGGTCAGGTCATCCACAGCTTCGACCGAGGTGACGCCCTCGAATTTAGTTACCTGCGCGCAGCCGCCTTCGGGGTGCATGCAGTAATCAGCGGTAAATTTCACATCCGCCGACGTGAACGGGGTGCCGTCGGACCATTTGATGCCCGGCGCGATTTTCCACGTGATCGAGGTCAGGTCTTCGCTGACGCCGCCATTTTCAACCGTCGGAATCTCGGACGCGAGGAACGGAACCATGTTGCCGTCCTGATCATAGCGGGCGAGTGGTTCAATCACCAGCGAGGCGGCTTCCACATCCTTGGTACCGCCCGACAAAAACGGGTTCAGGATCGACGGGGCCTGCCAGTAAATGATGCTGACATTGCCGTCCGATCCGCGCTCGGCAAAGGCCATCGGGGCCATCGCCGTGCTTGCAATCGCACCAAGCAAAAGGGTTTTGATTTTCATTATACACTCCCGGATTGGACACGCATGTGTCTCGATTATCTCCGCAATGCCTGCGGATTTGGCGTTGCCGCGAATGGGGTAAGGATTTGAATTGAAACGGCAATGTTTTTTGCCTGCCGCAAATTTCACCTTCTCCCCAAGACGGTTACGAGGCGTATCGAAACAGAACTTCAAAAAAAAGCAAGCCTTGCCGTCACGAATTTCCGATGGGGTTTGACTTTTCCCGGCCAGCGGCCTTAGCGTTTGGCATTCAGAACAAAAATGACGCAGACGGGAGTGCGCGCGTGCTGGACCAGCCTATTGCCCAGATCAAAAAACTGCGGGTCGAGTTTCAGACCAAGGACGGTCCGGTTGTCGGCGTCGAGGATGTCTCGTTCGAGGTCAACCCCGGCGAAACCGTATGTATTGTTGGCGAATCCGGGTCCGGCAAGTCGGTATCCTCGCTGTCTCTGATGCGCCTTGTGGAATTCGGCGGCGGCGAGATTGCGGGCGGTCAGTTGCTGTTTGACCGGCGCGACGGCGATGAGATGAACCTCGCCGATGCCGATCAGGATCTGATGAAACAGATTCGCGGCAACGAGATCGGGATGATCTTTCAGGAGCCGATGACAGCCCTGAACCCGGTCTTCACCGTTGGTCGCCAGCTGACCGAAGGGCTGCGCATTCACAAGAACATGTCGAAGACACAGGCCGAGGACCGCGCGCTGGAGCTGTTGCGTCAGGTGCGTATCCCTGAACCCGAACGGCGGTTGAAGCAATACCCGCACGAGCTGTCCGGCGGGATGCGTCAGCGCGTCGTGATCGCGATGGCCATGGCTTGCGAGCCGCGCCTGCTGATCGCGGACGAGCCCACGACTGCGCTGGATGTGACCATTCAGGCCGAGATTCTGGCCCTGATGGACCGGCTCAAGCGCGAAACCGGCACGGCGGTGATGTTCATCACCCATGACATGGCCGTGGTGGCACAGATGGCCGACCGCGTGGTTGTGATGTTCCGGGGCAACAAGGTCGAAGAGGGCTCGGTCACCGAAATTTTCGAGAACCCGCAGCATGATTACACCAAAGCGCTGTTGGCGGCGGTGCCTAAGCTGGGTGAGATGCAGGGCAAGGCCGCGCCCGAGCCGATGAAGCTGCTGGGCGTCGAAGGTCAAAACATTGCGCCGATTCCCGGTACGGATGATGTGCTGCTGACGGTCAAGAACCTGACCACGCGCTTTCCGGTCAAAGGCGGATTGCTGCGGCGGACCATTTCGAACGTGCACGCGGTCGAGGATGTGTCGTTCACCATCAACCGCGGTCAGACCCTCAGCCTTGTGGGCGAGTCGGGCTGCGGCAAGTCTTCGGCCGGGCGTTCGATCCTGCGTCTGGTTGAACCGATGAAGGGTGAGGTCGATCTGGACGGCGTCGATATCATGAAGCTGGATCCGGCGGGCCTGCGCAAGGCGCGGCTGGACATGCAGATGATCTTTCAGGACCCGTTCGCCTCGCTGAACCCACAGATGCAACTGGTCGATCAGGTGGCGGAACCGATGCGCAACTATGGCGTCGCCTCGGGGTCGGAATTGCAGGACCGGGTGGCACAGTTGTTCGACAAGGTGCAACTGCCGCGCAGCTTCATGCGCCGCTTCCCGCATGAGATGTCGGGCGGTCAGCGTCAGCGAATCGCCATCGCCCGTGCGCTTGCCCTGAACCCCAAGCTGATTGTGGCGGATGAGGCGGTCTCGGCGCTGGACGTGTCGGTGCAGGCGCAGGTGCTGAACCTGATGATGGAGCTGCAATCGGAACTGAACCTCAGCTATCTGTTCATCAGCCACGATATGGCTGTGGTCGAACGAGTCAGCCACCATGTAGGCGTGATGTATCTGGGCCGGATTGTCGAGCTGGGACCGCGCGCGCGAGTGTTCGAGAATCCTCAGCACCCCTACACGCAGGCACTGATGAAGGCGGTGCCGATTGCCGATCCGAACAAACGAAAATCGGAAAAAGACTTGAACTTCAAGCCGATCCCGTCGCCAATTCATCCAATTGGTTACGCCCCCGAACCCTCGCAATATAACGAGGTTGAACCGGGTCACTTCGTTCTGACGACCGACAGCGGATACTGATCCAAATGCCCCAACGCCTGAGCCCGCTTGAGATCATGACCAAGCTGATCTCTTTCCCGACGGTCAGCCGCGAAACCAATCTGCCATTGGTTGATTGGGTCGAAGAGTATCTGCGCAGCCACGGGATCGAGCCGCATCGCTGGCCGGACCCGGATCAGCCGCACAAGGCAGCCGTTTTCGCGCATGTCGGCCCGTGGGAAGAGGGCGCGATTGTCCTGTCCGGCCACACGGATGTGGTGCCGGTCGATGGTCAGCCCTGGGACACCGATCCGTTCATCGTCACCGAAAAAGACGGCAAGTATTTCGGGCGCGGCACCTGCGATATGAAAGGCTTTGACGCTTTGGCCATCTGGGCACTGGTCGAGGCGCAGCACGCCGATATCAAACGCCCCCTGCAACTGGCCCTGAGCTTTGATGAAGAAGTCGGCTGCACCGGTGCCCCGCCCATGATCGAAGCGATGCGGGACGTTCTGCCCAAAGGCTCGGCGGTGATCGTGGGTGAGCCGTCGGTGATGCAGGCCGTGACCGGCCACAAGGGCGGGTTCGGTTTCGACACGCATATGGTTGGGTTCGAGGTCCACAGCTCGATCATGCACACCGGCGTCAACGCGATCATGGAAGCCGCGCCGCTGATCGACTGGGCCAACCAACGCAACGCTCAGAATATGGCGGCGCAGCCTTCGGACATCGCTGCGGTGTTCGATCCGCCCTGGACAACCTGTCATGTGGGCATGATCGAAGGCGGCACCGCGCATAACATCACCGCCAAGGACTGCCACTTCATGATGGATTTCCGCACGGTCCCGGATGAGGACAAGGCGGTCTGGCAAAAGGCCTATTTTGACAAGGTGCGCGAGGTCGAGGCGCGGATGCAGGCGGTCCACCCGGACGCGCGGATTGAGCTGTCCGAACATTTCTCGATCCCCGGTCTTGTGCCTGAACAGGATGGCGAGGCCGAGATGCTGGTGCGCTCGCTGACCGGTGACAATGCCAGTCATGTGGTCAGCTATGGCACCGAGGCGGGGCAATTTCAGGAGGCTGGCTATTCCGCCGTGATCTGCGGCCCCGGTGATATTGCACAGGCGCATCAGCCGAATGAATTCATTACGGTTTCTCAATTCAACGCAGGCCAGAAATTCATGGAACGTCTGGTAGAACGGCTCTGCGAATAACACCTCAGAGGGGGATAAGATGCCCGTCAAAAACCGGCTCGCCGAAATGCATGGCGAGATCACCAAGTGGCGTCGCCATCTGCACATGCATCCCGAGCTGATGTACGATGTAGAAAAAACCGCGGGGTTTGTTGTCGACCGCCTGAAAGAGTTCGGCGTCGATGAGATCACGCCTGGGATCGGTAAGACAGGCGTTGTGGCGGTGATCAAGGGGCGACAGGACACGCAGGGCCGGGTGATCGGGCTGCGGGCGGATATGGATGCGCTGCCGATCGAAGAAGCGACGGGGCTGGACTATGCCTCAACCGTTTCGGGCAAGATGCATGCCTGCGGGCATGACGGGCATACCTCAATGCTGCTGGGTGCGGCGCAATATCTGGCCGAGACACGAAACTTTGACGGCTCCGTCGTGCTGATCTTCCAGCCCGCCGAAGAAGGCGGGGCGGGTGGTCTGGCCATGTGCCGCGATGGTTTGATGGATCGTTGGGGCATCCAGGAAGTCTATGGCATGCACAATATGCCGGGTTATCCGGTGGGTGAGTTCGCGATCCGGCCCGGCGCATTCCTGGCCTCGTCCGATGAGTTTGAAATCGTTGTCACCGGCAAGGGCGGTCATGCTGCGGCCCCGCATGATGCAATCGACACGACTCTGGTCGCGTCCCATATTGTCGTGGCTTTGCAATCGGTTGTATCGCGCACCGTTGACCCGATCAAACGCGTGGTTCTGACGGTGGGGACGTTTGAGACGGACAGTGTTGCGTCGAACGTGATCGCGCATACAGCCCGTCTGCAGGGCACAGTGCGGACGCTGGACCCCGAATACCGCGCAATCGCGGAAGAGCGTGTACGTCGGATCGCGGAAGATACCGCCTCGGCATTTGGTGCCTCGGCCACGATGACGTGGAAACCGGGCTATCCGGTGACCGTGAACTCGGACGACGAAACGATCTATGCCGCCGAGGCCGCGCAAGCCGTGGCGGGCAAGGTCAATAACAGCCCCGACCCGATCATGCCGTCCGAAGATTTCGCCTACATGCTTGAAGAACGGCCCGGAGCCTACATCTTTATCGGAAACGGGGACACAGCCATGTGCCATCACCCGGAATACAACTTCGACGACGACGCCATTCCTGCCGGATGCAGCTGGTTTGCTGAGCTGGTGGAACGACGATTGCCCGTCGCCTGATTTGGGAAGGACCAGATGCCAATCAAGAACCGGCTTGCCGAAATGCACGAAGAGATCACCGGTTGGCGGCGGGATATCCATCAACACCCTGAAATCCTCTATGACACCCACCGCACCAGCGCCTTGGTCGCCGATAAGCTGAAAGCGTTCGGCTGCGATGAGGTGGTAACCGGAATTGGCCGCACGGGCGTTGTGGGGGTGATCAGGGGCAAGACCGATACGCAGGGTCGCGTGATCGGGTTGCGCGCTGACATGGACGCACTGCCGATGCAGGAGCAGACAGGTCTGGACTATGCCTCGAAGACCCAGGGCGCGATGCATGCGTGCGGCCATGACGGGCACACGGCGATGGTGCTGGGGGCGGCGAAATACCTGTCGGAGACGCGGAACTTTGACGGTACGGCTATCGTGATCTTCCAACCGGCAGAAGAGGGCGGAAACGGGGCCGAGGCGATGTGCAAGGACGGGCTGATGGACCGCTTTGGCATTCAGGAAGTCTATGCCATGCACAATGTGCCGGGTGTCCCCACCGGGCAATTTGCCATTCGTTCGGGTCCGTTGTTGGCGGCTGCGGATGAGTTCGACATTCATCTGGAAGGCAAGGGCGGTCATGCGGCCAAGCCGCAGGAAACCATTGATACCACAGTGATGCTGTCGCAACTGATTGTCGCGCTTCAGACCATCGTGTCGCGCAATACGGATCCGATCCTGCAGGCGGTTCTGTCTGTGACCTCGGTCGAGACGTCGTCCAAGGCGTTCAACGTGATCCCACAATCGGCGCGGGTGCGCGGAACTGTCCGCACCCATTCCGCAGAGGTGCGCGACCAGATCGAGACGCGGCTGAGCGAAGTCGTGCAGGGTATTGCCGAGGCATTCGGTGGCACCGCCAAAGTGACCTATACGCGCGGTGTGCCGGTGACGATCAACGCCGAGGAACAGACCGGCTATGCCGCCGAGGCCGCCATTTCTGTTGGCGGCAGCTGTGATGAGGCGCCCATGGTGATGGGGGGCGAGGATTTCTCGTTCATGCTGGAAGAGCGCCCCGGTGCCTTTATCGTTCTGGGCAATGGCGACAGTGCCGGGCTGCACCACCCCGAATACAATTTCAATGATGAGATCATCCCGATGGGATGCTCTTGGTTTGCCGAAATGGTCGAGCGCCGGATGCCGGCGGCTTGAGATAGGAGAGAGAAGAGATGCCAGTCAAAAACCGCTTTGCCGAGTTGCAGGACGAAATCACCGCATGGCGGCGGGATATTCATGAAAATCCTGAAATTCTGTTTGAAACCCATCGCACCAGCGCCTTGGTCGCGGACAAGTTGAAAGAGTTCGGCTGTGACGAGGTCGTCACCGGGATCGGGCGCACCGGGGTTGTTGGTGTGATCAAGGGCAAGGCTGATACCGGCGGTAAAGTCATCGGTCTGCGTGCCGACATGGATGCTCTGCCGATCCATGAGGCGACGGGGCTGGACTATGCGTCGAAAACCGACGGGGCGATGCATGCCTGTGGGCATGACGGGCATACGGCGATGCTGCTGGGGGCGGCGAAATACCTGTCGGAGACTCGGAACTTTGATGGCACCGTGGTGGTGATCTTCCAGCCCGCCGAAGAAGGTGGCGGCGGCGGTCGTGAGATGTGCGAAGACGGTATGATGGATCGCTGGAACATTCAGGAAGTCTACGGCATGCACAACTGGCCGGGGCGTCCGGTGGGCAGTTTTGCGATCCGTCCGGGCTCGTTCTTTGCGGCGACCGACCAGTTCGACATCACTTTCGAAGGTCGCGGTGGCCATGCCGCAAAGCCGCAGGAGACGGTGGACACAACCGTGATGACGGCGCAGGCCGTGTTGGCGCTGCAAACGATCGCCTCGCGCAATGCCGACCCGATTGATCAGGTGGTGGTGTCGGTGACGTCGTTCGAGACATCTTCGAAGGCGTTCAACGTGATCCCGCAGACGGTGCAGATCAAGGGCACCGTGCGCACCATGACCAAAGAGATGCGCGATCTGGCCGAAACCCGGATCAAAGAGATTTGCGCCGGCGTGGCGGCGACCTTTGGTGGAACTGCGGACGTGACGTATATCCGGGGCTATCCGGTGATGGTGAACAGCGACGCGCAGACCGAATTTGCCGCAGACGTGGCGCGGTCGGTATCGGGGGCTTGCGATGACGCACCGCTGGTCATGGGGGGCGAGGATTTCGCCTTTATGCTGGAGGAACGTCCGGGGGCTTATATTCTGGTGGGCAACGGCGATACGGCCGCCGTGCACCATCCGGAGTACAATTTTAACGATGACGCGATTCCGGCCGGGTGCAGCTGGTGGGCCGAGATCGTTGAGCAGCGGATGCCGGCAGCCTGACGGAAAGGGTGGGGGCTCTGCCCCCACACCCCCGGGATATTTTTAGCCAGATGAAGAGGGATCCGGTGCACGCAAGTCGAGCGTGGTGCACAGGGTTTCGATGACCATGTCCAGCGCGGTGGCCTGGCTGTTGACGCAGGACTGGGCGGCGGCGCGGGCTTTGGTCAGTGCGTTGATGTCCGAGAGCCAGCGGTCGACGGCCTTGGTCAGATCGGGCGCGGTTTGGACCTCGATGGCACCGCCAGTTTCTATCAGCGGGGCGAAGGTTTCCGCGAAGTTGAAGGTGCCCGGGCCGGTCAGGACCGCGGCCCCGGCTTGCGCGGGTTCGAAGGGGTTGTGGCCTCCGATCTCTTTGAGAGAACCGCCGAGGAAGACGATTGGGCAAAGGGTGTACCAGGTACCCAACTCGCCCAGCGTGTCGGCCATGTAGATCTGAGTATGGCCGGTGATGGGCTGGTCGACGCTGCGCTGGGCATGTGTAAGGCCCTGGGCGTGGATCAGATCACCGATTTCGGTGCGGCGCTCGGGGTGGCGCGGGATCAGCAGAAGCAACAGATCGGGCCAGCGGTCGAGCAGGGCTTTATGCGCGGTGAGAATGGTTTCTTCCTCACCCTGATGGGTAGAGCTGGCGATCCAGACCGGGCGATCGCCGATCTGCTGCTTGATCTGAGACAGTGTTTTTGTGTCCACAGGTAGTGGGTCGGACAGGGCTTTGAGGTTGGTGCCCGGTTGTACCTTCTCAGGAGCGGCACCCATAGCGATCAGGTTGCTGGCGGTTTTCTTGTTCTGGGTCAGGAACAGGGAGAAATGGTTCAGGAGGAACCGGGAAGTCTTGCGACGCTTCGTCCAACCCGCGACAGATTTTTCGGATAGGCGCGCGTTGAGCAGGGCCAGCGGTGTTCCGCGTTTTGAGGTCTCGACGATGAGACGGGGCCAGATTTCGCTTTCGACGAAGATGGCCGCATCCGGCTGCCAGTGATCCAGAAACCGACGCACCGGTCCGCCGCTGTCGAGCGGCGGGTACTGGTGGCGCGTGCGCGGGGGCATGCGTTTGGCGATCAACTCGGCGGACGTTGGGGTGCCCGAGGTGATCAGGAACTCGGCATCGGGCAGGCGTTCGCCCAATCGCTTGATCAGGCTGAGGACGGACAGGCTTTCGCCGACGCTGGCGGCGTGGAACCAGATCAGGCGTGTGGTGGGGCGGGGCGTGCTGGCATGGCCCAGTCGTTCTTGTTGACGATGTGAGGGCACCTCGGCCGCCTGTAATTTGGCGCGTACTTTTCGCCAGACCAACGGGATCACAAGGTTTGTCAGGCCGCAGTACAGCTTGTACAGCAGCGTCGGTTGTCCGCCGGGCCGGGACAACTCAGCCGCCGGTATGGCTCATGTGGCGGCTCATCTGACCGTCGACCGCCTGCCGGGAATAGTCGAAATCATGGCCCTTGGGCTTGAGGTTTATGGCCGCGCGGATCGCCTGTTCCAGCGGTTCTTCGGTCTCGGGGTGGTCGCGCAGGGCACCGCGCAGGTCGGCCATGTCTTCCTGGCCGAGGCACATATACAGCTCTCCGGTGCAGGTCAGGCGCACGCGGTTGCAGCTTTCGCAGAAATTATGGGACAGCGGGGTGATGAAGCCGATCTTTTGTCCGGTTTCTTCCAGTCGGACATAGCGGGCCGGGCCGCCAGTGCGTTCTGCCAGATCGGTCACTGTATAGTGGTTTTCGTATGCCTTGCGCACGTCTCTCAGGGACCAGTACTGATCCAGGCGGTCCTCGTTGCCGATATCGCCCATGGGCATGACCTCGATCCAGGTCAGGTCCATGTCGCGTTCGGCGCACCATTCGGTGATCTGTGGCAGCTCGGGTTCGTTGAAGCCCTTCAGCGCCACGGCATTGATCTTGATCCGCAGCCCTGCTTTTTGCGCCGCGTCGATGCCGTTCAGCACTTGTTTCAGGCGGCCCCAGCGCGTGACCTTGGAAAACTTGTCTTCGTCCAGCGTGTCCAGCGAGACGTTCACCCGGCGCACGCCCGCCGCATAAAGATCATCTGCGAAACGGTGCAGTTGCGAGCCATTGGTGGTCAGTGTCAGCTCTTTCAACGCGCCGCTGTCCAGATGCCGCGTCATGTTGTGGAAGAAGGACATGATGTTTCGGCGCACCAAAGGTTCTCCGCCAGTGATGCGCAGCTTTTCGACACCCATGTTCACGAAGGTAGTGCACATACGGTCCAGCTCTTCCAGCGTCAGCAAGTCCTTCTTGGGCAGGAACTTCATGTCCTCGGACATGCAATAGACGCAGCGGAAATCACAGCGGTCCGTGACGGAGACGCGGAGATAGGTGATGGCGCGGGCAAACGGGTCGATCAGTGGAGCAGTCATGCGACATAGGTAAAGCGCAGGTCGGGCAGCGGCAAGGGGGAACCGCAGATAGCGCTGGTACAGATGGGCGCAGGCAGATAGCTTCACCTTATGAAAACCACGTGGCTTCTTCTTTGTTTCGCTCTGGTTGGCTGCGATGCCATACGTTCGACCACGGATCGGGTGTTCGGCGGAATTGACGCGCCGCCGCAGCAAACCCCAGAGGTCACCGAGACCGCGCCGATTGCGCCCGAGCCTGCGGTCGCTGTCGCCAGCTGGAGTGGCGCGAAACGCACCATTGCCAGTTTGGGTGATCCCACCACGCCGGGGCGTTGGCTACGGACCCCACTGGTCGAGGTCGAAACCACCGGCCGGGTCGTGGTTCCGCGCACGGGCGCGCAGGCGTTCATCACGCTGGTGCCGATCGCTGGCCCAGAAGGCGGAGGCAGTCAGTTGTCGCTTGAGGCGATGCGGGCATTGTTGGTGCCGTTGGACGAACTGGTCGAACTTGACGTTTACTCGAACTAGGCGCGTAGGTATTTACCGGCTTCTTTGCGGGCAAAGGGTTTCATGGCGGCGCCGTGCTGATCCAAAAAGCCACGCACGCGTTCAGGATCGTGTTTCGACAATTCGCGCAGCCACCACGCTATGGCTTTCTGGATGAACCATTGACGATCTGGAACATATCCAGCGGCCCATCCCAGGATCCGGTCTCGGCAGGCCAGATCTTCGGGCTTGGGATGGTTCTGCTTTGTCCATGGCAAGGTGGCAACCAGAGCCGCGCGACGGGTCCACATATGATCTGAACCTGTCCAGCTTTCGACCTGATCCAGTCGAGAGGGATCCGCGGTCAGCCGTTTTTGCAGGGCCATGCAGGCGTGATCGGCGATGGCCCATGCGTCGAAATCCGGGACCCAGCCTAGGAGCAGCTCCCAGACCACGTCATCCGGTCGGATACGCGCCTGTGTCAGCAATTTGGCGGCAGCGACGCGTGCTTCGTGGATGTTTGTCCGCCACAAGGCATCCGCCAGGGCCACGCGGTCGTCCGCATCAAGTTGTTGGCGCCAGGTCTTTGTCAGATCATTCAGCACCGGATTTGGTACACCCAGATAGGGGCGGTCGATCTTGTGATAGGCCGCTACCTGTGCCGCCCGTTCGGGATCGGCATGCGCCTTGATCTGATCCAGATAGGCCTGCATCGCCGATTACTCGACGGTCACGGATTTCGCCAGATTGCGCGGCTGATCCACATCGGTCCCTTTGGCGACCGCCGTGTGATAGGCCAGCAACTGCGCCGGAACAGAATAGAGGATCGGCGCAAGGCTGGTGTGGATATGCGGCATTCGGATCGTGGTCCAGACACCGTCCTCGGCGTCGGCGATGCCATCATCGTCCGAGATAAGAATGACCTTACCCTTTCGCGCCATGACCTCTTGCATGTTCGAAACTGTCTTGTCGAAAACCGTATCCCGCGGGGCCATGACGACAACCGGCATATGCTTGTCGATCAGCGCAATGGGGCCGTGTTTGAGTTCACCTGATGCATAACCTTCAGCATGGATGTAGCTGATTTCCTTCAGTTTCAGCGCGCCCTCCATAGCAAGCGGATACATCAGGCCACGTCCCAGGAACAGAACATCGCGCGCCTCGGACAGGCGTTGTGCGGCCTTTTTGATCGCCCGGTTCTGATCCAGCGCCGTGTTCAGTACGGTCGGCAAACCGCGCAGCGCTGCGGCGTGATCGGCGATTTCCTCGGCGCTCAACGTGCCACGATCTGCGGCGGCTTTCAGCGCCAGCATCAACAGAACGCTAAGCTGGCAGGTAAAGGCCTTGGTCGAGGCCACGCCAATCTCAACACCCGCATGGATTGGCAGGGCAATGTCACTTTCACGCGCGATCGAGCTTTCGGGGACGTTGACGACCGAAACGATCTTGTCCGCCTTCCCTTCGCAATAGCGCAGCGCGGCCAGGGTGTCGGCGGTTTCGCCCGACTGGCTGACAAACAAAGCAAGCGTTCGGTCGGTGATCGGGGGTTCGCGATAGCGGAATTCGCTGGCGATATCGACTTCGACGGGCATCTTGGCCAACTGCTCGAACCAGTATTTCGCCGTCAGGCAAGCATAGAAGGCCGTGCCGCAAGCCACCATTGTCAGACGGTCCAGTTTCGAGAAATCCAGTTCGGCCCCCGGAAGAACCACCTGATCGCCACCGGTGGGCAGATAGGACCGGATCGCCTCGGCCACCACGACGGGTTGTTCAGCGATTTCCTTGGCCATGTAATGCTTGTGCCCGCCCTTGTCTGCGCGGGCCTGATCCAGCTTGATCTGGCGCGTTTCCCGGTTGGCCAGCTCTCCGGCTTCGTTGCGGATCTCCAGCGAGGTCCGGGTCAGCACTGCACGGTCGCCTTCCTCAAGATAGGTAATCCGATCCGTCAGCGGAGCCAGAGCGATGGCGTCCGAGCCGACGAACATCTCGCCATCGCCGTGGCCAATTGCCAGCGGAGAGCCCTTGCGCGCGGCCACGATCAGATCGTCCTGACCGTCAAACAGAAACGCCAGCGCAAAGGCACCATCCAGTCGATCGATGGTTTTGAATGCAGCCTCAACCGGGGACAGGCCGGTACTCAGGAAACGCTCGGCCATCAGAGCCACGGTTTCAGTGTCGGTTTCGGTTTGAAAACCAATCCCGTGTTCCGCCAGTTCCGCGCGCAGTTCGCGGTAATTCTCGACGATGCCGTTATGCACCACGGCCACGGGGCCTGCCTTGTGCGGATGCGCATTGGTGACCGAGGGCGCTCCGTGCGTGGCCCAGCGGGTGTGCCCGATACCGGATTTGCCAGGCAGCGGATCATGCACCAGCAAATCGCTGAGATTGACCAACTTGCCCACAGCCCGGCGACGTCCCAACGTGCCGTCATTGACCGTTGCAATCCCGGCACTGTCATAGCCGCGATATTCCAGCCGTTTCAGTGCCTCGACCAGAATGGGCGCGGCTTCATGTTCACCCAGAACACCTACAATTCCACACATGCCTTAGGCTCCTTTTTCGCGGCGAGCCTTTTTCGCCTTCAAAACTTTGAACAATTTACGCGCGTAGCCAAGTTTGTTTTCCTGTTTGGCCCGCGCCAGCGCCAGCGCGTCGGGTTCGACATCGCGGGTCACCACGGTTCCGGTCGCTGTCATCGCTCCGTCGCCCAAGGTCACGGGGGCCACCAGCATGGTGTTTGAACCGACAAAGACATTCTCACCAATAGTAGTGCGATGCTTCATCACGCCGTCATAGTTGCAGGTGATCGTGCCCGCGCCAATGTTGGACGCCGCCCCCACAGACGCGTCCCCGATATAGCTCAGGTGATTGACCTTGGCACCTTCGGCGATTTCGGCATTCTTGACCTCGACGAAATTGCCGATTTTGGCGTTTTCGGCCAGTTCCGCGCCTGGGCGCAGACGGGCATAGGGTCCCACGACGGATCCCCGGCTGACATGACAGCCTTCCAGATGCGAAAACGCGCGGATCGTCGCGCCGCTTTCTACAGTGACGCCGGGGCCGAACACCACATTGGGTTCAATCACCGTGTCGCGGCCAATGACCGTGTCGGCAGACAGGTAGACCGTGTCGGGGGCCATCAGGGTCACACCCAACGCAAGCAACTCGGCCCGGGCGCGCGTCTGAAACTCGGCATCCGCAGCGGCCAGATCGGCGCGGGAATCCACGCCCAGCGTTTCGGCCTCGGCGCACTTGATCGCGGTGGCCGACAGGCCCCGTGCGTTGGCGAGACCAACGATTTCAGTAAGATAGTACTCGCCAGATGCGTTTTCATTGCTGACCTGATCGATCAGATCGAACAGCAGTTTGGCGTCGCAGGCCAGCAATCCGCTGTTGGTAAAGCGAATGGTGCGTTGTTCTTCGGTTGCATCTTTGTATTCGACGATTTCCACCAGCCGGTCGCCGTCCATGATCAGCCGCCCATAGCGCGGCTGAACCTCGGCGATGTCAAATCCCAGCATGACGAGATCATGGGACTGCCGTGCATCGATCATGCGCTGCAACGTGGCGGGTTGAATAAACGGCGTGTCGCCGAACAGGACAATCACATCGCCTTCAAACCCGTCCAGTGCGTCGCGCGCCTGATTGACTGCGTGGGCCGTTCCCAACTGCTCTTCCTGCGTCACGACTATGGCGGCTTCGTCCTCGGCCTTGACTGCTTTGGCGACCATCTCGGCACCGTGGCCCGTGACGATTACAGTCCGTTCGGGGGACAGGGTTGATCCGGCGCGCATGGCATGCACCAGCAATGGCGTCTGGGCGATGGGATGCAGGACTTTGGGAATATCCGAATTCATCCTGGTGCCTTTTCCGGCGGCGAGGATGACAAGGGCAATGGTCATGAAATCGTTTTCTCTTTGTGTTTTGTTGCGGTCCGTTTTATCCGCTGGGGGCAAAGGCGCAAGCGGTTCAGCCATCAAACTAGATTGCCGTTTGCAACATCTCATGGCGGGAAGCCGCCGAGGCAGGAGGGGTTATGCGCACGGTCATCTTCGATCTGGACGGAACTTTGGCGGACACATCGGGCGATCTGCTGGAGGCGGCAAACCACTGTTTCCGCCATATGGGGCATGGCGATGTGCTGGTCCACGGTCAGGATGCGGCGGTCGCCTTGCGCGGCGGGCGGATGATGCTGAGCCATGGGTTGAATCGCGTCGGACGTTATGACGAGGACACGATCCTGTCCTACTATCCGATGTTGCTTGAGGCTTATGCGCAGGCCATCGACACGCATACACACTTCTACCCCGGCGCGCTTGAAGCGGTCGAAGCATTGAAATCGGCAGGCTATGGCGTCGGGATTTGCACGAACAAGCCCGAGGCTCTGGCAGATCAGTTGCTGACGCAGATGGGGGTCCGGGATCGTTTCGCCTCATTGGTCGGAGCCGATACATTGCCGGTGCGCAAACCTGACCCCGAACCCTTGCGCGAAGCGGCGCGCCGGGCGGGTGGGCATCCCGATATGTGTGTGCTGATCGGTGATTCCGACACCGACCGCAATACTGCCCGCGCTGCAGGTGTGCCCTCGGTTCTGGTCACCTTCGGGCCGTCGGGCGATGACATGGCCGCGCTGGAGCCCGAGGCGCTGCTGCATCGGTTCGATGATCTGCCCGATGTCGTGGCCGGTCTGATTGGTGTGGCGGCTTAGTCCCTTGACCGAAGGCGTTTGCGGCCTCAGAACGGATTCATGAACGAGACATTTACTGGCAGTTTCACCCAGCAGGAGCCCATCCCGGACGAGGCCATCGAGGCGGCTTTGGCCGTCCTGCGCCATGGGCGGTTGCATCGCTACAATGTGGTCCCCGGCGAGTTGGGGGAAACCGCGCTGCTGGAACAGGAATTTGCCGCCCAGATGGGGGCGAAATACTGTCTTGCGGTGTCGTCCGGAGGGTATGCACTGGCAACCGCATTGCGCGCGGTGGGCGTGCAGCCAGGCGATCCGGTTCTGACCAATGCGTTCACGTTGGCACCGGTGCCCGGATCGATCGCATCAGTTGGTGCCAAGCCGGTTTTTGTCGGTGTGACCGAAGGTCTGACGATTGATCTGGATGATCTAGAGGCCAAGCTGGATCAGGCTCAGGTGCTGATGCTGAGCCACATGCGGGGACATCTGTGTGACATGGACCGGCTGATCCGAATGTGTGATGCCGCCGGGGTAACGGTGATCGAGGATTGTGCCCATACGATGGGGGCCGCATGGCGCGGGCAATTGTCGGGACGGCAGGGGGCCATCGGGTGTTACTCGTGCCAGACCTACAAGCATGTCAATTCCGGTGAGGGCGGTTTGCTGATCACTGATGACGAGGAATTGGCGGCCAGGGCCACGATGCTGTCGGGCTCCTATATGCTTTATGAACGACATCTGGCCGCGCCGGGGCCGGAGGTGTTTGAGCGAATCAAATACACCACGCCAAATGTGTCGGGCCGGATGGACAATCTGCGCGCCGCGATCCTGCGGCCTCAGCTGCGCGATCTCGACCGGCAGGTGCAGCGGTGGAATGAGCGTTATGCCGCGATTGAATCCGATCTGCGTGGTACGCCCGGCCTGACAATCGTCGAACGGCCCGAAGGCGAGACTTTTGTAGGGTCGTCGATCCAGTTCCTGTTGCTGGACTGGTCGCCCCAGCGGATTGCCGAGGTGATCCGCCGTTGCGCCGCGCGCGGGGTCGAACTGAAATGGTTCGGCGGGGCCGAACCCACGGGATTCACCTCGCGCTATGACAGTTGGCGCTATGCCGAAAGCATGCCTTTGCCCACAAGCGACCGGATACTGGCTGGGATCATGGACATGCGGGTGCCTTTGACCTTTTCGCTGGATGATTGCCGCCTGATCGCGCGGATCATCCGGTCCGAGGTCGGCGCGGTCTATCAATCGTAATCCGAAGGAGTGCGCTTTCAGCGCACGCTCGATATCCGGACCCTGCCACCCCTGACGGGTCGGCAGGGTGTTTCCATATTGCCGTCGTTGACCGCTGAGAGTTTTGCTGATATTTATTGAACAACTGTTCATTAAAGCGAAGAGGGAGATCGCGGATGTTCACGGCGACCATGCAATTTGATCTGGGTGAAGACGTGAATGCCCTGCGCGAGATGGTGCACCGCTGGGCGCAAGAGCGGGTCAAGCCGATGGCTGCCGATGTCGATGCCTCGAACGCGTTTCCGAACGAGCTGTGGAGGGAAATGGGTGATTTGGGGTTACTGGGGATTACCGTGCCGGAAGAGTTTGGCGGCGCGGCGATGACCTATCTGGCCCACACGGTCGCGGTCGAGGAAGTAGCCCGCGCTTCGGCCTCGGTTTCATTGTCTTATGGCGCGCATTCGAACCTTTGTGTCAATCAGATCAAGTTGAACGGGACGGCCGAACAGAAAGCGAAATACCTGCCCCGACTGGTCTCGGGCGAGCATGTGGGCGCGCTGGCGATGTCCGAAGCATCTGCCGGGTCTGACGTTGTGTCGATGAAGCTGCGGGCGGAAAAGCGGAACGATCATTACCGGCTGAACGGCAGCAAATACTGGATCACCAACGGGCCGGACGCGGACACGCTGGTGGTTTACGCCAAGACAGACCCCGAGGCCGGGTCACGCGGCATCACCGCCTTTCTGATCGAGAAAGAGATGACGGGGTTTTCGACCTCGCCTCATTTCGACAAGCTGGGGATGCGCGGCTCGAACACGGCCGAGCTGATTTTCGAAGACGTCGAGGTTCCGTTCGAGAACGTTCTGGGGGAAGAGGGCAAAGGCGTTGCTGTTCTGATGTCCGGTCTGGATTATGAACGCGTGGTTCTGGCCGGGATCGGAACCGGAATCATGGCGGCCTGTCTGGATGAAATCATGCCCTATCTGGCCGAGCGCAAACAGTTCGGTAAACCGATTGGAGCGTTCCAGCTGATGCAGGGCAAGATTGCGGATATGTATACGGCGATGAATTCGGCGCGGGCCTATGTCTATGAGGTCGCCAAAGCCTGTGACCGGGGCGATGTGACCCGTCAGGATGCAGCGGCGTGCTGCCTCTATGCCTCCGAGGCTGCGATGACGCAGGCGCATCAGGCCGTGCAGGCCATGGGCGGGGCCGGGTTCCTGTCGGATTCAGCGGTCAGCCGAATTTTCCGGGATGCCAAGTTGATGGAGATCGGGGCCGGTACCAGCGAGATTCGCAGAATGTTGATCGGGCGCGAACTGATGAACGAGATGCTCTGACACAACGCCCCGCGGTTGAGGAACCCGCGGGGCATGCGCTGTCTGAAAAGGATCAGAACCGATGGACGTAGGATACGCCGATCAGCCAGGGATCGATTTCGGCTTCGCCGATATCGACGCCATCCAGTTCGACGTCCGAGTCGATGTCGAACCAGCGCACGTTCAGGCGCACGGACCCGTTATCGGTGACCATATAGTCAAGCCCGGCCTGAACCGCGACACCAACCGAGTTGTCGAGTTCCAGATCGCCCAGCGGCGAATCTTCGTCGAAGAAGATGGTGTAGTTGATCCCGGCGCCGACATAGGGCTTCCACTTGCTGGTGGTCGGGAAGTGATAGTTCAGCGACAGGGTCGGGGGCAGGTGATCGACGCTGCCTGCGTCGATATTGCCACCGAGTGTGATGTCATGGGTGTAAGGGGTCGATGCCAGAAGCTCGATCCCGAGGTTGTCCTGAACAAAGTACTCGACGGTGAAGATCGGGCGTGTGTCGGAGTCGATTTCGGCGTCCAGCCCGGCCAGCGTTCCGTTGTCGGATTTCGGGTCGAGATAGCCAACACCGACGCCCACGGTCCAATCCCCCTGGGACTGGGCGAAGGCAGGCGCGGCAAGCGCGATAAGCGCGGTCGAAAGAGTCAAAGCGGCGAGTTTTTTGGTCATTTCACGGCCTATGTTTTAGCTAACGACCCGGAGCTACAGGCGCCGTCAGTCTCCGGCTCTGATCTGTATCAAGTTTCCGTGATGCCCCCGGTTTCGGGCGTGGGGTGGATTTGCATGAAAACAAAAGGTTATATGAATGTATCCCGCTAGGCGCATACCGGGGTTGCATGCTGATGGCAGCTGGGACGTTCCGACCGGGTTGAATATGGCGCGGCAATGCCTGGATCATCCAGCCGAAGGTGTGGCGATTGTCGACTTGACCGCAGCGGGAAAGACCGCTTTCCGGTATGGTGAACTGGCGCGTATGACGGATGGCATCGCGTGCCACTTGCTGCAATCGGTGCGCGCCGGTGACCGTGTGGGCGTGTTACTCAGCCAGTCGCCATGGTGTGCGGCGGCGCATCTGGCGATCTGGAAGATCGGTGCAATTTCGGTGCCTTTGTTCAAACTGTTCAAACACGATGCTCTTCGATCCCGGATCGGAGATGCCGGCGCCCGGGTTGTCCTGACCGATGTCGAAGGCGCGGCGTTATTGGGTGATTTGGCAACTCCTGTTCTGATTGATCAGATCGCTCCATCGGATGACCCTCTGCCATTTGCGGATACCAGCGCCGAAGACCCTGCCGTGCTGATCTATACCTCGGGCACCACGGGCAGCCCCAAGGGTGCGCTGCACGGGCACCGGGTTCTGACCGGCCATCTGCCGGGTGTTTCGATCAGCCACAATCATCTGCGTCCGGGTGATTGCCTCTGGACCCCCGCCGACTGGGCCTGGATCGGTGGGCTGTTCGACGTATTGATGCCGGGGCTGGCGCTGGGCATCCCCGTGGTGGCGGCGCGGCTCGAGAAGTTCTCGCCCGAGGCCTGCGCCGATGTGGTGGCGCGCGGCGGGGTGCGGAATGTGTTTTTCCCGCCGACCGCGCTGCGGATGCTGAAGGCAGCGGATCAGTCGATCCCCGGCCTGCGTTCTGTGGCATCGGGGGGTGAGCCTTTGGGGGCCGAGATGCTGGCCTGGGGGCAGCAGGCGTTTGGCCTGACGATCAACGAGTTCTATGGCCAGACCGAATGCAACATGGTCGTGTCCTCCTGCGCCGAGGATTTCCCGGTGCGCCCCGGCTGCATTGGCAAACCGGTGCCGGGCCATGAGGTTGCGGTGGTTGATGACGATGGCCAACCGACGGATGAAGAGGGTGACGTTGCGATCCGGCGCGGCTCGGCCTCAATGCTGCTGGAATACTGGAACCGGCCCGAAGCCACGGCTGAGAAATTCCGGGGCGATTGGCTGATCACTGGGGACCGAGGCGTATGGGAAGGTGACTATCTGCGCTTCGTCGGGCGCGATGATGACGTGATCACCTCAGCCGGATACCGCATCGGCCCGGCTGAGATCGAAGATTGCCTGCTGACCCACCCGGCGGTGGCAACGGTCGGCGTGGTCGGCAAGCCCGACCCGCTGCGGACCGAGATCGTGAAGGCTTATGTGGTGTTGAAGCCGGGGGCCGAAGCGACGGGCGCGGAGCTGCAGGCGTGGGTCAAGGACCGTCTGGCGCAGTATTCCTATCCGCGTGAGGTGGCGTTTTTGGACGAGCTGCCGATGACGGTGACGGGGAAGGTGATCCGGAAGGAATTGAAGGCGCGGGCAGCGGGGGAAGTTCACGAATGAAGCGACTTCTGACACTGAGTGTTCTGTGCTTTGGCGCCGCCACTCCGCTAGCTTCTGAGGAAACGATAGAAACGCTGGATGTCCCAGCTTGGTTTGACGGTTGCACAGCGCTTTCAAGCACCATCATAGCGGACGAAATGGATACTCGATGTATGTCGTCAGCATATGATTATTGCGAGCTTGGGCATCCACCCGAGGACCCGCGCGATTGCATGGAGAAGTTGAACGCGCATCTTCTGGCAAAGACCCTAGAATTCGCGGATGGCTTGCCAGATCAAGTAGCAGGTTTGAGCGGCTTAAAGAAATGGTCTTACCCGCGTCGTTTGGAGAAATTCAGAAATGATGAATTCGATCCAGACTGCTCTCAAATGACAGAGTTTATGTGTGAGACTTTTAATATCGTAGTGCGATGGAGCGCAGCCAGAGATCTTGAACGGTTGTCAAATGCGCCCGGAGGATCGGAAACAGAATGAAACTCACATCCAAAGCCATGCCCACCTCTGAGGGCTTCAAGGCCAACCACACAGCCCACCTCGAGGCGTTGGCGCAAATCTCTGCCGCCGCCGAGTCCGCCCGCTTAGGCGGGGGTGAGAAATCCCGCGCGCGGCATGAGTCTCGGGGCAAGATGCTCCCGAGACGTCGGGTGGCGAACTTGCTGGACGCGGGGTCTCCGTTTCTGGAAATCGGCGCGACAGCGGCGCATGGGATGTATGGTGATGCAGCACCCTGTGCCGGGGTGATCGCAGGCATTGGCAGGGTCCAGGGGCGCGAGGTCATGGTGGTGTGCAACGACGCCACCGTGAAGGGCGGCACTTACTATCCGATGACCGTCAAGAAACACCTCCGCGCGCAGGAGATTGCCGAGGAAAACCATCTGCCCTGCATCTATCTGGTGGATAGCGGCGGCGCGAACCTGCCCAATCAGGATGAGGTCTTTCCCGACCGCGATCACTTTGGCCGCATCTTCTTCAATCAGGCGCGGATGAGCGCCAAGGGGATTGCTCAGATTGCTGTCGTGATGGGCTCGTGCACGGCGGGTGGTGCCTATGTGCCCGCGATGTCGGACGTGACGATCATCGTCAAAGAGCAAGGCACGATCTTTCTGGCCGGGCCGCCTCTGGTCAAGGCCGCGACCGGAGAGGTGGTCAGCGCCGAGGATCTGGGCGGTGGCGATGTGCACACCCGCCTGTCAGGTGTGGCCGATTATCTTGCCGAGGATGACACCCACGCTCTGGCCTTGGCCCGCCGCGCGGTCGGGTCGTTGGGCGGTGCCGGGCTGAAGCCCGGCCTCCAGTTCGAGACGCCCGAGGACCCGGCTTATGACCCCGAAGAAATTCTGGGCGTTGTTCCTGCCGACCTGCGCACGCCCTATGACATCCGCGAGGTGATCGCGCGTCTGGTCGACGGCTCTCGGTTCGATGAATTCAAGCCCCGCTTTGGCGAGACGCTGGTGACCGGCTTTGCCCATATCAAAGGCTGCCCGGTCGGGATCATCGCCAACAATGGCGTGCTGTTTTCCGAGGCCGCGCAGAAGGGTGCGCATTTTGTTGAGCTGTGTTCGCAGCGCAAGACACCGCTTGTGTTTTTGCAGAACATCACCGGCTTCATGGTGGGCCGCAAATACGAGAACGAGGGCATCGCGCGGCATGGGGCCAAGATGGTGACAGCCGTGGCGACGACATCTGTGCCGAAGATAACGATGCTGGTGGGTGGGTCCTTTGGTGCGGGCAATTACGGAATGGCCGGGCGCGCTTATCAGCCGCGATTCCTGTGGACATGGCCCAATTCGCGCATCTCGGTGATGGGCGGAGAGCAAGCCGCGGGCGTTCTGGCCACCGTCAAGCGCGACGGGATCGAACGTCAGGGTGGCTCTTGGTCGGCCGAGGAAGAGGCCGAATTCAAACGTCCGACGCTGGAGATGTTCGAGGAGCAATCGCATCCGCTCTATGCCTCAGCCCGCCTTTGGGACGATGGCATCATCGATCCACGCAAATCGCGCGATGTGCTGGCCCTGTCGCTGAGTGCTGCATTGAATGCCCCGATTGAGGAGACACGTTTCGGCGTGTTCAGGATGTGAGCCATGTGTGATCTAGCTTGGCTTGAAACCGGAAAAGCGAACTGCGCTGCCACCAACATAGTATTGTACAGCGACGGACAGCCCGACCGACCTGAGTGCTTCCAAAACAGTGCCGCCCGCCCCGAAGTTCCGCGTGTATTCACCGATCATCGTGAAGTCTTGTGCACCGTTCAGGAACAAGCGTTCAATCTGTGGCAACACTCCATCGAGGTAGAATCGGTAGAGCGGGCGCAGCGACCAACTCACCGGATCCGCCGCTTCGATCAGGGAAAACGGAGCACCTGGTTTGAGAATGCGATGCAACTGTCGTGCAAATATCAGATGCTGCTGCGAATTGAACGTCTTGAGGCCAAAGGTAGAGATCGCAAATTCTGCCGAGTTACTCGGCAGGTCGGTGGTCAGAAAATTGGCGCAGTGATGGGCGATGCGATCTTCACGACTTTTGTGCAGCCGGTCGATTGCCTGTCGGTGCATCTCGGGGCTGATGTCGATGGCCGTAATAGTGCTAATACACGGAAATCTGCGAATCAAATGCGGCCAAGCCTCTCCGGTCCCGGCCATCAGATCGACACCCGCTGCAGTGGTGTCAGGTTGGAGGTCGAGACCGTTAATACAGGCCTTGCGCCATGCTCTGACCATTCCGAACGAGGCGGCGGCGCTCCAATTCCGGTAGGAGCCGGAACATCGGTCAAAAACACCGGCAACAAAGTCAGGATCAAAAATTTCATCGCTCATGATTGGGACGGTGCAATTATGGGTCCCAGAATGCAAGGGATTGCTTATGTTCAATAAAATCCTGATTGCCAACCGGGGAGAGATTGCTTGCCGCGTCATGGAAACCGCGCAGAAGATGGGCGTGTCCTGCGTGGCGGTTTATTCTGACGCGGATGCCTCGGCCAAGCATGTGCAGATGGCGGATGAGGCTGTGCATATCGGCGGCGCGGCCCCGGCTGAGAGCTATCTGAAGGGCGACGTGATCATACAGGCGGCGCTGGATACCGGCGCGCAGGCGATCCACCCCGGATATGGTTTCCTGTCCGAGAACCCGGATTTTGTGGATGCGGTCGAAGCTGCGGGCCTGACTTTCATCGGGCCCTCGGCAGATGCGATCCGCAAGATGGGCCTCAAGGACGCGGCAAAAGTGCTGATGGAGGATGCGGGCGTTCCCGTCGTGCCCGGCTATCATGGCGACAATCAGGATCCCGAACATCTGGCTGGGGCTGCGGATACTATTGGCTATCCGGTGCTGATCAAGGCTGTTGCTGGTGGCGGCGGCAAGGGGATGCGGTTGGTTGAAGGGCCCGAGGATTTCGCGGCCGCATTGGACAGCGCGCGCGGTGAGGCCAAGACAGCCTTTGGCAATGACGCTGTGCTGGTCGAGAAATTCGTTGCCAAGCCCCGCCATATCGAAGTGCAGGTCTTCGGCGATGGCACTCATGCGGTGCATCTGTTCGAACGCGATTGTTCGTTGCAGCGTCGGCATCAGAAGGTGATCGAAGAGGCCCCGGCACCCGGCATGACCGCAGAAATGCGTACGGCGATGGGGCAGGCGGGCGTGCGCGCGGCTGAGGCCATCGGGTATAAAGGCGCGGGTACGGTTGAATTCATCGTCGATGCCTCGGACGGGCTGCGCCCGGACCGGTTCTGGTTCATGGAGATGAACACGCGCCTGCAAGTGGAGCATCCGGTGACCGAGGCGATCACCGGCGTCGATCTGGTCGAATGGCAGCTGCGTGTCGCATCGGGCGAGTCCCTGCCCAGCACGCAGGAGGGGATGCTCCGGGCCGGGCACGCCTTTGAGGCCCGGCTTTATGCCGAGGATGTGCCCAAGGGCTTTCTGCCAGCGACGGGTACTCTGACCCATCTGAACTTCCCGCAAGAGTGCCGCGCCGATAGTGGGGTGCGGGCGGGGGACACCATCAGCCCGTGGTATGACCCCATGATCGCCAAGGTGGTGGTCTGGGGCGCAACGCGCGAGATTGCGTTGGCCAAGCTCGACACCGCCCTGCGCGGAACGCAGGTCGCGGGCACTGTCACCAACCTTGCGTTTCTGGGCGCGCTGACGCGGCATGCGGGATTTGCCTCGGGCGATGTCGATACCGGTCTGATCGGGCGTGATCTGGAAGAATTGGTACGCGACCCCGCACCCGGCCCCGCGTTGGCGGTGGCTGCTGCAATGGCCGCGGCCGGGCTGGTTGACGCGGTCGAGGACAGCGGCTTTACCCTCTGGGCCCCGTTGCACCGGGCCGTTGCGCTGATGCGTGACGGCGAGCGTATTGATCTGGATGTTCAAGTTCATGGCCCGGACCTGCAGGTCTGGCAGGTAGATGATGCCACGGTCGAGGCCCGTCGCGTCGATCATCGCTGGCTGATCGACGGCGCGCCGATGCCGCACGTTGCGGTTTCAGGCTATGTCGTCACGGTGTTCGACGACTACGGGCAGGTGTTTGAGGTCGTTGACCCGCTGGATCGTGACGCCAGCGCGGCGGGTGATACCAATGTTATCGAGGCGCCGATGCCCGGTTTGGTCAAGGCCGTCTTTGCCTCGGCAGGGCAGGCGGTAAAGGAAGGCGACCGGTTGGCCATTCTGGAAGCCATGAAGATGGAACATTCGCTGCTGGCCGCCCGAGATGGCGTGGTGGCCGAGGTGCTGGCCGAGGCGGGTGCTCAGGTCGAGGCCGGCGCGGCGCTGGTCCGGCTGGCCGAGGATTGATCTGTTCGGGCCGTGCATTGCGTGGCACAGTCATCCGTATTTGAAACAAGAAGAAGCCGGGAAGGGATGCGCTGATGAAAGAACGGGTCGAGATATTCGAGGTCGGGCCGCGCGATGGTCTGCAGAACGAACAGCGCGAGATTCCGGTGGCCGAGAAAGTGGCTCTGGTCGATTGCCTCAGCCGCGCCGGGTTCAACCGGATTGAGGTGGCTAGCTTCGTCTCTCCGAAATGGGTGCCGCAGATGAAAGGCAGCGCTGAGGTTCTGGCGGGAATCACCCGGGCCGACGGTGTGCGCTATGCGGCGTTGACGCCGAATATGCGGGGATATGAGGATGCGCTGGCGGCCAAAGTGGATGAGATCGCGGTGTTTGCTTCGGCGTCCGAGGGGTTCTCGAAGGCCAACATCAACGCAACCATCGCCGAATCCATTGACCGTTTCGTGCCGATCCTCGAAGCCGCACGCCATATCGATTTGCCGGTCCGGGGCTATGTCTCTTGCGTGACCGATTGCCCCTATGACGGCCCGACCCCACCCGAAAAGGTGGCCGAGGTGGCGGATGCGCTGTTTGCCCATGGCTGCTATGAGATTTCGCTGGGCGACACGATCGGACAGGCGACCCCGGACAAGATCGCGCATATGCTGCTGGCGGTGCGTGAACGCGTTCCGGTCACCCGGCTTGCCGGTCACTTCCACGACACCAACGGGCGGGCGATTGACAATATAGACGCCTCGCTGGCGCTGGGCGTGCGGGTGTTTGACGCCGCCGTGGGCGGGCTGGGCGGTTGCCCTTATGCGCCCGGTGCAGCGGGCAATGTCGCGACCGAGGCTGTGGCCGCTCATCTGGGGCGTTTGGGCTATGAAACCGGTCTGGATACCGCTGTTCTGGAGCAGGCGGCGGACATGGCGCGGGCCATGCGGCCAGAATGAGGGGGACGCCTGTGTTTGATACGATCACGCTGGAAACAGATGCGCGCGGCGTAGCGAAGCTGACGCTGAACCGCCCCGAAAAACACAATGCCTTGTCAGCTCAGATGATTGCCGAGCTCACCCAAGCCGCCGGACAACTGGCCGGTGATGACTCGGTGCGGGTGGTCGTTCTGGCTGCGTCAGGCAAAAGCTTCTGTGCCGGGGGCGATCTGGGCTGGATGCAGGCGCAGATGGCCGCCGATCCTGAAACGCGCTTTGTCGAGGCGCGCAAGCTGGCCGAGATGCTGAATGCGCTGAACACGCTGCCTAAGCCCTTGATCGGTGCCTTGCAGGGCAACGCGTTTGGCGGCGGCGTCGGGATGGCCGCTGTCTGCGACGTGGCGATTGGGGTCGACAGCCTGAAAATGGCGCTGACCGAAACCCGTCTTGGTCTGATCCCGGCGACGATTGGCCCCTATGTGATTGCGCGAATGGGCGAGGCGCGCGCGCGGCGTGTTTTCATGTCGGCCCGTCTGTTTGATGCTGCAGAAGCCGTCGATCTGGGACTGCTGGCCAAAAACGTCCCTGTCGACGGGTTGACCGACGCGGTTGAGGCAGAGGTGCTACCCTATCTTTCTTGCGCGCCGGGGGCGGTGGCTTCGGCCAAAGAGATGATCCGACATCTGGGTCCTCGCATTGACGATGCTGTGATCGACCACACGATAAGGGGATTGGTGTCGCGCTGGGAAACCGAAGAGGCGCGCGAAGGGATCTCTGCTTTCTTCGAAAAACGAAAACCTGCATGGATTAGTAAGGTTTAGAAGGCACAAGCCTTCGCGTGGATTCAAAAATTCGGTTGGCAAGGGCAGAACAGGCGCAAGCGGATTAATAGCCCCCTGCGCGTTTCTGGTCGGTTGACCCTCTGACCCCGCACAGATAGAGAATGGCCAGTCAACTCGCCAATTGACGGCGCACCCTTTCGGGGCATGCGCAGGAAAGGAGCTATACGTGGAAGACCTGCTGCGGGAGTACCTCCCGATTCTGGTGTTTCTGGCCGTTGCCGTGGGCCTTGGAATCGTCCTGATTCTCGCAGCGGTGGTGCTGGCCGTCCGCAATCCCGACCCCGAGAAGGTCAGCGCATATGAATGTGGCTTCAACGCATTCGATGATGCGCGGATGAAGTTCGACGTCCGATTCTATCTGGTCTCGATTCTGTTCATCATCTTCGATCTGGAGATTGCGTTCCTGTTCCCATGGGCCGTGGGCTTCAAGGACATCAGCGACGTAGGTTTCTGGTCCATGATGGTGTTCTTGGCCGTGCTGACCATCGGCTTTGCCTATGAGTGGAAGAAGGGGGCGCTGGAATGGGAGTGATGACGGGTGCAAACGCCGCCGGCGTCGATAAAGAAGTCGCCACCCAGGCCCTGAATGCGGAACTGCAGGACAAAGGTTTCCTGCTGACCTCGACCGAAGACATTATCAACTGGGCGCGCACTGGTTCGTTGCACTGGATGACCTTTGGTCTGGCGTGTTGCGCAGTTGAGATGATGCATACCTCGATGCCGCGCTATGATGCGGAACGGTTCGGCATCGCTCCGCGCGCGTCCCCGCGCCAGTCGGATGTGATGATTGTGGCGGGCACCCTGACCAACAAGATGGCCCCGGCGTTGCGCAAGGTCTACGACCAGATGCCCGAGCCGCGCTATGTGATCTCGATGGGGTCCTGCGCCAATGGCGGCGGCTACTACCACTATTCCTATTCGGTCGTGCGTGGCTGTGACCGTATCGTTCCGGTGGACATCTACGTGCCCGGCTGCCCCCCGACCGCTGAGGCGCTGCTGTATGGCCTGATGCAGTTGCAACGCAAAATCCGTCGTACAGGAACGATCGTGCGATGAGTGATCCGGTTGTCAGGCGCTGGGAGGCTGTGGTTGCCCGAGACGATGTTGCCGAGTGGGTCGGTACCTTTCGGACGCGTGCGCTCCCCGGCATGCGCGCCGTGGAAGGGTTCGAAAGCGTGTCCTTCCAAGTCCGGCGCGATCAGGATCCCAGCCATGTCGTGGTGCTGACCAAATGGCGTGACATGGCCGCCATTGCGACCTATGCGGGCGAGGACGTCGCAAAGACGGTTATGCCGGACTTTATGGCGAAGTTTTTCAAGTCTTACGACGCAGAAGCTACGTTCTATGACGAAGTTTTGCAGGAGGGCCGCAATGAGTGAAGCGCTCAAAGAACTCGGCGCGCAGCTTGAGCTGAAGAGGGCAGATTGTGTTCTGTCATGGGATGTGACCCATGGCGAGCTGAACGTCGATGTGGCCCCGTCGAACCTTGTGGAATTCGTTGAATTCCTGAAATCCGACCAAAGCTGCAAGTTTTCGTCACTGGTCGATATCACTGGCGTCGATTACCCCGAGCGGGCCAAACGGTTCGACGTGGTCTATCATTTCCTGTCGATGTACCAGAACCAGCGCATCCGTTTGCGGGTCTCGATCCGCGAAGAAGACATGGTGCCCTCGATTGTCGATATCCATCCCTCGGCCAACTGGTTCGAGCGTGAAGTGTTCGATATGTTCGGCATCCTGTTCTCGGGACACCCGGACCTGCGGCGCATTCTGACCGACTATGGCTTTCGCGGTCATCCGCTGCGCAAGGATTTCCCGACCACCGGCTATACCGAGGTCCGCTATGATGAGGCGCAAAAGCGCGTGGTCTACGAACCCGTGTCGCTGGTTCAGGAATACCGGCAGTTTGATTTCATGTCCCCGTGGGAGGGTGCGAATTATATTCTGCCAGGGGATGAGAAGCAGGAGTCCGAATAATGGGCGGCATCTGGTGGTTGATCCTATCTGCACTGACCATCATCCCGATGGTGAAGATTTTGCCGTTTTTCGGGATCAACAAATACTGGTGCCTTCTATGTTTGGTTCCGTTTGGAACGATCGCGCTGCTGTGGTGGGTCGGGATCAAGCTGCAAGAGTTGGAGCGCCTCTGATATGATAGGCGAACTGATCATTCTGGGCGCTATGGGCGTTCTGCTGGCAGGGGCCGCAGCCAAAGCGACCGAAGCTGAAAAGGTCCGGGTACGGGCCGAAACAAAGAAGAAACGGGGGCGTCGCTGATGGACTTTGTCGAAGTGTCATTTCTCGATTTATTGACCGTCTTGTCCGTTGGCTTGGGCATGTATGTTTCTTTGCTCGCCCCACTGTTGATTGTGCTTCGCATCCAAGGGGTTCCAGCAAGCCGCGTAGCGCTTTGCTTGTTGCCAATGATTGGACCTGTAGCACTAATTGTTACAACTATCGCTCGTGCAGAGCGACGATATTCTGAGGTCTGATGATGGACGGCTCAAGATATGATGACGGCAGCTCGGATGCGCTGAGCGGCGAGCAGAAGATCCGCAACTTCAACATCAACTTCGGTCCGCAACACCCTGCGGCGCACGGTGTTTTGCGCCTTGTGCTTGAACTGGACGGCGAGATCGTCGAGCGCTGCGACCCGCATATCGGCTTGCTGCACCGTGGTACCGAAAAGCTGATGGAAAGCCGGACGTATCTACAGAACCTGCCGTATTTCGACCGTCTGGATTACGTGGCCCCGATGAATCAGGAACATGCCTGGTGTCTGGCCATCGAAAAGCTGACCGGGGTCGAGGTGCCGCGCCGGGGCTCGCTGATCCGGGTCCTCTATTCCGAGATCGGTCGTATTCTGAACCACCTGCTGAACGTGACCACGCAGGCGATGGATGTGGGTGCCCTGACTCCACCGCTTTGGGGCTTTGAAGAGCGCGAAAAGCTGATGGTGTTCTATGAGCGTGCCTGTGGCGCCCGCCTGCACGCCGCCTATTTCCGCCCCGGTGGTGTGCATCAGGACCTGCCGCCCGAACTGCTGGATGACATCGAGGCGTGGAGCCACGAGTTCCCTGCTGTTTTGGACGACATTGACGGTCTGCTGACCGAAAACCGCATCTTCAAACAGCGCAACGCCGATATTGGCGTCGTGACCGAGGATGACATCCAGAAATACGGCTTCTCGGGCGTGATGGTCCGTGGCTCAGGCCTCGCATGGGACCTGCGCCGCGCGCAGCCCTATGAATGCTATGACGAGTTCGAATTCCAGATCCCCGTCGGTAAGAATGGCGACTGCTATGACCGCTATCTGGTGCGCATGGAAGAAATGCGCCAGTCACTGCTGATCATCCGTCAGGCTATCGCCAAAATCCGCGACTGCCCCGGAGATGTTCTGG
The DNA here is from genome assembly GCF_056531905.1 of Ruegeria sp. K11. Classification (NCBI taxonomy): domain Bacteria; kingdom Pseudomonadati; phylum Pseudomonadota; class Alphaproteobacteria; order Rhodobacterales; family Roseobacteraceae; genus Ruegeria; species Ruegeria sp. K11. Next base: position 373,223 of record NZ_JBQFMP010000002.1, read on the forward strand.
CGCGTGGCAAGATCACCCCGCCGAAACGCTCGGACATGAAAACCTCGATGGAAAGCCTGATCCATCACTTCAAGCTCTATACCGAAGGCTTCCACGTCCCCGCGGGCGAAGTTTACGCTGCCGTCGAGGCCCCTAAGGGTGAGTTCGGCGTCTATCTGGTCGCCGACGGCACCAACAAACCCTACCGCGCCAAACTGCGCGCGCCGGGGTTCCTGCACCTGCAAGCCATGGACCATGTCGCCGGAGGCCACCAACTGGCTGATGTCGCCGCGATTATCGGCACCATGGACGTCGTATTTGGAGAGATTGACCGCTAATGCTCCGCCGTCTTCACCCCGAACAACCCGAAAGCTTCGCCTTCACCGCTGCAAACCAGAAATGGGCCGAAGCGCAGGTTACAAAATATCCCGAGGGCCGTCAGGCCAGCGCAGTTATCCCTCTGCTGTGGCGCGCGCAGGAGCAGGAGGGGTGGTTGTCCCGACCGGCGATTGAAATCGTCGCTGACATGCTGGGCATGGCCTATATCCGCGTGCTTGAGGTCGCCTCGTTCTACTTCATGTTCCAACTGCAACCGGTTGGGTCCATCGCTCATATTCAAGTCTGCGGCACGACGTCTTGCATGATCTGCGGGGCCGAAGACCTGATAGCGGTTTGCAAGGAAAAGATTGCCTCTAAACCGTACGCACTATCCGCCGATGGCAAGCTGAGCTGGGAAGAGGTGGAATGCCTGGGCTCCTGCACCAATGCGCCGATGGCGCAGATTGGCAAGGACTACTATGAGGATCTGACCGCCGAGAGCTTTGGCAGGATCATTGACGATCTGGCGGCTGGCAAAGTGCCGCCCCCGGGCCCTCAGAACGGGCGCTATGCGGCGGAACCTTTGAAAGGGCTGACCAGCCTGACCGAGCATGATGCCGGTAAGCCGGACCACAATGCCAGTGTGGCCCTGGCGACGGGTCTGGGCGATACGGTCAAGCGCATTGACGGGACCGAGGTCCCGATCCTGACGCCGTGGCTTGGGAAAGACGGCAAGCAGGCCGGAGCCTCGGCCGCGGCAGAACCGCCCAAAGCGCCTGAGCCCGCGAAACCTGCGGTGAAACAGGCGGCCGAGGCCAAGGCTGCGAAGGCAGAGGTGACAGAAGACAAACCCCGGACGCTGACCGAGGCGCGTGGCGGCTTGCCGGACGACCTCAAGCTGCTGAAAGGGGTTGGGCCGAAGCTGGAAGAGACACTCAACGGTCTGGGCTTTTACCACTACGACCAGATCGCCGCGTGGACGCCCGCGCATGTGGCCTGGGTGGATGCGCGCCTGAAGTTCAAGGGCCGGATCGAACGCGACGGCTGGATCGAACAGGCGGCCAGGCTGGCGGTTGGGGATCAGACCGAGTTTGCCAAACGTGCCAAGGAAGACGGCACTTACGAAGACTAGGACAGGTGCCCGCAGGGGCATCGGGGGAAGATGGACAAGGATACGGAACAGGCCATAGCCCGAAAGGGCCGCCATGTCGGCATCGTCATTGCGGTGACGATGGTGATCTGGCTTGGCGCGACCATGTTCATCGGTCCCGCGTTGGGTATGCCCGGGCGCTATGCGCTGCTTTTTGATTTTGCCGCTCTGGCAGGGTTCATCTATGCGGGTGTCAACATTTTTCAACTCTGGCGCATGCGTCACGATAACCAAAGGTAACTGAGCCATGCTGAAGGATCAGGACAGGATCTTTACCAACATCTACGGGATGCATGAGCGCACTCTGAAAGGCGCGCAGGCCCGGGGGCATTGGGACGGCACCGCTGGCCTGATCGACAAGGGCCGGGACTGGATCATTCAGACCATGAAGGATTCAGGTCTGCGTGGCCGCGGCGGCGCGGGCTTCCCGACCGGTCTGAAATGGTCGTTCATGCCCAAGGAAAGCGACGGTCGCCCGGCCTATCTGGTTGTGAACGCGGATGAATCCGAGCCCGGCACCTGCAAAGACCGCGAGATCATGCGCCACGATCCGCATACGTTGATCGAAGGCTGCCTGATCGCGTCCTTCGCGATGAATGCACATACTTGCTACATCTACCTGCGCGGCGAGTATATCCGCGAGCGTGAGGCGCTGCAGATCGCGATTGATGAGGCGTATGACGCCGGTCTTCTGGGCAAAAACGCCGCTGGCTCGGGCTGGGATTTCGACCTGTTCCTGCATCACGGGGCAGGCGCGTATATCTGCGGTGAGGAAACTGCCCTGATCGAAAGCCTTGAGGGCAAGAAGGGCATGCCGCGGATGAAACCTCCGTTCCCGGCGGGCGCGGGGCTCTATGGCTGTCCGACCACGGTGAACAACGTGGAATCCATTGCCGTTGTGCCAACCATTCTGCGTCGAGGCGCGGATTGGTTCGCGGGCTTTGGCCGTCAGAACAACGCGGGCACCAAGCTGTTTGCGATCTCGGGCCATGTGAACAACCCATGTGTGGTCGAAGAGGCGATGTCGATCCCGTTCGAGCAACTGATCGAAACCCATTGCGGCGGTATTCGCGGCGGTTGGGACAATTTGCTGGCGGTGATCCCCGGCGGGTCCTCGGTGCCTTGCGTGCGCGGTGAGAATATGCGCGATGCGATCATGGATTTCGATTATCTGCGCGGAGAGCTGGGCTCGGGCCTTGGTACTGCCGCCGTGATCGTGATGGACAAATCCACAGATATCATCAAGGCGATCTGGCGTCTGTCGAAGTTCTACAAACACGAAAGCTGCGGCCAGTGTACACCGTGCCGCGAAGGCACCGGCTGGATGATGCGCGTGATGGACCGTCTGGTGCGTGGTGAGGCCGAGCTGGAAGAGATCGATATGCTGTTTGATGTGACCAAACAGGTCGAAGGTCATACGATCTGCGCCCTCGGCGACGCGGCAGCCTGGCCGATCCAGGGCCTGATCCGCAATTTCCGCGAAGAGATCGAAGACCGCATCAAGGCGCAGAAATCGGGCCGCATGGGCGCGATGGCGGCGGAGTAGGGCTGATGGACGTTCTAGCTGAATATGGTCACGCGGTCGCATCGCTGGTGATTTTCGCACTAATCGTATTGTTCCTGGCGCCGTTCACGGCGCTGGCCAAGCAAGGCAAGGGCCTCGCCCCGGGCGCGACACCCGATCAGGACTATTCCGACAAGGCCTATCGTTTGAACCGCGCTTATCTGAATGGAACCGAGACACTGCCGGTTTTCGTGGCGGTCACGGTTGCCGCCATATTGATGGGGGCCAGCCCGTTCTGGGTGAACCTTCTGGCTTCGGTCGCACTGCTGGCGCGTCTGGCGATGCTATTTGTCCATATTCGAGGAATAGGTCGTCCTAACAGTGGCTTACGATCTGTTCTCTATGTTGTCGGATGGGCCTGCATGTTCATTACGGGCATCATGGCATTGGTGGCGGCGTTCTGATGGGGGGCCTTGGTTGTCAACATATCGAACGGTCCGGATTGCGGGCGAGCCTTCTGCGTCTGCAGGTGGCGGTTGTTGCGCTTGGATTGGTGACCGCTTGCGGTATCGTGAAACCATCGGAAGATCAGATCGTCTTTGATGGGAAATCGTTTCGGGCTAAGGCCAAACCCGTTGACAAAAAAGCGTCGCCCACGGATTTCACCGTCGTGGTGACCGGCGTATCCAAATCGCTGGAAGGCGCGCGCGAGGCGGGGCGTTTTGAGGGGACCAAGTTCTGCATTCAGAATTTCGGGTCTTCCAGAATTGTGTGGTCTGTTGGGCCGGATACAGAACCTCAGAAGCTGCGCATCAGCGACGATAAACTGACCTTCATCGGACGGTGTCAGCGACCATGAGGCAACGGTTCGCATATCGGGCTGGCGCATTTGGGCTGTTATTGCATAGCAGTACTGGTCTCGTTCGTTTTGGTTCTTCCAAAACGAAAGGATTTTTCATGTCTGGTGCGAAACTCTGTGCGTTGTTGTCTTTGCTGGTGGTCCCTGCCGCAGCTGAAGCCAAGCCTCCTTTGCGCGAGGTCAAAGAGATCGACAACGAACTCTATTACATCGCCATCGCAAATGAGATTTCCGAGTACTGCCCTTCGATCAGCGGGCGTCGGTTGAAAGCGATTGGTGTGATGTGGGACCTGAGGTCCAAGGCGAACAAACTGGGATATTCGGACAAGGAAATCCGCGCCTATGTGGATTCGGATACTGAAAAGGACCGGATGCGCGCCAAAGGCGAGGCCTATTTGGCGCAAAACGGCGTCACTTACGAAAATCCGAACACTTTCTGCACGCTGGGGCAGAAAGAGATCGAAAGAAACAGCGCCATTGGCGTGTATTTGAGGGCGAACTAGGCGATGTCTGACCTCCGCAAGATCAATATCGACGGGCAGGAAATTGAAGTCGATGGCGCGATGACCCTGATTCAGGCGTGCGAGCAGGCCGGGGTCGAGGTGCCGCGCTTTTGCTATCACGAGCGCCTTTCGATTGCCGGCAACTGCCGGATGTGTCTGGTCGAGGTCGTGGGCGGCCCGCCCAAGCCTGCCGCGTCCTGTGCCATGCAGGTTCGTGATCTTCGCCCGGGGCCGGAAGGGCAGGCCCCTCAGGTCAAGACGAACTCACCCATGGTCAAGAAAGCCCGTGAGGGGGTAATGGAGTTCCTGCTGATCAACCACCCGCTGGATTGCCCGATCTGCGATCAGGGCGGTGAGTGTGATCTGCAGGATCAGGCCATGGCTTATGGGGTCTCGGGCTCGCGTTTCAAGGAAGCCAAGCGCGCGGTGGATGATCTGGATCTGGGGCCGCTGGTGGGCACAGCGATGACCCGTTGCATCAGTTGCACCCGTTGCGTGCGCTTCACGACTGAGGTCGCGGGCATCACCCAGATGGGCCAGACCGGGCGCGGTGAGGATGCCGAGATCACCTCGTATCTGAACCAGACGCTGCAATCGAACTTGCAGGGCAACATCATTGACCTGTGCCCGGTTGGGGCGCTGACCTCGAAGCCTTATGCCTTTACTGCACGTCCTTGGGAGTTGACCAAGACCGAGAGTATCGACGTGATGGACGCTCTGGGCTCGAACATCCGCGTGGATACCAAGGGGCGCGAAGTGATGCGCTTCCTGCCGCGTAACCATGATGGCGTGAACGAGGAATGGATCAGCGACAAGACACGCTTTGTCTGGGACGGTCTGCGCCGCCAGCGTCTGGACCGGCCATATGTGCGTGAAAACGGCAAACTGCGCCCGGCAACGTGGCCTGAGGCGCTGACCAAGGCAGCTGAGGCGCTGAAAGGGGCCAGCAAACCTGCGGGCATCGTGGGCGATCTTGCTCCGGTCGAAGCGAGCTTTGCGCTGAAGCAGATGATCGAAGGGCAGGGCGGCGTTGTAGAATGCCGCACCGATGGGGCTAAGCTGCCCGCGGGCAATCGCGCGGGCTATGCCGGGACCGCCGCGATTGAGGATATCGATACGGCCGAACGCATCCTGCTGATCGGCACCAACCCGCGCGATGAGGCCCCGGTGCTAAACGCCCGTATCCGCAAGGCGTGGACGCATGGGGCCGAGGTGGCTCTGGTCGGGCCAGCGGTGGACCTGACCTATGCCTATCACCACATGGGCGATGATCGCGCTGCGCTGCAACAGGTCGTCGATATGGGCGGCGATGATGAGATCAAGGGCAAGCGTTCGTTGGTCGTTGTCGGTCAGGGTGCGCTGCAAGAGGCCGATGGCGCGGCTGTATTGGCCGCTACGCAAACCATTGCCGCAAATACCGAAAGCGGCCTGATCGTCCTGCACACTGCCGCCTCGCGCGTCGGTGCGATGGATGTGGATGCCACCAATGAAGGCGGCATGGACGCGGTCAGCGCGGCAGACGTGATCTACAACCTCGGCGCGGATGAGGTCGAAATCGGCGACGGGGCCTTTGTGATCTATCAGGGCAGCCATGGAGACCGGGGCGCGCACCGCGCCGATGTGATCCTGCCGGGCGCAGCCTACACGGAAGAAAACGGCCTGTTCGTGAATACCGAGGGCCGTCCGCAGCTGGCGATGCGCGCCGGGTTTGCGCCGGGTGAGGCCAAGGAGAACTGGGCGATTCTGCGCGCGCTATCCGCAGAGTTGAGCGCAACACTGCCCTTCGACTCGCTGGCGCAACTGCGCACCGCACTGATCGAAGCTGTTCCTCATCTGGCACAGGTCGATACGGTGATCGAGAATGAGGGTCTGGCCCTCAATGCCGGCCCGCTGGGCAAAGCCACCTTCCGCTATGCGGTCAAGGATTTCTATCTGACCAACCCGATTGCCCGTGCCTCGCAGTTGATGGCCGAGCTGTCGGCGCAGGCGCAGGGCCGCAAATCCGGGAAGATTGCGGCGGAATGACACAAACCTGTTTCATATCGCACCCAGGCGCGGCGGCCGGGCGGCAGATAGCCGCGCTTGAAATGCGTATGAACCCCAAGATTAAGGGTGGCGCTGCAGCATCAGATGCTGTTTACACCAACGCGCCGACCCAGCCGCAGATCGCGCAGGCATCTGGCCTTTGCATCGCATGCGGACAACAGAATACCCACGGTGTGAGGACCAATGGCAGATTTCTTTAACACCCCAGGCGGAATAGCCATCATCATTCTGGCGCAAGTGCTTGCCGTTGTGGCCTTTGTGATGATCTCGCTGTTGTTCCTTGTCTATGGTGATCGCAAGATCTGGGCTGCGGTTCAGATGCGTCGCGGCCCCAACGTGGTTGGTGTCTACGGCATCCTGCAATCGGTGGCCGACGCGCTTAAATATGTGGTGAAAGAGGTCGTGATCCCTGCCGGGGCTGACCGCTCGGTGTTCATTCTGGCCCCGATGACCAGCTTTGTTCTGTCGCTGATCGCCTGGGCTGTGATCCCCTTCAATGATGGCTGGGTGCTGTCTGACCTGAACGTCGCGGTTCTGTATGTTTTTGCCGTGTCCTCGTTGGAGGTTTATGGCGTGATTATGGGCGGTTGGGCGTCAAACTCAAAGTATCCGTTCCTCGGCTCGCTGCGCTCGGCGGCGCAGATGATCTCATACGAAGTGTCCATTGGTCTGATCATCATCGGCGTGATCATCTCGACCGGGTCGATGAATTTCGGCGCGATCGTCGGTGCGCAGGATACCGGCTACGGTTTCTTCGGCTGGTACTGGCTGCCGCATTTCCCGATGGTCTTCCTGTTCTTCATCTCGGCTCTGGCCGAGACCAACCGTCCACCCTTCGACCTGCCCGAGGCGGAATCCGAGCTGGTGGCCGGGTATCAGGTGGAGTACTCCGCGACCATGTTCCTATTGTTCATGGCTGGTGAGTACATCGCGATCTTCCTGATGTGCGCCCTGATCTCGCTGCTGTTCTTCGGCGGCTGGCTGTCCCCGATCCCCGGCCTGCCCGATGGCGTGCTGTGGATGGTCGCCAAGATGGCGTTCTTCTTCTTCATCTTCTCGATGGTTAAGGCGATCACACCCCGCTACCGCTATGACCAGCTGATGCGGCTCGGTTGGAAGGTGTTCCTGCCGTTCTCGCTGGCTTGGGTGGTGTTTGTGGCCTTTGCCGCGAAATTCGACTGGTTCTGGGGCATCTTCGCCCGCTGGAGCGTAGGAGGCTGACCCATGACCCAAATCGATTACACCCGCGCCGCCAAATACTTTCTTCTGCAGGATTTCTGGGTCGGCTTCAAACTGGGGATGAAGTACTTCTTCGCCCCTAAGGCAACCATAAACTACCCGCATGAAAAGGGTCCACTGTCCCCTCGTTTTCGTGGCGAACACGCCCTGCGCCGCTACCCGAACGGCGAAGAACGCTGCATCGCCTGCAAACTCTGCGAGGCGATCTGCCCGGCGCAAGCCATCACTATCGACGCTGAACCGCGCGAAGACGGCAGCCGCCGCACCACGCGTTATGACATCGACATGACCAAGTGCATCTATTGTGGCTTCTGCCAGGAGGCTTGCCCGGTCGATGCCATCGTCGAAGGTCCAAATTTCGAATTCGCCACGGAGACCCGCGAAGAGCTGTTCTACGACAAGGAAAAACTGCTCGACAACGGTGAACGTTGGGAAGCCGAGATCGCCCGCAATCTGGAAATGGACGCGCCGTACAGATGAGTGACACGCCGACAAACCCGTTTGAGCTGATGATGAAGCAAGCCCAGGACATGGCCAAGGCGATGAACCCGGCGATGGAGAGTTTCTCGCCCAAAGGTTTCGAGAACCTTTGGCCGACCATGCCCAAAGAGGTCATGGAAATGATGTTCGGCAACACCGTCAACACCGATGGGTTGGATGCCAAGACACGCCTGCTGCTGACGCTCGCCGGGCTGACCATGCAGGGTGCGCAGGCTGACACCGCCGTGCGCCAGACCGTTCGCCACGCACTGGAAGCAGGGGCCAAAAAACAAGAGATCGTAGAAACGATCGGCCAGATGTCGGTCTTTGCCGGCATCCCGGCCATGACCCGCGCGCTGGATCTGGCGCAAGAGGTTCTAGGCGACAACGAGGATGAGGATCAATGACCGTCTTTGCCTTCTACCTGTTTGCCATCAGCGCCATCACCGGCGGGCTGTTCACGGTTATCAGCCGCCAGCCGGTGCACTCGGTGCTGTGGCTGATCCTGTCCTTTCTGTCCTCGGCGGGGCTGTTCGTGCTGCTGGGGGCCGAGTTCGTAGCGATGCTGCTGATCATTGTCTACGTCGGCGCGGTCGCGGTTCTGTTCCTGTTCGTGGTGATGATGCTGGATGTGGACTTTGCCGAGTTGAAGGCCGAGATGGCGCGCTATATGCCGCTGGCCCTGCTGATCGGTTTGGTCATCCTGATGCAGTTCGTCATGGCCTTTGGCGCCTGGGACAGCGCGCAAGGCGCGGCGGCCAATCTGGCCCAGCCGGTTCCGGCAGACCGCCACAATACCGAGGCGCTGGGTGTCATCCTTTACGATCAATACTTCCTTCTGTTCCAACTGGCGGGTCTGATCTTGCTGGTGGCCATGATCGGTGCCATCGTACTGACCCTGCGCCACCGTCAGGACATCAAGCGTCAGGACATCATCGGCCAGATGATGCGCGACCCGGCCAAGGCGATGGAGTTGAAGGACGTGAAACCGGGGCAGGGGTTGTGATGCGAGTGACGAAGTATATCCCTGCGATTTGTCTCGTTTGGGCTGCGTCAAGCAGCGCTTCCTTTGCTTGTTCTTCGCGCTCAATCGCGGGGATTCTTATGGACACGGATACTGAGTTTCATTGGGATGTACTCGACAAGATCCGCGATCAAGAAGGTAGCAAAGGCATATTCCCTATGGTGCGGGGACAGTACTGTAGTTTTGCCTTCGCCGGTGAATTCGACGACTATTTTGGAACACCTGTTGGTAAGACCGAAGCAGGGCTTTTAGTGCAGACCGTTCACAACCTTGATGCTTGTAGCCCTGAAACGAACTTGGTGATCACAGATTGTCAGAATGTGCAAGCTATCATCCTCCTCGGAGACGGACCTTATCCAGAAGAAGGCCAAGCTCAAATCGCTGGGTTTACACCAAGTCTTATTGGGCACCATCTAGCACCCGAAGGTTCGCTAGAAATCTCTGAATTTGACAACGTGAATGATCTGCGCGCCCAAGCGTCGGAAATTGGACTTCGTTCCTACGAAGATAGCGAATTCGACGATTTCTACGAGTTTCGTTTGGACAACGATTCGATAGACGCTTTTTGCGGTTGCAAAATGTACTACCCCGACTCGCCAGGAGCGAAGCTATGATCGGACTTGAACACTATCTTACGGTCGCGGCGACGCTGTTCGTCATCGGCATCTTCGGTCTCTTCCTGAACCGCAAGAACGTCATCATCCTGCTAATGAGCATCGAGCTGATGCTGCTGGCGGTGAATATCAACCTCGTGGCGTTTTCCAGTTCTGTCGTTGGATATGGCGATCTGGTCGGGCAGGTGTTCACGCTGTTCGTGCTGACCGTAGCGGCGGCCGAGGCGGCGATTGGTCTGGCCATTCTGGTCTGCTTCTTCCGCAACCGTGGCACCATCGCGGTTGAAGACGTCAATATGATGAAGGGCTAAGAGAACTATGGAAACCACCATCCTCTTTGCCCCGCTGGTGGGCGCGCTGCTCTGCGGGTTTGGCTGGCGCTTTATCGGCGAGAAGGCGGCCATGTGGACCGCAACGGGCCTTCTGTTTCTGGCCTGTCTGCTGTCGTGGATCGTGTTCTTCACTTTCGATGGGGTGACGCAACAGATCGAGATCATGCGCTGGATCGAAAGCGGATCGCTGTCAACAAGCTGGGCCATCCGTCTGGACCGGTTGACCGCGATCATGCTGATTGTGGTGACGACCGTCTCGGCGCTCGTGCACTTGTATTCCTTTGGCTACATGGATCACGACCCGCAATGGCGCGAGGGCGAGAGCTATAAGCCGCGTTTCTTTGCCTATCTGTCCTTCTTCACCTTCGCGATGCTGATGCTGGTGACGGCGGACAATCTGGTGCAGATGTTCTTTGGTTGGGAGGGCGTGGGCGTTGCCTCATACCTGCTGATCGGGTTCTACTATCGCAAACCTTCGGCCAATGCGGCGGCGATGAAGGCGTTTATCGTCAACCGGGTCGGCGACTTTGGCTTTGCGCTGGGGATCTTTGCGCTCTTCCTGCTAACCGACAGCATCAATTTCTCGGACATCTTCGCTTCGGCCTCGTCGCTTTCGGAAACGCAGCTGCATTTCCTATGGGGCGAGTGGACCGCGGTCGAGGTGATCTGCGTCCTGCTGTTCATCGGCGCGATGGGTAAATCGGCGCAGTTGATCCTGCACACATGGTTGCCCGACGCGATGGAAGGCCCGACGCCTGTGTCGGCCCTGATCCACGCCGCGACCATGGTGACGGCGGGTGTGTTCCTTGTGTGCCGCATGTCGCCGTTGATGGAGTTCGCGCCGGGTGCGACCGGGTTCATCACCTTCCTTGGCGCTTCGACCGCGTTCTTTGCGGCCACCGTGGGCTTGGTGCAGACCGACATCAAGCGCGTCATTGCGTATTCGACCTGTTCGCAGCTGGGATACATGTTCGTCGCGGCTGGCGTCGGCATGTATTCGGCGGCGATGTTCCACTTGCTGACGCATGCGTTCTTCAAGGCGCTGCTTTTCCTCGGGGCCGGTTCGGTGATCCACGCGATGCATCACGAGCAGGAGATGACCGAATACGGCGGGTTGAGGAAGAAAATCCCCTATACGTTCTGGGCGATGATGATCGGCACGCTGGCCATCACCGGCGTCGGCGTCCCGCTGACCACCTTCGGCTTTGCCGGGTTCCTGTCCAAGGACGCCATCATCGAAAGCGCCTATGCAGGCGGCACCGGCTATGCCTTCTGGATGCTGGTGATCGCGGCGATGTTCACCTCGTTCTACAGTTGGCGTCTGATCTTCCTGACCTTCTATGGTGAGCCGCGCGGGGACAAGCACACGCATGAGCATGCACATGAAAGCCCGAAAGTCATGCTGATCCCGCTGGGTGTACTGTCTCTGGGCGCGGTTTTTGCCGGGATGATCTGGTACGGCAACTTCTTTGGTCATGCGGACAAGGTAGGCAAGTTCTACGGCATTCCGGTCGCTGAGGCCTCGGAACACGTCGAGGGCGGAGACCACGCGGCGGATACGGCGCATGATGCACATGCTGACGATGACCACGGTGACGCCCATGCGGATGACGGCCATGGTGAGAAAGATGCCCATGGCGATCATCACTATGTCTTTGCTGGTGAGCCGGGTGAGGGCGCGATTTACATGGGTCCGGAAAACCATGTTCTGGACGATGCCCATGCGGCCCCGGTCTGGGTCAAGGTCTCGCCCTTTGTGGCCATGCTGCTGGGCTTTGTGGTGGCCTATTGGTTCTATATCGTGAACACGTCGCTTCCGGCGCGCCTGGCTGAGAACCAGCGCCCACTGTACCTGTTCCTCAAGAACAAGTGGTACTTTGACGAAATCTACGATGCGATCTTTGTCAAACCCACCCTGGCTGTCGGGCGGTTCCTGTGGAAACGCGGGGATGGCAACACAATCGACGGCTTCCTGAACGGGGTTGCGATGGGCGTGGTGCCCTTCTTCACTCGCCTCGCAGGTAAGGCTCAGACCGGTTACATCTTTACTTACGCCTTCTGGATGGTCTTGGGCATCGCCGCCCTTGTCACCTGGATGTCGATCGGCGGAGGCGCACACTAATGGACAATATCCTATCTATTGTCACCTTCATCCCCGCCATTGCAGCCGGCATTCTGGCCCTGTTCCTGCATGGCGAGGATGCAGCCGCGCAGCGCAACGCCAAATGGGTCGCACTGGTCGCAACGACTGTGACCTTCTTTGTCTCAATCGGCATCTATACCGGCTTTGACCCCAACAACACCGGGTTCCAGATGGTGGAAGAGGGCGAGTGGCTGCTAGGCCTGAAATACAAGATGGGCGTGGACGGCATCAGCGTTTTGTTCGTGCTGCTGACCACCTTCATCATGCCGCTGACCATTCTGGCCAGTTGGAACGTGACGGATCGCGTGAAGGAATACATGATCGCCTTCCTTCTGTTGGAAACGCTGATGCTGGGCGTGTTCATGGCGCTGGATCTGGTGCTGTTCTACCTGTTCTTCGAGGCCGGTCTGATCCCGATGTTCCTGATCATCGGCATCTGGGGCGGCGCGAACCGCATCTATGCCAGCTTCAAGTTCTTCCTGTATACCTTCCTCGGCTCGGTTTTGATGCTGGTCGCGATGGTTGCCATGTATGCCGATGCGGGTACCACGGATATCGAGGCGCTGATGAGCCATCAGTTCTCGTCGGAAAGCTTTAGCGTTCTGGGCATTTATGTCGTTGGTGGGATGCAGACGCTGATGTTCCTGGCCTTCTTTGCATCCTTCGCGGTGAAGATGCCGATGTGGCCTGTCCATACCTGGCTGCCGGATGCGCACGTTCAGGCCCCGACGGCGGGCTCGGTCGTGCTGGCGGCAATCCTTCTGAAAATGGGCGGCTATGGCTTCCTGCGGTTCAGCCTACCGATGTTCCCGGTGGGATCGGCTGTGATGACCGATCTGGTGCTGTGGATGTCGGCGATTGCCGTTGTCTACACCTCGCTGGTGGCGCTGGTGCAGGAGGATATGAAGAAGCTGATCGCTTATTCCTCGGTTGCACATATGGGTTTTGTGACCATGGGCATCTTTGCGGCGAACCAGCAGGGCATTGATGGCGCGATCTTCCAGATGATCAGTCACGGGTTCATCTCGGCGGCGCTCTTCCTGTGCGTCGGCGTGATCTATGACCGGATGCACACCCGCGATATCGAGGCTTATGGCGGCCTGGTAATCCGGATGCCCGCTTATGCGCTGGTCTTCATGCTGTTCACCATGGCCAATGTCGGCCTGCCGGGCACGTCCGGGTTTATCGGAGAATTCCTGACCCTGATGGGCGCGTTCCAGGTCAACACATGGGTGACGGCGGTCGCCGCGACCGGCGTGATCTTCTCGGCCGGGTATGCGCTGTGGCTCTATCGCCGTGTGGTCTTTGGCGACCTGATCAAGGAAAGCCTGAAAGCCATCACTGACATGAGTTCGCGCGAGCGTCTGATCTTTGCGCCGCTGATCGTGATGACCATCCTGCTGGGTGTTTATCCATCGCTGGTAACCGATGTGATCGGGCAATCGACCGCTGCGCTGATTTCGAACTATGACACGGCTCTGGCCGCGGCTGAGGCTGCGATCCAGTCAGCCGCTTCGCATTAAGGAGGCTTTGGAGACATGATCCAGGCTGATCTGACAACAATCCTGCCAGAGATCGTTCTGGCCGTATATGCGATGGCGGCGCTGATCGGGGCTGTCTACACCAGAAAGGACGGGCTTGCCCCAGCTCTGGTTTGGGCAACCTCGGGGCTGATGGCCTTGCTGGCGATCTGGATTGCCACAAATGGCAACGGCACCAATCTGGCGTTTAACGGCATGTTCGTGGATGACGGGTTCTCTCGGTTTGCCAAGGTCGCGATCCTGCTATCGGCAGCCGCCGTGTTGCTGATGAGCCAGGATTACATGTCGCGCCGGGGCTTGCTGCGTTTTGAATACCCGCTGCTGGTGGCTTTGGCCGCCGTGGGCATGATGATGATGGTCAGTGCGGGCGATCTGATGTCGCTTTATATGGGGCTCGAGCTGCAGTCGCTGTCGCTTTACGTGGTGGCCGCGCTGCGCCGTGACAGCGCCAAATCCACCGAGGCCGGTCTGAAGTATTTCGTGTTGGGCGCGCTCAGTTCAGGCCTGCTGCTGTACGGTGCGTCGTTGGTCTATGGTTTCACCGGCACCACGCTGTTCTCTGGTATTATCCAGACGGTTCACCATGGCGATGTCTCGATCGGTCTGTTGTTCGGCCTGGTCTTCATGATTTCGGGACTGGCGTTCAAAGTTTCTGCTGTACCGTTCCATATGTGGACGCCGGACGTGTACGAAGGCTCGCCGACCCCGATCACCGCGTTCTTTGCCACCGCGCCGAAAGTGGCGGCCATGGCGCTGTTCGCCCGTCTGATGCACGATGCCTTTGGCGGAGTCGTCAAAGATTGGCAGCAGGTGATCGTTCTGCTTTCGGTCCTGTCGATGCTGCTGGGTGCGGTTGCAGCCATCGGGCAGCGCGATATCAAGCGACTGATGGCGTTTTCGTCCATTGCCCACATGGGCTATGCACTGATCGGCCTGGCAGCGGGCACCGAAATGGGCGTCAAGGCGATGCTTATGTATCTGGCGATTTACGTCACCATGAACATCGGCACATTCGCCTTCATCCTGATGATGGAGCGCGACGGCAAACCCATCACCGATATCGACGCGTTGCGGCAGTTCTCGAAACGAGACCCGGGCAAGGCGCTGGCGGTTTTGATCCTGATGTTCAGCCTTGCCGGTGTTCCACCGATGCTGGGTTTCTTCGCCAAGTTCGGGGTCTGGCAGGCCGGTGTCAGCGCGGATCTGATCGGGCTGGTGATTGTGTCGGCCATCGCATCGGTCATTGGGGCCTTCTATTACTTGCGGATCGTGTTCTACATGTATTTTGGCGCCGAAAACGAAGACCCGATCGAGATCCGTTCCACTCCGGTTTTGTGGGTGGCGTTGATGGGCTCGGCAGCTATGATGCTGATCGGAGTGGTTTATCAATTCGGTATCGAAGGCGCGGCGGCAGCTGCGGCAGCGACGCTTGTCAACTGAGGCAGGCCTCTTCAAACACATGGGGGCTCGGTCGATGGACCGGGCCTTTTTACCATGACGCACTGGCCGAAAGGATACGGCCTGCATGTTTTGCAACAGGTCGACAGCACCCTGAACGAAGCCGCGCGTATCGCTCCGACCGCACAAGGCCCTGTCTGGATCATGGCGCATCACCAGACTGCTGCCCGAGGACGCCGGGGCAGGGCTTGGGCCAATCCCAAGGGGAATCTGGCGGCGACCTTGTTGATGCGCCCGAACGGAACGCCGGAAGACGCCGCGCTGCGCAGTTTCGTGGCTGCCCTGGCCCTGTTTGACGCAACCGTTGCGGTGACCGGACGGGCCGACGGGTTGTCGTTGAAATGGCCGAACGACGTGTTGCTGAATGGGGGAAAGCTGGCGGGTATTCTGCTGGAAAGTACCGGGCAGGGTGGCAATCTTTCGCATCTGGCCATCGGGGTCGGTGTGAACCTTTCCGAAGCACCGCCCGTCCACGCGGTCGAACCCGGAGCAGTAAGACCCGTATCTTTGCTGTCCGAGACCGGTGCAGATGTCACTCCCGAGGATTTTCTGACCGAGCTGGCAGATGCGTTTGCCCGCTATGAGACGCAGTTTGTCACATACGGTTTTGAGCCGATCCGTGCCGCCTGGCTTGCGCGTGCTGCGCGTCTGGGTGAGGTTATCACGGCCCGCACCGCCGCGACTGAGACGGTCGGCACGTTTGAAACCGTGGACGCGAGTGGAAATCTTGTCCTAAACACAGCCAAGGGCCGGGTCAGCATACCGGCGGCGGATGTGTATTTCTAAGGGAGGCCGGGATGCTTCTGGCAATCGACTGCGGCAACACCAACACCGTGTTCTCGATCTGGGATGGCGAGACATTCCTGTGTACCTTGCGCACGTCCACCCATCATTCGCGCACAGCCGATGCGTATTTCACCTGGTATTCCACGCTGGTAAAGCACTACGGGATCGAGGCTGAGATAACAGACGTGGTCATTGCGTCGACTGTGCCGCGTGTCGTGTTCAATCTGCGTATCTTCTCGGACCGATTTTTTGGTTGCCGCCCGCTGGTCGTGGGCAAGCCGGAATGTCTGCTGCCCGTCGCGCCTCGCATTGACGAAGGTACCGTTCCCGGCCCGGATCGGCTGGCAAATGCGGTGGGGGCGTTTGACCGCCACGGGGGCGATGTTGTGGTGGTTGATTTTGGCACGGCCACGAATTTCGACGTGGTGGCCTCGGACGGGGCTTATGTGGGCGGCATCATCGCGCCCGGTGTGAACCTGAGCCTTGAGGCATTGCATCAGGGTGCCGCTGCCTTACCGCATATCGATATCACCCGTCCCGAGAAAGTGATTGGCACGAATACGGTTGGATGTATTCAGTCCGGCGTGTATTGGGGCTATTCCGGTTTGATCGAAGGGCTTATCGCCCGCATTCGAACGGAATATGGAATGCCGATGAAAGTCGTCGGAACCGGCGGACTTGCACCTTTATTCGATCAGGCCGATGTCGGGTTTGATGTAATCGAAGACGATCTGACGATGCACGGGCTGACCGTGATCCATCGCTATAACAAGGAAAATGGCTCAACATGAGCAGTGAACGACTGATCTATCTGCCGCTGGGCGGAGCAGGCGAAATTGGCATGAATGCCTATGTCTACGGCTACGGCGCACCGGGGCAGGAACGTTTGATCCTGGTCGATTTGGGTGTCGCCTTTCCGGATATGGACAGTTCTCCGGGGGTCGATCTGATCTTTGCGGATATCACGTGGCTGAAAGAGCGCGCCGACCAGCTTGAGGCGATCTTTGTCACCCACGCCCACGAAGACCATGTCGGCGCTGTTGCGCATTGTTACGAAGCTCTGGGCGCGCCGATCTATGCGCGGACTTTCACGGCAAATATCGCGCGCCGCAAGATGGAAGAGCACGGCCACCCGACCGAGGCCGTTCGGACGGCCTCGCCCTGGCCCGAAGAGATCAAGGCGGGGCCCTTCACGGTCGGGTTTCTGCCGGTGTCGCATTCGATCCCCGAAAGCGCGGGGCTGATTATCGACACACCATCCGGTCGGGTCGTACATACGGGCGATTTCAAATTGGACACTAACCCGGTGGTGGGCGAGCCTTTTGATCCTGACCTTTGGGCTGAGGCCGCGAAGCCGGGCGTCAAAGCACTGATCTGTGACAGTACGAATGTGTTCTCGACCCATCCCGGACGCTCGGAATCCGAAGTCGGCCCCGAGATTACCCGTCTGGTTCAGGATGCCAGCGGCATGGTGATCGCCACGACTTTTGCGTCAAACGTGGCGCGGGTTAAAACGTTGGCGGAAGCAGGGCAAAGGGCTGGTCGTTCAGTCGTTTTGCTGGGTCGCGCCATGCGGCGCATGATCGAGGCCGCAACGGAAACGGGTATCCTGTCCGATTTCCCAAAGGTCATCAGCGCCGAAGAGGCGGTGGATGTGCCCCGTCAGAACCTGATGCTGATCGTCACCGGCAGTCAGGGCGAGCGCCGCGCCGCCAGCGCTCAGCTGGCCCGTGGCAAGTATCGGGGCCTAGAGGCGAAAGAGGGCGATCTGTTCCTGTTTTCCTCGAAGACAATCCCGGGCAATGAACGCGGCGTGATCCGCATCATCAACCAGCTGAGTGAAAAGGGCGTTGATGTCGTCGACGACAGTTCTGGCCTTTACCATGTGTCAGGACACGCCAACCGACCCGATCTGCAGCGTGTGCACGCGTTGATCGATCCGCAGATGGTGATCCCGATGCATGGCGAACATCGCCACTTGCGCGCCCATGCCAAACTGGCGGAAGAGGGCGGCCGCACGGGAATTCTGGCCGTGAACGGCACCATGCTGGACCTGACCGGCAACGCGCCCAAAGTTGTGGACTATGTCGAAACCGGCCGGACCTATCTGGATGGGTCTGTTCAGATCGGAGCGCTGGATGGGGTGGTGCGTGATCGCATCCGCATGGCGCTGAACGGTCATGTGACGATCACTGTCATTCTGGATGAAGAAGACGAACCCTTGGGCGAGCCCTGGTGTGATACAATGGGTCTGCCAGAGATGGGCTCGTCCCGGGCCGCGCTGATCGAGGTGTTGGAAGAGGACCTGAACCAGTTCCTGATGCGTGCGGATGCCAAAACCCTGCGCGATGACGATAAGATCGAAGAAGCTCTGCGCCGGATCGCGCGGCAAAGCGCGCTGTCCGAGATTGGCAAAAAGCCCGAAGTGACGGTGGTTGTCAGCCGGATGCGCTAGGGCTCAGACGGCATGGGATAGCCGCGTAGCTGCAGAAACAGGCTTGCCTCTTCATTGTTCAGAAAGAAAGGCACCGTTTCGGGTGGTTGCGTGTCTGTCGCGCGGGCGGCGATTTCGGCCAGAACGACCTCGGTGATGAAGGGCAGATCAAACTCGCGCGCCTGACGGATCTTGACCCATTGCAGGTGAGACAGCTCGTCCGAGGCATGGGTGAAATCGTCCAGATCGCCCTGTATGGCGTCTGCATCGACCAGAAAGAACCGCGCATCAAACCGGCGCGGACGACCAGGAGGCGTGACGGCCCGGAATACGAACTGCAAAGCCTGGGCGGCAGGCACGTGGCCCGTCGCGGCAAAGCTTTGCCAATCGTCAGGCACAGGATCAGGCCATTGTCCGCTTTGCCCGAGGATCAGACCGGTCTCTTCCCAAAGCTCGCGGATCGCAGCGGCGGCCAATGCGTCCTGCAGACCGGGTTCGGATTGCTGCGACAGGCGGTCGACGCACAAGTCTGGCAGCGGTGTTGCAAGCGGTACATGCGCGTCTGCCGCATCAACGGCCCCGCCGGGAAACACAAACTTGTTCGGCATGAACGCGGCTTTAGAGCCGCGCTGACCCATCAATATCGCAGGATCATCAAACCGGTCCCGCAATACGATGACGGTTGCTGCATCCCGGATTGCGGTCTTGTCCTGCGTCATTCAGACTTGCCGAACCCGTGCATCCGCCTGGCCCATTGATAGCCGACGATGGCGCCTTTCAGACGCGGCAGCAGGTACAGCGACAGCGCGACACACGCGATGGAAAAGCCGATCGCCATGGTCCAGGGGCTGGGCCTCCAATGCACGTATGACACATGCAAGGCGGGCGCCAGAAGGTGACCCACGATCAGAATGGTCAGATAGGCCGGTCCGTCATCGGCGCGATGATGAAACAGCTCTTGCCCGCAATTCGAGCAGGCATCGTTCACTTTGAGGTAGCTATGCAGCAGCTTACCCTCACCGCATTTTGGACATTTGCCCTTAAAGCCCCGCATCAAGGCAGGTTTGGTCGGTCGGTCTTCGCCAAGCTGAGTGTCGATGGTCTGGTCGGTCATGTGATTCTCGCGCGTTCAATTCCGGCAGATATAGTCGTTGAAAGACCCGGCTGGAAAGGGGGTGCGTCGCTTTGCGGCGTCTGGTGAAAAGCTAACAGGTTTCGCCCTCAAATCAAAGAAATCGAAAAAAGATGCGGGCATCGCGACGGAACCATCGGGCCGTCGCGTTTTAACAGATATCAACGGCGGCGCGCAGCCGCGAAACAAAGGATATCGAAGCATGAAAACGGCAACCTACATTTCGGCCATCGTCCTGACAGCCGTTGCAGTGACGGGAACATCAGTTTTGGCCAAAGGGTCGCGCGACCGGCAACCGGCGACGTTTCAGGAATTGGATGCAGATGGAAATGGTGAAATTACGCAGGCTGAACTTGAGGCGCATCGCAATCAGCGCTTTACGTCGGCCGACGCGGATGGCGACGGCCAGCTGAGCGTTGACGAGATGCAGGCTGCGGCCCAGAAAACCGCATCTGATCGAGTGACCAAGATGTTCGAAAAGCATGACGCAAATCAGGATGGCTTTCTGAGCGATGATGAGTTGCCCAAACCGCGCCGGGGCGCAAAAATGTTCGAACGGATTGATGCCGACGGAAACGGAACAATCTCGGAACAGGAATATGCGGATGCGAAAGACCGGATGGGGCGCCATCACAAGCGGCAGGGAAAACAGAAGTCTTCCGATAATTGATGCAGGATGGAGGACCTGACCTCTGGCCCGAAACCGGTGTGTGGCGATATGCTTGCCACACTCGAGCCCAGCGACGAGGCGTTGCTGGGCCGTTACGCTGCGGGCGATCCCCGGGCGGCCCGGGTGCTGACGGACCGGTTGGGGCCACGTTGTTTCTCGGTCGCGCTGCGCATGCTGGGCAACCGGGCCGAGGCCGAGGATGTCACGCAAGATGCCATGATGCGGCTCTGGAAGATGGCACCGGACTGGGTGTCAGGACAGGCGCAACTGTCCACATGGCTATACCGCGTTACGCTGAACCTGTGTGTAGATCTGCGGCGCAAAAAACGACCCGATGCGCTGGATACAGTGCCCGAACCCGAAGACAGCGCTGCAAGCGTGCTGGATCAGATGCAGGACACGGCACGCAAAGATGCGCTGCAGGATGCGCTGGACCAATTGCCGGACCGACAGCGGCAGGCTGTTATTTTGCGGCACATCGAGGAATTGCCCAACCCCGAGATCGCTGGGATTATGGAGATTTCCGTTGAAGCCGTCGAAAGCCTGACCGCTCGGGGGAAACGAACTCTGACAGCGCTACTGTCCGGGCGCAGAGAAGAACTGGGGTATGAAAATGGCTGACCAAGAAAGCAAGTTGGAGGACCTGTTTGCACAGGCCCGGAAAACGCGAAACACGCTGCCCGAAGACCTCGCCGTTCGGATTGAGACAGATGCCGAAGCCTTGCGGTTGAGCAGACGCGCTCGGGCAACCAAGGTGGGGCGGCGGCGTTGGATTGCCGGAATTGGCGGTTGGCAAGGGCTGGGTAGCTTGATTGTGGCCAGCGCGGCCGGGGTCTGGATCGGATTTTCGGCTCCGTCTTTCCTGCCTGATCCGGCGGAATTGCTGAGTGTCCAGGACAGCTCGTTTTTGCTGGCGGAACTCAACCTCGATTATCTGGAGGACACGGAATGAGCGACAATCCAGCGCGCAAAGTAAAATGGATGCCGATCACTCTGGTGATCTCGCTGGCGGTGAACTTGCTGGTGGCTGGTGTGGTGATCGGGACAGTTCTGCGTTTTCGCGGAGGCGAGCATGCGGCGGTGCCTCCGGGATTTGGCCCGGCGCTTTATTGGGCGCTGCCAAAGGAAGACCGCAGATCATTGCGTGGTGAGCTGTCCGGAAAACGATCCAAGGGTTCAGATCGCCGCAAACAGGATTTTGCGGCGCTCAGCCAGGCGTTGCAGGCCGAGCCATATGATCCCAAGACGGTCGAACTGTTGTTGATCCGACAGGCGGAAGCCACTGCGACCCTGCAAGCAGCCCTGCATGAGCGTTGGCTGAACCGCGTCGCTGATATGAGCGATGCGGAACGCGTGGCCTATGCCAAAAGACTGGAGGAGGTGGTCAAGCGCGGCCCGCGCAAATCGCGGAAAAAAGACTGACTTGCGTCAGGCCGCGCTCTGGCGCAACCGGACTTGATTGCGCCCGGCCTTTTTCGCGGCATACAGCGCCTTGTCGGCGGATTGGATCAACTGGCTGACCGGGTCGACACTGTTCCGGTGCACCAGGTCGGCTGGTTCGCACATTTTGAGCCCGACGCTGATCGTCACCGGGATCAGCGCGGGGTGATCGGGCAGGCGGAATGGATGGCGGCAGATGCAATCGCAGATGACATCCGCTTGCCCAAGCGCGGCCCGTGTCGAGGTTTCGGGAAGCCCGATCATGAACTCCTCGCCGCCGATCCGGGCAACAAATCCCGCCCCCTTCATCGCTGCCTTCAGGCGGCGGGCCGCTTCGGTTAGCACAAGATCGCCGCCAGCATGACCGAATTGATCATTGATTGCCTTGAAGTGATCCAGATCGGCCAGCATGACCGCAAAACCATGCCCGGATTGCTGTGACCGTCTGGTGATTTGGTCCAATGCCCGCATCGCGTATCGGCGGTTGAACAGACCTGTCAGCGGGTCGGTCAACGAATCCGTCAGACCCTGCCGCATCGATGCCCGCAGCCGGTCATCGCGGGTCTTGCGGGCAATCTGTGTCTCCAACCTCAGGGAAATCTCATCTGTATTGAAGCCATCCATGCATATCGCATCAGCACCGCGATCCAGAGACTCGGCCGCCAGCGCCGCGTTTTGGCCGGGCAGGACACCGATCATCACCGTGTGTCGGGTTGCCTGCCGGGACCGCAGATCCGCAAGGATATTTCGGCCATTCGAATCGCCACTCAATTCAACGACGATTGCATCGGGAACTGGACCGGACAGCAATTTGCGAAGATTGGCCAGCGTGTGACAGGTCACACTGTGACGGGTGTTTCCGGACAGGGCTTTGCTCCACAACGAAGCTGTTCGCGCAGATTGGGTCAGCAAGGCGATGCAAGCAGGTTTTGGTGGGGCAATCAGACCAGCGCCGGGTTCCGCGAAACCTATGGATTGTGAGTCGTCCCGGGCCTTAAGGTCCTGCCGGTCCGCGCGGGCGCGCAGCAAACTGCGCACACGGGCCAGTAAAAGCGCATCGTTGTATGGGTATCCCAACACATCGTCCAACCCGCTCGACAAGGCCTGAAGGCGGGCAGCTTTATCGTTTTGCGGCACCACAGCCACCACCGGCACGTCCGCCATCGAAGGGTCGTCCATCATCAGGCGCTTGACGTCAGATGCAGTCCCGTCCGGAAGCGTCTGGGCGGTGAGAACCAGGTCAGGCCGCACCCGCCGCAGCATCGTCGCTAGCCCGACCAGTTTTTCCCCCTGCACGACGTGATACCAAGCCGCCGTCAATTGCACCTTGAGCATGATGCGGTTGGTCGAAACCCCATCGAGAACAAGTATTGTGCCTTGTACGGACATTGCCATTCACCGTTTGATTGCATGCGTTGCCAAAGTGTTTATGAGTCTGGTTAACAAACCCTTTCCAACCTGCGTTTTGAGGCGAGATAATGCCGATGGCACCTGAAACAGCCGAAACAGTGGCCCTGAAAATCCTCGGTTGGCTGGTCGAAAACGAAGAGCTTTTGCCCGTGTTTCTGGGAGCCACGGGTGCCTCGGAGCAGGATTTGCGAGACCGGGCAGGTGATACGGACTTTTTAGGTTCTGTTCTGGACTTCCTTATGCTTGACGATTCGTGGGTCATTGCCTTTTGTGATGCCAGCGCAATGCCTTATGAACGCCCGGCGCAAGCGCATGCCGTCTTGTCCGGGGCGTCGGAAATGCACTAGACCTGAGTCCAACTCATTGGAGATATCCCAAATGGCGATCGACGCCCTATTGTTCGACAAGGACGGTACATTATTTGATTTCGCCGCGACCTGGGGGGATTTCGGGCGCATCGCGATGTTGCGCCTGTCCAACGGGGATGAAGCGCGCGCACAAGCCATGAGCGCGGCCATCGGCTTTGATTTGGCACGCGAGATTTATGCACCCGACAGCGTCGTCATCGCGGGCACCGTTGATGAGGTCGCCGACGCGCTCATGCCTCATATGGAAGGGCAATCACGCTTGCAGGTGATCGATACGCTCAACCGGTCTTCAGCCGAGGCGCAGCAGATTCCGTCTGTACCGTTGGCCCCTTTTCTGGACGGCTTGAAAGACCGGGGGTTGCGGTTGGGGGTGGCCACGAATGATGCGGAAGAACCGGCATTGCAGCATCTGGATTCGGTCGGTGTGCGGGATCGGTTTGATTTCATTGCCGGCTATGACAGCGGCCATGGATTCAAACCCGGACCGGGGCAGCTGCTGGCTTTCGCCAAACATGTCGACCTTGCCCCCGAGCGGATCGCAATGGTCGGAGACAGTCGTCACGATCTTGAGGCCGGTCGCGCGGCAGGGATGGTCACAATTGGTGTTCTGACTGGTCTCGCGCCTGCCGACATGCTGGCTCCGCTTGCTGATGTTGTGCTGCCGGATATTGGTCATATCCCTGCCTGGCTCTCGGAATCCTGATGATCTGACGCGGGAAATCGCCGCTCTGAGATTCAAAACCGACATCTTCTGTCGCAGACAGAGCGGCCAGAGCCAGACCTTCCGGGCTTGCATGGATACAGCAGGACCGGAGGGTATCATGGCCGACACAAAGAACCGCAGACGCCGAAGCGGCGGGCGCGCAGGCGCGGCGGAGCGTCGGGGAAGCGCTGTGATCGATCAGATGCCCTGGAACCCGCCGGTCAATATCGATGCGCCAACTGAACCTCTTGGACCCGAAGGCGTCGAGGCGATCCATTTAGGAGCCATGCGCATACTCGAAGAGATCGGGATTGAATTCTATAATGAAGAGGCCATTGCTATCTTGCGCGAGGCGGGGTGCACCATAGACGGAGATAACGTTCGAATGGGGCGTGACTTCGTGATGGAGATGGTAGAAAAAGCGCCGAGCTCGTTCAGGATAATGCCGCGAAATCCAGATCGTCAGATCGAAATTGGCGGCCGCAACCTTTTGTTTGGCAACGTTTCCTCTCCGCCGAACTATTGGGATATGGAAATCGGGAAGAAGGTGCCCGGGACACGGCAGATGTGTCAGAATTTGTTAAAGCTGACGCAGTATTTCAACTGTATTCATTTTGCGGGCGGCTATCCGGTGGAACCGGTCGATCTCCATGCAAGCGTGCGCCATCTGGACGTGCTCTATGACAAGCTGACCCTGACAGACAAGGTGATGCATGCATATTCGCTGGGCAAAGAGCGCGTCGAAGATGTGATGGAGATGGTGCGCATCGCAGGTGGTCTGACTCATGAAGAGTTCGAGGCCGCGCCGCGCATGTATACCAACATAAACTCGACCTCGCCTTTGAAACATGATCATCCGATGATCGATGGATGTCTGCGTCTGGCCCGGCGCGGGCAAGCGATCGTTGTCACTCCCTTTACACTGGCCGGGGCGATGGCGCCTGTAACGATGGCAGGTGCAGTGGCACAGTCCTTGGCCGAAGCGCTGTGCGCAATAGCTCTGTTTCAGTACGTTCGTCCGGGCATTCCCTGCGTAATCGGGACGTTCACATCGAATGTAGATATGAAATCGGGCGCGCCTGCGTTTGGAACGCCGGAATATATGCGGTCAACCCAGATGACCGGCCAAATGGCGCGGTTTTACGGCCTTCCCATGCGCTCGTCCGGTGTGTGCGCCGCGAATGTGCCGGACGGGCAGGCGATATGGGAGACTTCGAACTCGCTTTGGGCCGCGGTGCAGTCGGGCACGCATATGGTTTACCATGCGGCCGGTTGGCTGGAAGGCGGGCTGATTGCCAGCCCCGAGAAATTCATAATGGATTGCGAAATTCTGCAGCAAATACAGCGCTATATGCAACCCGAGCTGACTGCGACAGGACCGGATGAAATTGCTCTGGATGCGATACGTTCGGTTGGCAATGACGGGCATTTCTTTGGCATCCAACACACGCAGGACCGGTATACGACCGCGTTTTATCAACCTTTTCTCAGCGACTGGAAGAATTTTGAAGGATGGGAGGCGGCGGGCGGCATATGGACAACCGAGCGCGCGCATCAGATGTTCAAAGAGATCATCGGCAGTTTTGAGGCCCCACCGCTTGACGACGGCATTCGCGAAGAGCTTGCCGACTTTGTCGCGCGTCGCAAGGCCGAGGGCGGTGCGCCGACGGATTTCTGAGGATAGGCCTCAGCGTGAGATCACATCGCATTTTCAATATCTCACTTCGAGGGTTGGGAATTTATTAAGCTTTCTGGGGTCTGTTCATGAGGAATTGCAACCCCCGGGGGCGCCCCTATGCACGGTCTCATCAACAGGGCTATTCAATCCTTTGTGTGCGCAACATACGGTCAGCCCTGCTGGGTGCGGGCAACCGAATCCGCCGGGTTGGGATTG
Organism: Ruegeria sp. K11; assembly: GCF_056531905.1. NCBI lineage: Bacteria > Pseudomonadati > Pseudomonadota > Alphaproteobacteria > Rhodobacterales > Roseobacteraceae > Ruegeria > Ruegeria sp. K11. The sequence continues at coordinate 399,250 of NZ_JBQFMP010000002.1, forward strand.
GTCGAATTCGAAGCGATGCTGGTCTACGATCCAAAGATTTCAACCCGGGTCCTTGATGAGTTATGCGTCGAATTGAACCGCCCCCGCGCAGAGTTTCTGGAAGATCTGGGCACCTATCTGGTGTCGCACCCCAATACAGAAGGATTGCGGCGCTTGCTCCGGTTCAGTGGGGAGACCTATGTAGAGTTTCTTCATTCACTTGATGATCTGGCAGATCGGGTCCGACTAGCGGTGTCCGATCTGGACCTTCCCGCGCTGGAGCTGCGTGAAGTTTCCCCCACCGAGTACGAATTACTGTGTTCTCCAGGTTTGCCGGGTTATGCCTGCGTGATGACGGGGGTACTGCGGGCGATGGCTGATGATTATGGCGCGCTTGTGATCCTGCCGGACGTGCAGCAGGTCGATGAAACGGACGTGATTTCGATCACATTGGTTGAAAGCGCCTTTGCCGAAGGCCGCCGCTTTGACCTGGGGGCCCGGTCGCCATGAAAGAAACAGACCAGTTGGCTACCCTGCTTCAGACTCTTTGCCCGATGTTCCTTCTTGTCGATCAGGATGCGCGGGTTTATCGGGTCGGACCTACTTTGCAGAAACTTCGCCCTGAACAACCGATGGAGGGGCAGTTTTTTTTTGATCTGTTCCAACTTGTTCGACCCAGGTCGGTGACGACACTATCAGCTTTGATCTCACAATCCGGCGCCAATCTGCGGGTGAAACTCCGTGGCCAGCCACAAACCACATTGAAAGGTCTGATTGTCCCGTTACCCGATGGTCAGGGGGCCGTGATCAACCTGTCCTTTGGCATCTCGATTCTGGACGCGGTGCAGGATTATGCGCTGACCAGCGCCGATTTCTCGGGCACGGATCTGGCGATCGAACTATTGTATCTGGTCGAGGCGAAATCCGCCGCGATGGAGGCATCCCGGTCGTTGAACCTGAGGTTGCAGGGCGCAAGGCTGGCTGCTGAAGAACAGGCCTATACGGACACGTTGACCGGTTTGAAAAACCGGCGGGCGATGGATCATATACTGGGGCACCTCATCTCGACAAAATCGACCTTTGCCTTGATGCATCTGGACCTCGATTTTTTCAAATCGGTGAATGACAGACTTGGCCACGCGGCCGGGGATTTCGTACTGCAACAGGCAGCCCGGATCATGCAGGACGAGATTCGTGGTGACGATACCGTCGCGCGTGTCGGAGGGGACGAGTTCATTCTGATCTTCAAAGGTCTGACAGACACGGATCAGCTGACCAGAATTGCCAGCCGTCTGATTGCGCGCCTGCAAGAACCGATGCAGTTTGAGGGGGATAACTGCAAAATCTCATCCAGTATCGGGACGGCCCTGTCTACTCAATTCACCGCGCCCGAGCCTGCGGCGATTGTGCACGCCGCTGATCTGGCGCTCTATGCCGCAAAGCGAAGCGGTCGTGCGTGCCACAGGTTCTATACAGATGGGGCGACGACAAAATCCCATGAATAACGTGAAGGATTGCGGCAAACGCACGCGAGCGTTGTGCCTAAATCACTAAGAACTCAGTTAGATTCGTCACGAGGCGCACCCGTCCAAAGTCGCTGCGATTTGCCGCTGAACCTGTACGAGGTCCCCGATAACGGGCATGACGTGGCCCTCAAAAGATGCCAGAGCCAGCTCTTGCGGGATATCCTCCAGCACATGACCTCCGGCGCAGGCAAAGAATGGAAGACAGATGGACATGGGACCTGCGTCCCGCGCGGCCTCGGAGATCGAAGGTGGTTGTTCCACGAACCCGACACGCAAGCTTTGGAATGGGATGAGCCGACCCAGTTCGCCGCCGAAGTCCCGGGCAATTTTCGCCGGGTTCTGGCTTCGGCCCGACCCATGGGCGGCGATCACCAGATCGGTTGTTTTGGCTGCCCATCCCAGCGCGGACATGCGGTGCGTCAGGGCATCAGCCACAAGAGACGGCAACGTCGGGTCGGTGCCCATCGGGTCAAGTACGTTGACAGGGCGCGCTCCGATCCGTTTGGGCAGCGCGCTGGTCACAAACCACCCACGGGCCATGAACAGCGGATAGACAAGGGTGCCGTCCGGCAGCGCATCCAGACAGGTTTCCAATGCCCGGGGTGCGGCCAATGTTGCTGACGTAACCGTTACCTGTTCGCACAGGGCATCAACTTTCCGGGCCAGCGTGGCCAGCGCGGCCTCGGCGGGTTCGGGATCGGATGGTTGGCCATGTGCGACGATAACAGCGTGGGGCATTGCGGGCTCCGTTGTTTGTTCTGTGATAAGTGTAGCATCGCAAAGCCGAGTCAATCTGCGACCGAAGATTCGATTATCCCAACAGTGTCAACCACATCCAGACCGTCAGAATGGACGCGCCGGTGCCGATCAACACGGAAGAGGCCGCAACGCGTTTGGCACGCCCGTAGATATTGGCGAAGATATACGCATTGAAACCGGGGGCCATTGCAGCTGTCAGCACGCCCGACCGGAACAGGTCCGGAGATAGCGCCAGCGTTGACCCAAACAGCCAGACAAGGGTTGGATGCAAAAACAGCGAAATGGCGCAGACAAAGAGGATGGCGCGCAGATCGCCCTCGGGCCGGTATTTGACCAAGACGCCGCCCAGCGCAAACAAGGCTCCGGGTAATGCGGCGCGGGTGATCAGGTTAAGTGCGTCATCTACCACGCTGGGCAGGGCAAGGCCCGACCAATTGACCAGGAACCCCAAACCGATTCCAAGTATCAGGGCATTTTTGAACATGGCGGCCAAAACTGAACGCACCATGCGCATGCCACCATTGCCGCGATTGCGAAAAATCTCCATCACCGTGATGCCGACGCCGTAACAAAACGGCGAGTGGAATGCGATGATGGCATAATTGCCGGTCAGATTTTCGGGCCCGTAGGCGCGTTCGGTGATGGGCAGACCCAGCAGAACGGAGTTCGAAAACAGGCAGCAAAACCCGATGGCGACGCTGTCTTCCCACTCGCGACCAAAGATGAAATGTGCACCCAGCATCCCGACGGTAAAGCACAGCCCGGCTGCGGTGTAGAAACTGCCCAGCAAGCGGGGGTCAAAACTGGCGCTGAGGTCCAGATTGGCAATGGCGAGAAACAGAAGGCAAGGAATGGCAAAGCCTTGGGTGAATTTCATCACGCCATCAATGTGTTCTTCTCGGAAATACCCGGCGCGCGTCGCGGTGTATCCGGCCCCGATCACCAGAAAAACCGGCAGGATGACGTCAATCAGGCTTTGAAACATGGCGCAGCCCTTTTGGCTTGAACAGCTATGCGCGCGATACCCAGAGGTCAGCCCCTGATCGTCTGTCGGATCACCATCCCGTCGAAGGCAGGTGTGACGTAATCCGCCGTTTCTGCCTCGACCGTGGCGTAATCCAGATCGATATGCATGTTGGTGAGAACGGCGCGTTTTGGGTTCAACTGGTCAATCCAGACCAACGTCTTTTCCAGATGACTATGGGTGGGATGCGGAGAGCGGCGCAGGGCGTCGATGATCAGACAGTCCAGCCCCTGCAGGGCGGGCCAGCTGTCGTCGTAGAGCTCGGCCACGTCAGGCAGGTACGCCAAGTCCCCCATTCTGAACCCCAGCGCGTCTATGGCGCCATGGTTGACCCGGAACGGGCGAAACGGAATCGTGCCACCCGGCCCATCGATCTCAAAGGGGCCGTCGATCGCGTTCATTTCCAGTATCGGCGGGTAGGGCGAGCCTTCGGGCTGTACAAACGCGTATCCGAACCGGCCCAGCAAGTCGTTCTGCGTGGGTCCGTCGGCCCAAATCTGGACCCGCGTGCGCATGTTAAAGACGATCATCCGCAGATCGTCGATGCCGTGCATATGGTCCGCGTGCGAATGGGTATAAACTACGCCGTCCAACCGTCCGGTGCCGGTGTCCAGCAACTGACTGCGCATATCCGGGGTTGTATCGATCAGGACCGAGGTGGTTCCATCCGGCCCATCCCGCTCGACCAGCATCGAACACCGCCTGCGCCGGTTGCGGGGATTGTCGGGATCACAATCGCCCCAATGTCCACCCAGGCGCGGAACGCCTCCGGACGAGCCGCAGCCGAGGATGGTGCAGCGCAATTCGGTCATGCAGCGGCCTTGTAGGTTGCGGCCTTCGAGAACAACCGGTCGAAATTGGTTTGAGTTCGGGCCGCAAATTCGGCGTAGTCCATGCCAAATATTTCCGCCCCCTTGCGTGCCGTATGGGCCGTATAAGCCGGTTCGTTGCGCTTGCCGCGAAAGGGCGGCGGGGCAAGATACGGGGCGTCGGTTTCGACCAGAATGCGGTCGACCGGGGCTGCGGCAAAGATATCGCGCAACTCCTGACTTTTGGGGAAGGCGGCGATGCCGGACATGGACAGGTAAAAGCCCAGCTCCAATGCGGCCTTTGCCAGTTCTGCCGAAGAGGAAAAGCAATGCATCACGCAGGAATAGGGCGCGTTGCGGTATTCGTCGCTCAGGATGCGGGCCATGTCATCGTCTGCGGCGCGAGCGTGGATGATCAGGGGCAGGCCAGTGCGTTGGGCGGCTTCGATATGGATGCGAAGAGAGCATTTCTGCACCTCCGCGCTTTTGGCGGTGTAATGATAGTCCAGCCCGGTCTCTCCAATGCCCACGAATTTAGGGTGTCGGGACAAGGCTACCAGTTCGTCCACCGTGGCCATCGGTTCGTCAGCGGCGCTCATCGGATGGGTTCCGGCGGCGTAGAAGACGGGCGCGTGGGCCTCGGCAATGGCGCGAACGTTTGGTTCATTGCGCAGGCGCGTGCAGATCGTGACCATGCGGGTTACACCAGCGTCTGCTGCGTTGGCGATGATCTGATCCAGTTGGCCTTCGAAATCCGGAAAATCCAGATGACAATGGCTGTCAGTGATTTGGGGGGTGTCGCTCATCTGCTCTGACCGGCGGTTTCCTGTATCTTGAACACCGTATCTAGGACCAGAGCGGCAGGGTCAAGGTTCACCGCCTGACCATGACGCGCGCGGGCTGTGATCAGGGCCGCAGCTTCGGCCCATTTGCGGGCCTGTTCGGGGGACTGAGACAAGCGAGACAGGATTTCGGCCTCATGTGGCGCGGCTTCGGGCGAGGGCGGGGCACCCGTCGCACCGGTCAAGGCGAGGCGTGACAGGGCCACATCAATCAGCGTGAGAAGCAGTTCAAACCGCTCAGCGGCGCCGCGCTGGGCGGCGGCTTCGGCGAGAGCCAGCGCGCGTTGGCGGTCCATGCGAGGCAATGTGCCGAGAACTGCGATGAATTCAGCGTAAATCTCCAACCCACCCAGGGTGATCAACCGCACGGCATCCCCCACCGAGCCCGCGGCAAGCGCAGCCAGATGGTCCGGAACGGCAGGCAATTCGGCTCCGGTCTGTGTCAGAGCCGATTGCATATCCTCGGGTCCCAACGGTGACAGACGCAAGGTCCGGCAGCGTGAGCGGATCGTTGGCAACAGACGGGATGGCTGGTGCGAGATCAGCAACAATGTGGTGCGCGCCGGGGGCTCTTCCAACATCTTCAAAAGGGCGTTGGCCGCGCTGACATTCATTTCGTCAGCCGCGTCCACGATGACGACCCTGCGCCCTCCATCCGCCGATGACAGGCCGAAGAATTTGCCCAGCTTGCGGATATCGTCCACCACGATGTCGTTGCGCAGCCGTCCCTGGTCATTCAAGGATCGGATGACGGTGGCCAATCCCGGTTCTGCCCCGGCCAATATGCGATGCGCAACCGGATGATCCGGATCAATGTCCAGCGTTTCAGGGGCCGGAGGAGCGTTGAACAGACCATCATCCTGCGCCGGCGGCGTCGCAAGCAGAAACCGCGCGATCCGCCAGGCCAGCGTGGCCTTACCGATGCCTCGCGGTCCGGTCAGCAACCAGCCATGGTGCAGCCGGTCCGAGTTATACGCGGTCAGAAACGCCTGTTCGGCCTCGGTCTGCCCGAACAAACGCAGCGTTTCGCGCGGGTGAGGGGCTCCGGGGGCCTGATCCGGGGTCGGGGTGTCGTCGCTCATGGTCGTCCGTTACAAGGATTGCAGGACGATATCTGTCACATCGCGGGCAACGCTGTCCATGTCACGATTGCCATTGATGACACGAAACCGGTCCGGAAATTCATCCGCCAACGCCAGAAATCCGGATCGCATCTTTTGTTGCAGGTCGAGGCCGAAGTCTTCGAACCGCTCTTCAGTTCCCTGCCGCCCCTTGGCGCGGGACAGGCCAAGCGCCGGATCCATGTCGATCAGTACGGTCAGATCGGGTTCCCGCCCGATCATGAGGGCGTGCAACTGGTCCACGATCCCGCGCAGATCGCCGCGTGACAGACCTTGATACATGCGGGTGCTGTCTGCAAACCGGTCGCAGATCACAATCTTGCCCGCAGCCAGAGCAGGCTCGATCGTGCGTTCCAGATGATCGCGCCGCGCGGCGGTGAACAGAAGTATCTCGGTCTCGGCGGACCAGCGGTCAGGATCGCCTTCAAGCACCAGACTGCGGATTTCCTCGGCCCCCGCCGAGCCGCCGGGTTCGCGCGTCAGAACGACGTCTCGCCCCAATCCGCGCAGATGCTCAGCCAGCAGACGCGCTTGGGAAGACTTTCCCGATCCGTCGATACCTTCAAAAGTCAGAAACAACCCGTCGCCCGTCACAATGCGTCCAGAGGGTTTCCGATCACGTCGGTCAGGACAATGCCGCCAACGGTCAGCATACGCACCACGAAGCCGCCCGCAGCAACGTCCTGCGACGCCACCAGAGGGCGACGGATTTCCGGCAGGCCTTCGGGTTTGATCACCAGCTCGGCCAATTGCTGGCCCTTGGTTATGGGCGCATTGATGGGCCCGTCATAGACAACCTCGGCTTTGATATCCTTGTCTCCCAACACCGGGAACAAAAGGGTCAGGTCATCTTCGGGCACCAGACCGACGGTTTTTTGTGCCCCCATCCAGACCTTGGCTTCGGCTATTGGCGTTTCCGCTTTGGCAACTGTCCTCTCGACAAAATTTCGAAACGACCAGTTAACGACGGCCTCAGCCTCCTCTGCCCGGCGGGACGTACTGTCGAGCCCTGAAAGGACAAAGATCACACGGCGGTCGCTTTGTTTCGCGGACCCGACAAGGCCGTACCCGGCCTCTTGTGTGTGGCCTGTTTTCAGTCCGTCCGCACCGATGCCCAATCGCAGTAGCGGGTTACGGTTGCGGGAATTTGAGGGAGCGCGCCCGTCAAACTCGAATTCTTCTTCTGCGAACAGAGGGTAATATTCAGGAAAGTCGGTGATCAACCTGTCGGCCAGAATTGCCAGATCGTGCACGGACATCATGTGCCCGGCGGCTGGCCATCCGTTGGAATTGGCGAAATTCGAGGCGTTCATCCCCAGCTGTTGCGCCCGCTGCGTCATGAACCGGGCGAACCCGGCTTCAGTTCCATCCGGGCTGAGCGCTTCGGCAATGACCACGCAGGCGTCATTGCCCGAAAGCACAATGATGCCGCGCAAAAGATCCTCGACAGTAACCCGGTCCTGAGTGTTCAGGAACATGGTCGAGCCGCCATAGCTCATGGCATGTTCCGACACCGGCAGGGTTTCGTTCAGGGTCAGGCGACCTTCGCGCAGCGCCTCAAACGCCACATACAATGTCATCAGCTTGGACATCGATGCTGGCGGAAGGGGTTGATCGGCGTCTTTCGACAGCAGAACGGTGCCGGTTTTCTGGTCTATGACATAAGCAGCCCTGGCCTGCGTATCAAATGCGTGGGCAGGGACGGCCATAAGGGCCATGCCAAGGGCGAAAGTGGTTGATCGCAGTGCGGACAGCATCATGGACCTCCTGTCTTTAATTCCTGGCGATAAAGGCGTCGGTGAACCCAAGGTCTTTTACATCAGACAACAAGGCGCGTCGATCCGAACGGGTGGCAACCGGGCCTACCAGAACACGCCAGACGGTTTTGTCTTCTGTCTTCAGCTCGCTCACCTCGGCGGACATCCCATTTCTGCGCACTTTCTGGGCTGCGCTGTTGGCGTTTTCTTCAACGCCAAACGTGCCGATCTGCACATAAGGTTTGGACAGGGCGGATTGCGGCGCAGTCGAGGCGGTCGCCGCGACCGTCGTTGCCGTTAAAGGCGCGGCCGGAGTTGGCTCGGCCGCGTCGATTGCTGCCGCTGCGCCGGCTATGGGGTCAAGCGTCGTCGTGGTGATCTCATCGGTTTTCTTGCTTTGCCACCATTTGCGCTTTTTCGGTTCGTCAGTCGGAGCCGTTACGACAGGGTCGGTCAAACCCGTTGTCTGGGGCTCTGGGACCGAGGGGTCCTCGGTCGTGACCGTAGCGGCGACTGCGCCTGCTGCCGTACCGGCGACCGCAGCGTCAACAGCCGCTGTGCTGGTTTCTTCAGCGGGTTTTCGCTGCCACCATTTGCGTTTTGGCGGTTCCTCGACTGCATCTGCCGTATCCGCTGCCGCAACATCCGGTTGGTCGGCGACGGGCGTCGCGACCTCGGCTGGGTCGTCTGCCGACGATGCGGCGGCCACGCCCACAGCTGCACCGGTGGCCACAGCCGCTGCGGCGACGTCAGCCCCAGTGTCCGCTGCAGGTTTTTTCTGCCACCATTTGCGTTTGGCAGGGGCTTCGGGCGAATTCGTATCCGGGGTTTCCGCCGATGCGGTTTCCACCTCACCCTCAGGTTCTGCGGGCGCAGGGTCCGGCACGACTGTTTCGCGTTTCAGCGCGACTACTTCGATACGGGTCGGCGCGCCAGCCAGCATTCCCAATTCTGCTGCCGCCGACGATGAAACCTGAAGTGCCGGTCCAGGCAGATTTCGGTCCCGCCGGAACAATGCACCCGTTATGGATTTGTCGTTGGCAGTATTCTTGATCAGCACACGCTGTGGTTGCTGAACGTCCGGATGAGCCACCCATGTGCCCCCCAATGAGGGCCGTCCATCCCAGAGACCCGCTTCGGTCACTTGAAACAGTTCGGGGGCCTCGACATCGCGCTGTTGGCCTGTCGCCGTTTCGGGGAACAGCTCGATCGTCTGACTCTGACTGTTTTCCGCCTTTTCCGCGGCTGCGTCTCTTTCCTCGGGTCCCTTAAGGTCGAACCCTTCTTCACAGCCTGCCAAAGCTGCCAAACTTACGGCTAAAAACGCCAGCCTCTGGGGCCCGGGGCGTTTGCCAGTCGCTCGTTTCATCGTTTTATCCCTTGCCTGACAGGGCCATTATGTGGCCACGCCTCAACCGCTATTGCTGGTTCTTGTGCCAGTCTAACGCGATCCTCTGCGCAGATCATAACGCGCCAGTGGTGTCATGGAAAGGCCGCTGCATGGGCTTCGGCAAGTTTTCCCGACATTGTGGCTTGCCTCTGGTTCCAACTCGCCTTAGACGAGGCGATACGCGGGGAGGTGGCAGAGTGGTCGAATGCGGCGGTCTTGAAAACCGTTGGGCGTGAGAGCGTCCCCAGGGTTCGAATCCCTGTCTCCCCGCCACTCATACCTGTCTCACTTCAGATATGTTTTCTGGCCCGGAATTGTGCCGCAATTCCCGCGCGTTGGCGCGTGCGCATTCAATCAGAGACGGAGCAGATCGTACACTCAGAGCGCAATTTCGGCCGCAGTCTCAGTGCCGCATTTTGGCGGGGTCGCTTTGGGCTGGATTTCCCTGATACCCGGCAATTTACAGGGAATTTTCGCGAAACAGGTCTGGAACTCGACTTTTCAGATGTCACAACTCTATTTTTTTCAATGGCTTATGTTGCAAATTCCCTAAAAAGTGGAGCAGGGAATTTTCTCGCAGAAACAGGGAATTGTGCCGACGGATCAGGGAGGGCGAGCCTTGTATCAGGGACGCAGGACTTGGAGATGTCAGAAGCCGAACAGGCGCTCCTGTTCGGACCAGTCTAGTGGGTGGGTCACGCTGACCAGACGCTTGAGTGTGAGTTCGGGCGGCTGTGTGCCGTCGAGAATCGCAGCCTGAATCTTCGGGGAGAGAAAGGCGAGCTGGGCGCGGGTACGGATGAAGGCGCCGGGGGCGCTTTCGCGGCGTGCAATCTCCATCAGTTGAACTCCGGCTCTTAGATCGCGCGCCCAGCCATGGGCGCGGATCAACATGGACCGGAGATGGGGGTCGGGTTGGGGTGCCATTTCTCCGGCGATGACCTTGGCCTCGACGCCGCGGCGGCGCAGATCGAAGGATGCCGTGATGTGCGTGAGATCCGGATGCAGATGATCGGCCGCGACGACAAGTGCGCTTGCCAGGGTTTTGGGGTTCAATTCGAGGTCGATCTGTCCTCGTGCAATTCTGCCGCTGGCCAGAATATCAGCGCTGACTTGCCCGCCTTGGCGTTGAAGCCGGATTACTAAATCCGCAACTGAAGCCTGAATTGCCTCCGCTGACCCGGCCTCCGGCTGCGCCAGAACTCGATGCGTGATTGCGGCGTCTTGCAGATGTTTGACGATGACATCAATGACCGCGTTTTCCAGCGCAGGGCCGGGCAGTCGCCAGCCGGAGATATCCGTGCCACCCGAGATCAGTCGATTGGAGACGTAATAGCGCAACCGTCGGCCTTTGCGGGTGGTGTGGGTTGGCGTCAACCGATCCCCGGTTTCGTCCTGCAGCAGACCGGTGAGCCAGGCGCCGGGGTCATTGGTATGTTGGCGCGCATCAGGTGAAGCGTCTGCACGAGATCGCTGCGACGCTTGGTGCATTTTTTCCTGCACCCGAGCCCAGATACCCTGGTCGATGATCGCCGGATGTTGTCCGTCCCAGACCTTATCCTTGTGGCGAATTTTTCCGAGATAAGCCGGGTTACGCAGCAGGTAATAGATCTGGCCGCGTAACAGCGGACAATCCCCCTTCATACTGCCATCCGCCCGAACAACCCGTTTTGACCGCAGCCCTTCTGCCGTTGCCCGTTCTTCTACTTTGCGCAGACAACCCAGCTCGTCATAGAGATCAAAGAGATGCCGGACCGTTCTGGCCTCCTCCTCATTCACCACCAGAGTTCTTGCCTTTGGATCAGGGTGTCGATCATAACCCAGAGGCAGATTGCCACCCATCCAGAGGCCCTTTTTATTCGACGCAGCAATCTTGTCGCGAATACGTTCCGCCGTGACTTCCCGTTCGAACTGGGCAAAGGACAACAACACGTTCAGGGTCAATCGGCCCATGGAGGAGGAGGTATTGAAGGCCTGTGTAACCGAGACAAAGGAACAGTTCGCCTCTTCCAACCGTTCGACCAGCTTCGAGAAGTCGGCAAGCGATCGGGTCAGCCGGTCGATCTTGTAGACCACAACCATGTCGATGCGCCCGGCATCGATCTCTTCAAGAAGGCGCTGCAGGGCGGGGCGTTCCAGCGTTCCACCAGACAGGCCGCCATCATCGTATCGCCCGGGCAGTAGAGTCCAGCCTTCGTGTCGCTGGCTCGCGACATAGGCCGCGCAGGCCTCATATTGCGCATCCAGAGAGTTGAAGTCCTGATCCAACCCATCTTCTGAGGACTTGCGCGTGTAGATGGCGCATCGGATTTTACGGCGCGGGCTCATTTGGCCGCCTTGCCGGTGAGCCCAAAGAAACGCGGCCCTGACCAATGCGCGCCGGTAATCTCTCGGGCGATGGCCGAGAGCGAGCGATAGGATCGCTGGTCCCAGACAAAGCCGTCCTCTGTAACGTCGACAACATGGGTCACGCCATTCCACTCGCGCAAAAGGCGCCCGCCGGGTTTAAGGACAGGGCAGGAAGGCCGCGGCTTAGTCTCTGAGCCCTTTCCCAGTGTGGCTTTGACCTGCCGGGGCAGCCCGCCATGACGGCGGGACTGCATCTCAAAGGCAATGAAACGGCGCAGGAAGGGTTGGCTGAGCATGGCGGGTGCGGGTTGATCAAACAGTTGCTGCCAAAGCGTGACCAGATCTGATCGACCAATGGCGGCAAGATCGGCGACGTCGCTTGTCTTCGTCATGACTCGCCGTCCTTATTTGCTGTGAGGTGATACGTGGAAGATCCATGTGGCTTGTCGGATTCGCTCCGTTCGATTGTGACGCCTTTTTTCCGCAGACCGCTGATAGCTGCTCGGACCGAATGAGGTTGCCACCCCGTTGCTTTGCAGAGCGCCTCAATGCTGGCGCCACTCGGGCGACGCAACAAGGCTTGCACCTTGTCAATTTTGGTTTGCTTTGGCTTGGACATGAACTGTCTCCTCTGATCTTGGGTCAGCGAGATGCCGAACCCCGGTACCGAGGAGCGCCCGAATGGCTCGGGCGTGGGATCAGTGATGCGTGGTTCACAGCAACAGTCCAGCTCTTTCTGGAGCAATCCCAAGAGGAGTGTGTATTGCAGGGCGTTGCTGCCGTACCCCCGATTATTCGTCAACAATCTTAATCGGTTACTTTTCTTTGGGGGTTGCAATTGCAAAAGCCCGTGCATAGATTCGAGCCAGCCCTGCAAGGGACAAGGTCCCACGGGGAGGTGAATACATCTCCCAGGCAGCATTCGGCGCCGCATTTTTTGAAGCGGATAAGACCGAGAGCATTCGAAGGGGCAACGAACCGGATCGATTGGTCCGGAGAGTTGCTAGTCATGCTCTCTCCGAATTCCCAACACGATCCTTTCTTGTCGACGCTAAAGAGCGTCAAACGAAAGGAGGCGGCTATGTCTGCCAAAAAAACACACAGCGACGCCAAGGCGTCCAACACGCCGATCTGGTTGGCGGAAAAAGTCGTCCAATCTCAGATCAGCCAGATCAAGCCCTACGCCAACAACAACCGCGTGCACGCGGCCAAGAATATAGACAAGCTCAAAGCGTCGGTGGCCAAGTTTGGCTTTGTCACCCCGATCCTGTTGGATGGTTCGGGCACGATCATTGCGGGTCATGGCCGCTATGAAGCCGCCAAGGCCCTGGGGTTGATGTCCGTGCCGACTGTTGTCGCGGATCACTTATCAGACGCGGAAGTGCGCGCTCTGCGCATTGCGGATAAAAAGCTGGCTGAATTGTCGGACTGGAATGAGGCGGCGCCCCAAATTGAGTTCGCCGAGCTGATGGATCTCAGCCTTGATGGCGAGCTGGACTTTGATCTGGACATCACCGGTTTTGAGACACCGGAGATTGACATCATCATCGACGGCGAGGATGAGGCCACGGAGACGGAAGCGGAAACTGTTGAGACTCCGGACCCTGCTGCACCTGTCATCACGCAGCCAGGCGAACTCTGGATTCTTGGAGATCACCGCATCTTCTGCGGGGATGCTTTGCAAACCCAGAGCTACGAGACGTTGCTGGAAGGCGAGCTTCCGCGGTTGGTCTTCACGACCCTCCTTATAATGTTCCGGTCGATGGGCATGTGCGCTGTGGTGCCAGTGGCGATCATCGCGAGTTTGCCATGGCATCCGGAGAAATGTCGGACGGCGAATTCCGTGGCTTTCTCTCAAATGTGATCAAACGGTTGTTTGACTGTCTCCCCGGGCGAAGGCATCGCGATGATCTGTATGGATTGGCGTCACATTGAAGAGCTGATCGCCGCAGGAAAGGCGGGCTGTTTCGATCTCATCAATCTGTGTGTCTGGAACAAGACCAATGGCGGGATGGGCAGCCTCTATCGCTCCAAACATGAACTGGTCTGCATCTTCAAGAAACCCGGTGCTGGGCATATCAACAATGTCGAACTGGGCAAACACGGGCGCAACCGGACCAATGTCTGGGATTATGCGGGCGTGAACAGCTTTGGGGCAGGGCCCGAGGCCGATCTTTCAGATCACCCGACGGTAAAGCCGACGGGTCTGGTGGTAGACGCCATCATGGATGTGAGCCATCGCAGCGACGTCGTGCTGGACGCCTTTGGCGGGTCCGGCGCGACCCTGCTGGCGGCAGAGAAAACCGGACGCCGGGCGCGCTTGATTGAACTCGATCCGGCTTATGTGGATGTCGCCATCCGCCGTTGGCAGGAGATGAGCGGTAATAGCGCCGTGCATTCGGTCACAGGCCAGACGTTCGACGCGCATTCTACAGCCAATCATACGACTTCAGAGCGGGAGGCGCCTCATGTCTGACGACACGAAAGAGTATGAGGTGGGCTACGGCAAGCCGCCCAAAGCGACCCAATTCAAGAAAGGCCGCTCTGGCAATCCGAAAGGGCGGCCGAAAGGTGCCAAAGGGGTGAATGCCAGCCTGAAACGGGAATTGGAAACCAAGATTACGGTTCGCGAAGGCAACCACAAAATCCGGATTTCCAAGGCGGAGGCAATTGCTAAGCGGCTCACGGCTGGCGCGTTGAAGGGCGACACGAAACTGTTGATGGCGCTGCTGAAGCTGGACACAAATCTATTCAACACAAGTGAATTGGACGCGCAAGAAAGCGCCCGTGCGGTTGAGCCGGACGCTGTCGACTACGACATCCTCCGGGATTTCTTTTCCAGTCACCCGGATGGTGACGGCGGTCCTGGAGATGGGGAGGTGGATGATGTCAGCTCCTGATCCCAAAATGGTCCGGCAGGTCGCTCGCGAGGTTTGCCGGGATAATTTCTTTCCCTTCGTGTGGCGCGTGTTTGACACGCTGCACCAGGGAACTGACCGCAGCTTTGATCCGGCCTGGCATGTGCGGGCCATGTGCCATGAGTTGGACAACGTTCGCGTCGGCGAGAACAAGCGATTGATCATCAACATTCCGCCCCGGTGCCTGAAGTCGGTCACCGTGGCCGTTGCCTATGTCGCTTATCTTCTCGGGCATAACCCCAGCGCCAAGATCATTGTTGCCAGCTACGGGCTGAATCTGGCGCGCAAGCATTCCGAAGATTGTCGTCGGATCATGTCTGCACGCTGGTACCGGGAAATGTTCCCTGAAACGGTCTTGGCTAAAAAGGGCAACACCTCAGAAGAAATCCGCAACACAAAGGGAGGCAGCCGTAAGGCTGTCTCCATCGGCAGTTCTGTGACTGGTCATGGTGCTGATTACATCATCATCGACGATCTGCTGAAAGCGAGTGATGCCGGCTCCGAAGCCGAGCTGGTCAAAGCACAGGAGTTCATTGAGGGGACCTTGCTGTCGCGCTTTGACAACCCGGCCGAGGGGCGCGTGGTTATGGTTGCACAATGGCTGCACGAGATGGATCCTCCGGGGTATCTGCTCGAACGCGGTGCCTATCGGCACCTAAACCTGCCTGCCATCGCCGAAGAACGTGAGGTGGTTTCACTTGGGCGTGGAAGGGTCATGCGCCGCAAACCGGGTGATCTCCTGTGCCCGTCCCGTTTGGATCAGGACATGCTTGATACCAAGCGTTGTGAAATGGGCGCAGCTGTGTTCAATTGCCAGTATCAGCAGAACCCCATTGCTCCCGACGGGTCACCCCCGCGTTGGGAGAGGTTTGGTACCTACAAGACTATCGAAGATCGCCGCTGGTATCAGCTTGTCGTTCAAAGCTGGGATACGGGGATGTCTGCGGATCCCCGGTCCGACTTCTCGGTCTGTACGACCTGGGGCTTCCGAGAAAATGCGTGGTGCCTTCTCGACGTCTGGCGTGGGCAGGTGGACTACCCAGACCTGAAAGCCAAAGCACTGCAGCTTGTCGGTCGCTGGGATCCGGATCGTGTTCTGATCGAAGATGCCGCTTCTGGCAAACCGCTTCTGGACGAGTTATTTCGTGATGACCGTCGGCGCTATGAACGCATCAGACCTGACAAGGACAAGGAAACCCGGTTCCAGTCCGCGTGCGGTCCGGTCGAAGAGGGCAAGGTGTATCTGCCTGCAAACGCGCCCTGGCTGGCGACGTTCAAACGCGAATTGCAGCCCTTTCCACGCGGTCGCAATGACGATCAGGTCGACAGCTTTGCCCACTTTCTGAACTGGTCCAAGGGATTGGGGTTCTATCGGGCGCTAGGCCATGATCATCAGATAAACATCGAACGTCGCGAGCGCCGTCACGAGCGGATCAGACGGCGGTAGAACATAAACCAAAGTTCGAGGCCGGTAGTCGGCCTTGAACCGCCCCGGCGAACCTTGGTCAGTGGGCACGAAGGGCGGAAACCGGTCATTAGCTGCAACCGCGACAATAAATAACACAAATGAGTGAAAGCGGACACGAGTCGCTTTATGGCAATACCTTCGTTTCAACCAATCCCGAGAAAGTCCGAGAAAAGAAGCGCAAGGTTGTGCTTGTAGCGATGGCTTTTCACGTGGATGAGGAGCGTCTGGTACCGCGTGAACTGCTGGAAGAGGTTGGTCTCACGCCCGAAGACAATCCACGTATTCCAGTGCTCGACGAACCAGATATACCGTTCTAAACCGTGTTCTCGTCGAGCTCGCTGCCATCGCCCGGGTCGATGTGCCTTGAGTTCGACGAGAGACGGTAACCTACCCTGGCACTGATGAGTGTTTGAGAGAACTTAAGCGATTGGGTTTTTGCGACTGCACACCGCGACGTTTGATCGCTCAGCCGAAGGTTGAAGGTTGCAACCGACAAGCCCGTAATTCAATTTGTGCCAAATTGAGATTTATTGAGGATTCGTAATGGCATGGAATGATGGCCTTGTCCCGGGCACCCCTGCATACCAAATAGCGTCAGAAACCAGCAATCGCGTACGTGTGGTGGCTGGTCCAGGCACGGGTAAGTCCTTTGCCATGAAGCGACGTGTGGGTCGGTTGCTTGAGGAGGGAGTCGATCCGACTCAGATCCTGCCGGTTACTTTCACGCGAGTAGCCGCCGAGGACCTCCACCGCGAATTGGTGGGCATGGCAGTTCCCGGTTGCGACGAGTTGGAAGGAACCACACTTCACCGGCTTTGTTTGCGCCGTCTTTCACGTAACTCTGTCCTAGAGGCGACTGGGCGGCACGCGCGTCCACTGAATCAGTTCGAATTGGAGCCAATGGTTGCAGACCTTATGCGGACTGGGCGTGGCAAACGTGCTGTTCGAAAGCTCCAAGCCGCGTATGAAGCAGCGTGGGCGCGGCTTCAACACGAGGAACCCGGGCATGCCGTCGGTGAAGAAGACGCAGAGTTTCAGGCCGAATTGCTTGCTTGGCTCCGCTTCCATCAGTCAATGCTGATCGGTGAGGTTGTTCCACTGTTCTACAATTTTCTTTCTGCCAATCCTGCGGCAGCAGAACGGGCCGAATACTCCCACATCCTCGTTGACGAATTCCAAGACCTAAACAAAGCCGAACAAGGCGTTGTCCGCCTCATGTCGGATGCTGCTGACGTCTGCGTAGTCGGTGATGATGACCAGTCGATCTACAGTTTTAAGCATGCTCATCCGGATGGAATTCGCGATTGGATGGCCAACAACGCTGGCGCCGTTGACATTGGTCTGGATGATTGCCGTCGTTGCCCGACGCAGGTTGTGGCAATGGCAAGTTCGTTGATTTCAAGCAACATAAACCGCCCAGTTCCACGTCCACTAAATGCAATGGCAGAAAACGGTGCGGGCGAGGTCAGAATCATTCAGTTTGGAACTTTGAATGCCGAAGTTGCTGGCGTAGCACAACTTGTGTCTCAATTCGTCGCCGACGGAGTTCCACCGGGCGACATTTTGGTACTTGCCCAGAGTAAAGCGGTGGGCACGCCAATTTTTGAAGCGATTGCCGAAACTGGTGTTGCGGTCCGATCTGAATACACGGAATCTGAATTGAATAGTATGGATGCCCAAAGGGCATTTGCATTACTGAAACTTCTGGAAAACCGCGATGATCGGGTGGCGTTGAGATGGCTGGTAGGTGTCGATAGCAATACTTGGAACGCGGCTGGTTATCGCCGTATCCGAGAGCATTGTGAGGCTACAGGTGACGCTCCTTGGGCGGTTATGGAGCAGTTGCGCGATGGCACCCTAGCATTGCCATACACCCAAAACGTCGTTCGGGCATTTCGAGACCTTTGCGCCGAGCTCGACGCGCTAGATGCCCTTCCTGATCTCAATGCGCTGATCGAACGCCTGTTCCCCGATGGTCATTTAGGAACACGGGAAATCCGGGCGCTGTCGCTTATGGTTCTCGAAGATAACCCCGATATCAATAGAACCGATCTTGTCGCTGAATTGCTGACTGCCGTTACGCAACCCGAGACTCCAACCAACGTCGAGTACGTTCGCATCATGAGCTTACACAAGAGCAAAGGGCTAAGTGCTCCGGTTACTATTGTATCCGGCTGCGTTGAGGGCCTTTTGCCCCGGCGACCGGAAGAGGGAATGACCGCTCAGCAAACGTCCGACTATATAGAAGAACAACGACGCCTGTTCTATGTTGGCATCACACGAGTGAAGGCATCACCTGCGGATGGCAAGCCCGGCACGCTTGTTTTAACTTATGCCCAAAGGATGCCTTATGGCGACGCCCTTAGAGCGGGTATTCAGCCTGCGGACCAAGACTACGGAGACGGTATTCTAATCGCCAGTCGGTTTATCAATGAACTTGGGCCTTCGGCGCCGAATCCAATCGTTGGTTAGGATGAAAAATTGAGATAACAGGGAGAAAGCAAATTGCTTTCTCCTTGCCAGCCACACTCGAGTGTTCTTGCTGTCATTGGTCTGCTCTGCAAATTAGTGCCAATCGACTCTTAGTTCGTCGTCGTACTTGAGTGGCATAACCATCATTGCTTCGTAAGATGGGAACAACCGTCCTGGTCGATTGCGGGACAAGTCGTAACCGAACTCTGAACCGTCCATTATCCGCTCCAATTCGGCACGAGGCTTCTCTTCGATTAACTCTAATACATACTGGAAGAAAAGGTGCACATCTTGATAGCGTGCTAGCACGCCAGCTATGTCAAATACGCGTTCCTTTTTTTTGAAGAGTTCGAGGATAGGGTCTGCGCCACTTCGATAAAGGGGCGTAAAATTGTCAAAATATACTTCTTCAATAGCGTCTTTTTTTGGATCGATGTTTCCGTGCAAGTTATAGTTCCTACGGTCCATTACACGCTTGAAATTTTTGTAAAAACTATTCTCTGAATCAACACCTGCGGTGAAATAGTTGCACTTTAGATGGAGGTCGAAGACACGGATATCGATTGGTTGTCTGACATAATGGTCATACTGACGCGGATTTTGCTTTAGTTCGTCTTTCCGCATCACAAAAATCAAAAGGTTTATAAAAGCCTCGGCTAACACCGGTGTCATAAGGTCAAGCGATAGAGACGCACTAAAAACTCGGTCTGCTCGCTGCCCAATCTTTTTTACTTGCCGAAGATACCTCTCGATACCGGTTTTGGACGAACGTCTGTGAGGCGTAAAACCTGGCGTGTCTTCTTCATCTGTCAACACATCGTGGAAACCGGCACAGGCGTCTGCGATCATCGCAAAGCGGTTTGACACAATATCCCACTTTTCAAACCGGGCGCCTACATTGGCCATCTCAGAGCCAACGCGCCCAAAGTCGTTCTTTAGGTGTCTGACGAATCTAACCCAATCCTTTGAAGACATAACTTTTCCAGTGATGCCTATGTGGACATCGCGATTTCCGCCTTGGATGTGGATCATGTGAGATCCAGCTTTGATGATGTAGTCCCAGTGGATTAGGTTGTCGTTGTCACCCGGTTTTTTTGCAAAGGTCTGGAAGCCATATGGCTGGCCAAATCGAGCATGCAAGTATTTGTATACGTCCAGCGGTGACAGATGCTTCCGAAAAACCAGTATGCTACCAGTCGGTCTATCGTTTTTCGGTGTCTTTGGCTCCAGGAATGCGAACATTTCCTTATTCGTCGGTTTCTCCCATTCCTTTGGATCGAATATCATGAACCTTTGCTTTCACTACCGTTCTGAAGTTTCTCGACTTTTCAGCTACGTCTTTTTTCTACCGTCTAAGAATGCGCCGGTATTTGGAAACTTGGGTCTCGTTCTTAATAGCTCATCAATCTCCTGAGATACTTTTTTCATTGTATCCTCGGAGAGGTTTTGGTGCCTATTTGCCATTGCAGATAGGATGTGTCGAACACTGTCCTCCGCCATGGTGCTATCAAGCGTCTGGTGCACTATGGAATCACTCAGAATTCGAGAAAGGACCGTGGTGGGGCGCTTGAATGCAGCACCAATATCAACCACGGATTGTTGGAGGTGATGGAATCTGTTGCGTTCATGAACATATGTGTCATAGGCAAACTTAGATTCACCAAGCCGATTTTCAGCCAATTTACGGTGAAATTTGACCAATCGCCGAACATCTCTGATGACACTGTTGGTAGCCTTTATTACGTCAAGTTTCTCGCTGGATTGAATGTAGTTTTGTGCGTCGGCGTTCCATGTAAACCCGGAGAAAAGAAGGTAATTTGATTCCAAGAGCAACTTAACCGAGCGTTCGGAACTCCAAGAGATGGAGATTTCAGGCTCAACTAGGTGGTAGTGGAGTATGAAATTTCGTAAGCCCTTTGCAAAGCTATGTTCCCCAGCATTCTTACCGATTATACGTTTGACGGCACGTGTATAGGCTTTGCTCTTCTTTAGGCCCGCATAGTCTCTAATTCGATAACATACATCGACGTAAGAAGCGTATAGAGCCGAGAAAGTAAGTAAGCTCGATGTTGCCTTGGAACGCTCTCTTTCGTAGGTAACTCTATCGGCGCCATGCAATTCATAAGCAGACTCCATGCCAGCCATGGCCGTATTCAGGCTGAGGCAAGCTTCAAGCATGGCCGAGTGCACTCGTTCCAAATTCTCTAAGGTTGTGTGAACCTTGTGGTACGGAGAGTATCGCAACGCAAATGCCCAAGCTTCATCGCTCAGTCTGGAGGTATACATCGACAACCCTTCCGGTTGATCGGTACCGTTTTCCGCCATGTACTCGGCTACGGCGAACGCTCGATTAAGTTCCGCGAGCTTCCCATCCCCAAAATGCCAACCCATAACTTGGCGCGAACTAAAACAACGAACGAGGTCAAACTCTTGGCGTGTTGCGCCTCCCGATACAGACGAAAATATGTCTCTTATGTTGAACCGGTGACGGAGGACAAAGAGAGCAAAGTTATTTCGTAGCATTCGCAACCTGCAAAAATTTCAGCAAATCAATTTTGAGCATCGAGTGTGAGGTAATAAACAGTTTTAGCCATGCGATACTATCAGAACAACTTACCATCCTGACCTTTCGCAAACGCGTCGAGAAGATCTGCATCCGAACGACTCCCGCCACAGCCAAAGGTGAACGAATAACCCTGACTCGCGAGACCGGTTATCTCAGCAAGCCGTTCATCTGTGCTCGTGACCGCGTGTCCCGCATCCGTGCCGATCAGACGAATGTTCTCATGGAGATCATCGCTCGCCATCCCATCTGCGAACTGCGCAATTTCCATCGGGATCGAGCCGACATCAGCAAGAAACCCAGGCGAAGGTAAACTGATGCGGACGCTCGCCGCTCCTGTAATTGGACCCTTCGACGAGTTGATTGAAATGAACGCCCGGAGATCATCGTCGGGCGACTTTACGATCAGCCGACAAATGCTCAGATGCGGAAGTTCGTCTTTCGCTATGCCGTGCTGCTGAAGGGCCCTAGTGAGTTTGCCGTTCGTGTTCCCAACGAAATCAAACTCACTGTCAAATATGTGTTTTGCATCCGCCTTGAGGAATCCGCTCAGCATGAAAGGTTCGGTCGGATCAAGTTGGCCATCTTCTTTCATTTGTTGAAAAAAGCGGGCATGAAATACGAGTTCAACGAGGTACCGTGTCAGCGTCATAGCGTTGATCTCACGAACCTCTTGAAAGCCGTAGATGCGGAACAGAGACAAGTTCGCCTGCTGGCAAATCGAGTCCTTGTTCTTGTCGTTCGTCGAGTTGTGCCCCGGCCCGTCAAACTCGATAACGAAGACAGGTTCTAGGTCTTTGTCGATCAGGACAAAATCGAAATGCGCCTGCAACGCGTATGTGCCAAGGGCGCGTTGATCAAGCTTGGATATGTCCAAAACATCAGCGATGCGAACCTTTTCGTGCAATTCAGCTTCATGGCGGTCGATTACAGCCCTGATTTGTTGTTGGATGCGGTCTTCACTGTGATTGCGGAATTTTCGAAGCATGACATCATCTAACATTAGAAGGCAGGTCGAGCCACTTAGATACCTCGTAACATCCTTGTAACGCCGAACGCACACCGCGACTAACGCTTTGCCAACAAGCGGTTAACGTCTAGCCCTAGGCATTTTTAATCAGTAGATCAGTGGTTCAGTTCCTGTAGGTTACCCTCCATATCACTGGTTTCGAGAAGCCCGGCCTCCTCAAGTTCGCGAAGCTGGCGCTTCAATTGCGACGAGCTACAAGCCAGTCCAGTCGCGTGTAACCAGTCAGACAGGAGGAACTCGTTTGACCTATAGGTTGGGGCGCGTAACAGCAGCCTGAGCAAAGCCAATGACCGGGGTTCGTTGGGCAGAGCTTCAAGTTGATTTGATGAATTTAGCAGCATGCTCTCAGAATGGCCGCTCGCAACTTGTTTTGACACCCTCAAGCAGACTTCGGAGGTCCGCTTTGACGGGTCGCATTGCAGCATGATCACACGTCGGCCAACGTCCGCAACGGGCCGGATCCGTGTGATCAGTTAATGGCGGGGCAGGGAGCCCTTCTGCAACGGCACCGGCGTCTGTTGTGAGCCCAATCGGTGAATTTGATCTTCGTGCTGCGCGCGCTCGCAGCACGAAATTTGCCGCATCTGCTTGGTTCATGACGCGGCACAGCGGCAGAAAAACCGGTCATTGGTTCACGGCACGGCGAAGTTCCAGACGGCAACCTTCGGGTCGCGGGATTTCGCTTCCGTCCTCGTTCAGGTACCGAAAAACTGCTTTGTCCTATGCTAAGTCTTTAATATTGTCTCTGACTCAGTCTCCGCGAAGGAGCCATACGGTTTCGGCGCAATCAAGAAGATAGCAAAACAACGTTTCTTTTTTCAGGAAAAGTTCACGTTTCTTCTTCCTTGATAACTGCATCACCACCCAGTCGATGGACCGTTCTCTTACGAGGATCAGACACGCGACCCGAGCCCATTTTGAGGACGCCCTCCTCACCGGGAATGGGCCATGTAAACTCATGTCCCCAGCTATCAAGATGTTGTTCGGCTTCGCTCTCTCGGGACAGGTCCCGAAACCAGTCCTGCGAACCTAAGACGTGCCAATCTGCTGGGTCGCTTTCAAGGAACGCTTTCACGGCTTCACGAGTTGCAAGGGCCGTTGACATACTTGTACCGCGTGATCCAACAACGGAGCCATCGCGTGAACCAGATCCTAGCAGGCCGAACAAAGATGGGGCGTTTTCGCCGGGGTAACAGACAGTCAAAATCTTTCGACCATTATTCTCCGGGTACTGACCAACATTCTTCTCACGTGAGTTTACTTGGTCATAGTCAAGTTGCGGATTTCCGTCAGTGGTGGCCGAATATGCGGTGGGATAGCCATTCGCGTCATCAAAGCTTCCGACCGCGATCATCTCAGGTTCAGAAAGCGACGAAATGGCATTGTGCGTTCCACGCCTTTGAACGGGCCCATACTTGTACCAGTTGTCGTTATCGGTGGGAGAATCGGTTTCATCGAACGAATACGTATCCGCTACGGCACCGGATTCATCGTTGTGGCCGTTCGGGTGTTCCGTCAAATGGGTACGGTAGTACTTGTGGTCGAAGTATGAACGGCGACCGGTTTTGCTTGTGACAACGGCCGACTGATCCGATTGAAGAAAGAATGTGAAATCCACCGGTTCGCTTTCTTCGTATTCAACTTCAATCGTCCACTCCCCCGCGGGTGCCAAAGGCGCATCGGGCAGATCTAGCGTTGTCGGAGCTGTGCAGACCAGCAGTGCCAATCGATGTCTGACATTCGAGTTTTCCATTCGGCCTTCGGTTGCGTGCGTTGTCGCACCGCTGGCCGGATTAATGGCAACGTGCTGCACATACACGCGAGCAAAATCCTTCAAATCCGAGAAACTGTTATTCGTCAGGTCTTTCACTTGCAGACGTCTTTTGCTGCCCGGTGGCGAAACAAAAATACGCGATTTTTTCAGCATGTTCTCAAAAACATCTCTTGGCTTGGCTTCGCTCCAAATCTCAATGAAATTTGCCGTCGAGTCCGCAGGCTGAATACGCCAGGGAAGACTGATGCCCTGGCGTGCCTTCAGTTTGTTGTCTTTTCCGAAAGTTACGCCTTTGGCACCAAGAACAATCGAAGCCGCACCTCTGTGAAGATTGTCGTTTCCGACGGGCATTGCAATCCGTACAGGCGACGCGACTTGGCCATCGGCTTCGGCTTTTTCCTTTCGCTCGCGAAAGAGGTTATTCAGAGCAATCTCGATAATGTGATACCCGTCTTTTGGGCCCGCCATCATGCCGTAGGAAAAATTAATAACAATTGGGTAACCACGCACTTTTTGCCCGTCGGGATTTGGCGTGTTTTTGAGCCAAAGTGCGTCAGCAACGTGCAGAATACGGTCCACGCCATAAATGGCAAAGTAAGGCAAAAAGTTTCCGCCGGTACCGTGCGAATACTGCGCGGGCAGATTCACCGCGATGATGCGCTGCCGTTTGCGTTCCTCCTTGGTCGAATCCATGGGATCCAGACCTGCAGCAAGACTTAGTGTATGAGTCCCATGTGCAGCCGCCATTTCTAGGTCGTGGTTTCCCATAAGGAGGTCGGGCGAGCTGATCTTCAGATCACGGTTAAATGCCTCTTCATCAACAACGCCGTTTTCATCACCGAACTTGGTGAGTGCTGCGTTGATGTCGCTCGAGAAAACCTCTCGCCCGCAGGGCAACCAGGGATCTGTCGGCTCCAGCGCGCCATCTTCCAGCAGCTTCGAACGCTGAAATTCCATGACTGCTCCCTGTTGCCAGGACGATACGATACGCGTTTCACGGGCCTCGATGTTGGTGCTCATGTGACTCAGGGCGATACCGGTATCCAGAATTCCGGTGATTACTGTGCCTGGAGGGATACCCCCGGGCAAGCGGTCCTCGATGTCGCTCGTCTTCCACTCAACATGCGCTTCGTTAGGATTGGCCGCAAGCGAAGGTAGCGGGACTGCTTCTCCGGCCTGATACAATGAGTCGCTGACCTTTGTTCCTTCAACAGAATCCGGGTCGATACCTCTGAATGTTAGAAAAAGGTCCTTCAGGCTCTTTCTTAACTCTGGAGGCAGATGCTCCTTTTCCTTGTGTTTCCACCAATGGGCATAAGGACCAATGTTTTTGCCCCCAATACTGCCGGCCCAATGCCATTCGTCACTCATTGCCTTCTCCAGTGTCGTCCGCCCGGTTGTCATTCGCGCCAGTAACGCTTGGGCATCCGGGCCACTCTTCGGCGGCCCGATTCCAGATCAACGCCAGTTCAGCTAGGATTGGCGTGTCCAAGATGTGGTGCTTTTCTTCCAAAACTCCATCCAGCACATCGAAATCCTTCAAAAGGAAATCTGCAGCCATACTGCCTTCGTCGTTTGCGAGATTCATGTTGCGCGGTCGCAATATCTCTCCCGAAGCCAACGCCCAGACTGCATCTGCAATGACGCAACCGACATATGCACCGGCCAACGAATCCACCGGGAAGTGTACGCCAGCAACAGTGCGGTTGGTCGCAATACGATGCGCCAAACGGAACGGAAGATCGGATACACCTTGTTCAATTCCAGCAGATGCATGCGAACCCGATATGCCAAACTCGGGGCCTTTACCCGTTTGCAACCGATACAAGATCGCCGCCACCGCAAATGTCTCCAATGAATGACCTGACGGATAGCTGGAATGGTTCGGGGTCTGGATTGTTGGTTGCACCTGCGCGGCATAATCAATGGGCCTTGCTGCGCGGCAATAGTACTTAAATGGTGTTTCAAGACGAATGGATAAATTGCGAACGATGTTCATAAGCATTAGTGTATTCTTACGGCGGCCGTCATCGAGATAGGCCTGAGCCCCGAAAAAAGACATCATGTCTTTGAGCTGCACATGAATTTCAGCAAGGCGGTCATCGCGCAGATCGGCATAGGCGCGAAGCCATGTCATTTGCTTATCAAAATGAGCTTGCGTCGGTCGCACGAGTTCAGTCAAATGCTTGCCATTAAAGGTCATCCTTACGCCAAGGCTCATACCTTTTTCGTCGTCGAGATTTTCAAAGCCAAACAACGATGCGATCAGTGTTTCCACGACAAATGCGCCGTACGAAGGCCGAAGATCATCAAGATAGAGTTCATCACCAGGCAGCTTTACATTGTCTAGGTCGTCTTTGACTCCAGGTGCTGTAACTGTTCCGTTCCAGTAGCCGGTCACACCGTCACGCGCAGTGAGCAGCGCCGAACTGACCAAAGGCGATGCTGCGCTATCCGGATGGCCGACCGCAAAGGCACCGCCTACCGAACCGCCGACAGACCCGCCGACCGAGCCACCAACGCTCCCACCAACTGAACCGCCAACACTACCGCCGACCGAGCCTCCAACACTTCCATACCTAGGCATGCCCATTCTCCATTCGATTAATTCCCGTAGTCAGTATTCTCAAAAGCCGAGTTCGCTCAACTATAAGAGCCCACCACAACTCGGTTTTGACGCTTCTTTGACGTTCCCATTCGATAAGTTGTCCAAAAACGCAAAATACTATAGCTTATCCTATAGTTGCTCGTTTGGGATTTGAGTGATGATTGGTGAAGGAGAATACAGTGCCCGGATATTTTTGACCGGGACATTTCGAGTGGAGCTTGAATGCGGCAAGGATGTAACGCCTAATTCTTCCAAGGCGCAGGCCTTGCTTGCTTTGCTTGCAACTTCCCCGAACGGATCGCGTAGCAGAGGTTGGCTTCAAGCACGCCTTTGGAGCGATCGTGCCCCTGAGCAAGCTTCGGGGAGTCTGCGTCAATGTTTGGTTCAGGTTCGTCAATCGTTTTCCGAGATTCCTGAACTATTTGAAACGTATCGAAAAAACATCGTATTGAATCTTAGTTTGTTTGAAATCGTTTCAAACGACCAAGACGAGTTTCTTGAGGGGATAACTGTTCGCGACAAAGGCTTCGAAGAATGGCTTCGTGTGTCACGAAATAGCCGAAATGGCCTGATTCCTGCCACTGCTCGCACCGAAGCGCCAACTTCTAATCCGATGTCGGTAGCAAAAGCAGTGGCTATAACGCACAAGGTTTCTGGCGAAAGTGGTTTTGATCGACTCGAATGGCTAAGTAGTTTGATGACGGACAACGTTGCGCGCCATTTACGTGAAGCTTTCTCGGTCGAAGTTATTACGGATAAAGAGCCCGTCGTTCATGAGAATTTGTGGCAAGTCGTTATCGAGACATGCCAGTTTTCATCCTCAACGACTGGAGTTCGGATGGCTCTGTCGCGTCCTGCGCGAGGGCTCCACCTCTGGGCGGGCAGCACGACCGTAGAGATGCAAGGCGCACCGCCGGCAGATCATCCGGATATTGCTCTGCTCTCCAATCGGCTGGTTGAGGCAATGGCCGACGAACTGTTTTTGGGGGAAGACACTGAGAGGGACTGCCCGGACGCTATATGTAGGCGTGCCATTCGCAGTATGTTTGCAATTAAGGCAGACTCGGTTAAATCAGCCGATGAGATGTTCGAACGGGCATTCCAGTTAAAGAGGCGCGGACTTTACCTTGCATGGCGCGCACAAACCAAAACGATCATGAAAATCGAGCGCCACGGTTTCGACGAAAAAGAACTCAGGGAAGAAGCCAAAGCACTTTGTGCAAATGCGCTTGAAATAGAACCAAACAATTCGATGGTACTTGCGACAGTCGCAAATACATATTGCCTTACTTTGCGTTCCTATGAACGTAGTATGTTCTTGGCCAAGCGAAGTACTCAATTAAATCCACAAAATCCAATGGCTTGGTTTGCGCTTAGTTCAGCCAATATGCATGCAGGAAACAGCAAGGAATCTCTACAATTCACACTTAAAGCCAATCAACTTGCATCGACTTCACCCCATCGTTTTTGGTGGGACAGTCAGGTATTTGCGGCGGCATTGACTGCTGGCAAATTTACCGAGGCTGAGTACTTTGCAGAGTCCTGTCGTGTTCAGAATCCTGACTTTCGCCCTCCTCTTCGGTACCTTATTGCCCTGCATTCGCAGGCCGGTCGCGAAGCGGACGCCATTAGGATGGTTGAGCATCTGAAGGCCATTGAATCAGATTTCTCAATTGAAAGCCTTGTAAAGGATCGCGAATATCCGGCAGCCTTACTTCATCAAAACAACCTCTTTGATCTTAATAAGATCGGCGCTCTTGCTTGATCGATAGGTTTGACTGGATACCAGCAGTTTGATGTCCTACCCTGCATCTTTCACGAGCTCGGATGTGTGTTTTACCTGAGAATTTTGCACCTATGGATTTGTTCGTAACCTTGGCGTAAGCGGCCTGCAACGCACATCGCTACACGTCTTTTTCAAAGACGATTTCGGGTTATGGACCGCAATTCTATCAACTGAACGTGCTGGTTTGTCAAACCGCGTTGGTCACAGGTCGATATGAAAGAGCAATTCGAATTGCGAAAGCCATTGAGGGAATTGTGTCGAACAGATTGTATTCAAAAAAGTACCTCGCGGCGCTGGTAATGAATACCAATCGCGAAAATGAAGCGAGAAATGTGATTTCGGATTTGAGGAAGTACGAGCTTGAATCTTCGTTCGATCAAATGACTGACATTTCCTATCAGGCTTTGGCCTAGAGCTTTTCTCGGCTTAGGGCAAAAAAAGAGTTCGGTTGATGGGTGTCTTGATGCAGGCCCCGGACAGTTTGGGACTTTAAGGCTTTATCGGCAACCCCCAAGAATAATCACATATTCCTTATTGTGAAAAAAGCGTCAAAAGCCGCGGCCATTTCGAATTTGTCTGGCGAGATGAACAACCACTCTCACAATATATCTGAAGTAATTTCGATCCCGCGACGGCGAAGGTCGCGGGAGCAAGAGGGGGATCTAAAACGATGAAATTTGGAAATACAGCGGTCAAAGTCACGTTTTGCCTTACCATCGCAATGGCAGGATGTTCGCCCTATGCCTACGAAAAAGAGCTCACGTCGTTTTCAAACTCGACCAATGCAATCGCATCGGGAATTGAGGAAATTCGGGTCGATTTGATTGCGCAACCCGGCAACGAGGCGTTCTGGCAGGCTTATTCCCAACCAAATGCAAGGGTTGAGCTGTCTCCGACAGCCTGCGCAAATGTAAATCCCAAACCGACCGAAAGATGTACGCTACGTGTGGCTGCCAAAGAAGTCCGAGCAACACCGCTTTCACAGGCAACACTTTCCAGCCTCAGGCAACTAGATGGCCTGTCCGGGTATGCCGCGGCACTGGCTTCTGTCGCAAATGCCAAGGACCGTACAGATTTCGATGCAGCTTCGGCTCAGCTTGCAACAAAAATGGCATCCTTCATCGGATTGGCGAGTGGAGGATCTGGCGCAATCGTCTCGCCCGTCATTCAGGCGGGCTTTTCGCTACAGGCACTTTCTTTTGATCGCGCCCGTCTCAAGCAAATGCAGGACAGCGTCGCAACTGTCGATGCAAAGCTTCCGGCAGCTTCGCCTCGCCTTACCGCAGCGCTGAATTTTTTGAGGAACGAACGCATAAAAGCTGTTTTCAAGCGGATGTCTCTTGTCGAGGACGCGGTTGAAAAGGCAACGACCACCGAAGAACGCGCAATGCTTATTCGCGAATTACAAAGCGGTGCTGCAGAAATTGCCAAACTTCAATCCCAAGATCCGAAAAAGACTGTGGATGCAATGGTGCAGGCGCATAACACTCTGGCGAAAGCCCTTGAGCAGCCAAAGCCCAACCTTACCACCATTGCAAGTGAGCTTTCGGCTTTTGCCGAGCTTGCAGAGCAATTCAACGCTGCGAATGCAGCCGAATGAACATACAATTAGAGGGTTTGACATATGGAAACCGCAACGATCATAGGCACTTTGGGCGCAGCTGGAATTGGGTTCGTTCTTGGCTGGACACTTTATTTTGCCATTCGGGGGCGTAGTGGTGAGCTATCCATTGCTGAGTTGACCGCAATAGCGGGTGTCATTGCAGGGTCGGTCGTCACCGCTTTTCTGGAAGGCACTGGAATTCCGGAAGCCCAACGCGCCTACGTCTTTGGCGGTTATGGGCTTGGCGTTCTGTTCGGATTTCTGTGGTATTTCACGCTCTACAAACGCTCGCTGCACGAAACGGCCAAACCTGAAGATGGCATGGCACTAATGTCTTTGAACGAGGTCGAAAAGGTCGCGGAGCGAAACCCGATGACCGTTGTGCGGAGGATGCGGTCTCGTCCATCCGCCGCCCAAGACGGACTTTCAAGGAGTGATTTGTCCGCCGCCATAAAAGCAGCCGAGGCTGTTTCGGCGGAATTGGGACGTCTGCGCGAAAATGTAACCGATCCGGACCATACGGACTATGCGCCAGAACGCTCGACCGCGTTGAGAGCGCTTCACCGCGAGGTGTCCGGCCTACTTCAAAGCCTCTACCTGGCAGCCGCATTGGCCGAGCTGAACTCGCCCGAGTTGAGTGATCTGCTTGGTACAATGAAGTCCGAAGCTGCTGCTCTCAAGATGGAAGCGGATCGGATGAAAGAAGCGGCGGCCGATATCGGCAGTCTGAACGAGACATTCGAGACAATCAACGCACTCATCGAGAGAATCAAAGCGATCAACTGAGCACAGTTCTGCGAAAGAAAAAGGGGTATTTTCATGGCAAACCAAAAGTCCTCTTCAAGAGTAAATGGAAAAAAGAAAACGGATAAGGCGAACAGGGTGAGTTATTGTATCGCTCCAGCCGAAATTCCGCGGTCGATTTCCCCCAATGCCAATCCAGCGCGGGTGCGTGCGATAAACGAGTTTGGTAAGATTTGGAACAATGGAACCCAGATCCGGTATTACTTCTTCAATAAGTCTACTGATGGTCAGGATATAAGGTTCAGTGATGGCACGACAAAGTTTGTGTCATGGAAAGGCACCGCGAAAGAAAAACAACTTGTGCGCGATGGATTTGCGCATTGGAAGGCTTTAGGCATCGGGTTGGACTTCGAGGAGATTGACGATCGAAGTGAAGCAGAAGTTCGCATTGGCTTCATGAAAGGCGATGGTCATTGGTCATTTCTCGGGCGCGACGTTCTTGAAATCGGGCCGGATCAAAGGACCATGAACCTTGACGTCGACATAGGTTTCGATGACGGGTTTGATACCGTCCTGCACGAGATTGGACATACGCTTGGATTCAGCCACGAACATCAAAGTCCAAACGCTGGTATCAAGTGGAATGAGCAAGCTGTCTATGATGCGCTAGCCTTGCCGCCGAACGAGTGGGACCAGGAAACAACCTTCCGTAACATACTGCAAAAACTGCCTTCGCACTCGACCAAGGGAACAGACTGGGACAAGGATTCGATCATGCACTACCCCTTTGAGGCGGGCATGATCCTCGAACCGCCGGGGTATCAAACCAAGCCCTTGGTGCCCGCTCCGGGATTGTCGGCGCTCGATAAGGCCTGGGTCCTCAAACTCTATCCGCGCTTGACCGCCTCGGGGCAGATGCCCAAACTCAAGCGGTACGACTCGAAGGTCATAAGCCTCGCGCCGGGCGAACAGTTTGACACCGTGTATGTTCCCAAAGCAACCGATACGTACAAGATTTCGACCTTTGGCAAGACTGACCTTGTTCTAACGGTTTTCGAGGAAACCGAGACCGGTCCACGCTTCCTCGAAGGGGACGATGATGGCGGGCAGGATAAAAATGCAAGCGTAGAAATCAAGTTAATGAAAGGGAAAAGCTA
The DNA here is from genome assembly GCF_056531905.1 of Ruegeria sp. K11. Taxonomy (NCBI): domain Bacteria; kingdom Pseudomonadati; phylum Pseudomonadota; class Alphaproteobacteria; order Rhodobacterales; family Roseobacteraceae; genus Ruegeria; species Ruegeria sp. K11. The sequence continues at coordinate 430,929 of NZ_JBQFMP010000002.1, forward strand.
CGTTATTCGGACGCGCCTCTATTTTAATGATGCGGATGGTGAGTTTTCATTGATGGTGCACTGATTTTTTGAGTTCAAGTACAATTGTTTTCTGTGGAGAGTGATGATGGAGGTCAAGAAACGTTGTCAGGGCTTTAGTGCGTCAACGCTAAAGCGGTGCAAACGGTTTGTAAGCAAAAGTCGTTTGGAAGAAGGTTGCGTGACTTGTGATCAGCACAGTGAACAAGACGACATAGCGAAACGATATTCAGGCGATATTCTGCGTATTGTCGAGCATTTTCTTCGCGAAAAGGAATTGATCCCTCCAGAGGTTGTCGGCAAGCAATCTGTCGAGCAGGCCCGGAAACCGGTTTTGACGCAGGGGATCGCAGGAAATGTGTCAACTTTGAGCGTAAAAGAACTTCGCAAGCTTACGCCGGAGCAGTTCGGGACGCGCACAAAATGGAAGGCCTTTGGCGGTAAACCGCAAGTGGACGGTTTCTTAGAAGGTCGAGCCCCAATAGAAGGCATTGGGTCCTATCGTACTGCTGTACTTGGTGCGCTTGCAAAAAATGCGAAAGAGTTCGGGTTTCTCCTTGCACCTCTCGCAGCATTGGTGAGCGCCATTGGATTGGTCGTCTATTACCTCCTACTAGGATTTGGGTTTCAAAGAATTGTTGTTGATCCTACGAGTGTGACGGCAACTGCATTTTTGGCGATTGCTTTGACATTTATTGGTTACTTGATCAGCAATTCGAAAATCACGCGAAAAGATCAGGCGCGAAAGAAGTTACACATAACCCGCGACGAACGAGTCAATGAATTTGAAACGCAGCTTGAAGAAATGTCAAAAGACGCAGAGCGGATCTCGAATTCGATTGATGTGTGTATCCGAGGCAAGGAGAAGCATGAGAACGCGAGAATAATTGCCAGGTATCTCGCACTACTAATGCGCAAGAAGGACGCCGAAGGCAGGTTTTGGAACAGGCTGGCGCGATGGGTTTCCAAACGGCTCTCCCGTTTGTCCAACGCATCTCCTCCAGCCGCCGAACCAAAGGTGCTGGACCTTTCCAAGGCCACTGTGCGCGAGTTGGTGACATTGGAAAATGCTCCAATTGACGACCGCATCAAAGAGCTTCAATGCAGAAACGCGATGTACTCCGAAGCTGAAAAAGACGTGGAACGCCAAAAACAAGCAGCTTTGACGGAAGGCGAAATCGAGCGCTTGAATAGAGAGATCGCGGGGGATGATGCCGAACTGAAACGGCTTGAGACCCAGAGTTTGTGGGTCTTGCTGACATTTAGCACGCTTCCCTTTACCTTTACCTTTGCCGGTTTCGGGGTGGCCATGGCTGTGGTCGCAGCGGCGACCCACTTGATCGTTAGTCGTGCTGAAGCTTACTGTGGCCAGTGGCTCAGGCCGATCAATTGCTTCTATCTTGAGATAGCACAACCCGACGGTGCCTCTGAGGTCACAACATTTCACAAGCTTGCATTTGTGCACGGTCGCGTCTCGGATCATTTTCTTGTCTCAAGTCTCGGAGCAGAAGGTGAACCGGCTACGAGGGAAGGTGTTGCCCGTATAAACATACCAGTCTCGTCCGTTGTTGGCATGCAACGGTACGGCAGAGAGTATACACGGATAGGTCAATCCGACCCAATTGTTCCTGTCATCAACCTGATCCAGGAAAACGCCTTCTCGATTACCCACAACACAGCACTTGCTTCGGGCGGTGGGGGTGGACCCGACACGACCATCGTAAATTATCAGGCAGATTTTCCCGTCGATAACCGTGAGGTGACACACCTAGTTTTGAACAACGAGTTTCAGACAGATGTCCTGGTTCGGGAGGATATCTTTCCAGTTCTGGTGAGCAACTTCATATTGGACGGAAAAGAGATGTCAGTGCCGGAAGATGGCGAATTTCGGCATATTCTCGTGCCATTCTTCTTAGACGTGGTCAAATCCGAAGACAACAAAAGAAGCGAAATATATGCTGTTGATGGGGATGCATCGATCGATACCGAGCTTGACGCGTTCATGGCCGGATTCTTTAGCCTTTCCGATCCGGAATTTCATCTTGAAAATCCGGCTTCGAAAGAACTCATGGGTCCAACCAATCTTCTGGGCTTGGTGCGCACCGCATTGGGCGCGTGTAAACCACAGCGGAAAACTAGTGCTACATTTGCGATAAGCATAGCGGGGTATGCCAGCGAGAAGCCATTCAAAGGGAGCAATGGTCAAGATCGCCAGGAAAGCGATATCCTCAACCACGCTTTGGCCGAAGGTCGACGGTTCGCAGTGCTGGCAAATGTCGTCGATTACGATGACAGCTTCGTAGGAAAAGAGAAGGCGAAAATCGTTCTAAGCCCACGCGACGGGAACACAGGCCAAGCGGAGCTCTCCGATCTGATCCTCACCTTCCTCATGCTCTTGAAGCGCGACAATCCTGCAGACCTGGTCGCGTTTCTGGAGAGTGTTGATCGCGTTCTGTTTTATTCAAAGCTCAAGGGTGAGGTGTTTCGGTTCAGCGACAGGAAAGAGATGAACGAGCATCTCAGCAAGTGGGTACCGTCGGTGGATCACGCAGATGGGCCAGTGCGGGAAGCGTTTCAAAGAAGCGTTGTGATCTCGATCAGCGAAGAAGAAATGAAAAAGTGCGGATTGTAGACGGTGATCGGGTCGGGCACAAAGTCCCAGCGACCCACCAGCAGGTGCACTCAGTACGTCGGTGTGATGAAACTGTAGGAAAACTAACCCCGAGCTGGATACTTTGGGCGGCTGGCAAGCGGCAACTAGACCTTGTCCAAGAACTTTCGATCGATGATGATTTCCTTGCCGTCGTCTTTGGGTTCGACAATCTACATCACGATCACGATCACGATCACGATCATGGCTAAGGCAACCCAGGCCGGCGGGCTGAGTTTTTCATTCCAGATCAAAACGCCCCAGATCACGCCCGCGATGGTCATCGTGTAGGCGGTTTGGCTGTAGAACACCGCAGCGGCCGTTCTATTGAAATGGAACACCATCAGATAGATCGAGATGGCGAGCCTGATCAGCACTACGAAGATTAGTTTCAGATTGCCCGGTGAGGTCAGCAACAGGGAAATAGTCTCGCCGCCTGAGATCGCCTACGGCAAGCCGACATCGGAACAGCCAATGTAAACGCTCACTTCGTCCGCGTCTGAGTTGTTGGATCAAACTGAGGCGAACTTACAGTTTTGGTCTTAGCCAAATCCAACCTGTCGAACGACCGCATTGACAACAGCGCTGCGCCGCTACGTCAAGTATACCGCAAGTGCGAAAAGATGCTGCGTTTGCAATAGCGGCATGAGCAAAAGGCAGGAAAGTCCCGCAATCTGTGAGTTCGACCGCCGCAGAATTTGCTCGCGCGGCGAATGTCCGGTTCGGTGAAGCTGCAATGCGGCGGGGTCATGCCCAATGAATGACTGGTAAGGGCCGTCAGCGACCATTTTCGTCCAAACTAAGATTCAACTTCTGGCTCCGTATTTAGAAGAGCTTTCGAAAATAGGTTATTGAAATGCCGAACCCGTCTACAACATTTTCACCATGTACAGAGGACAGAGCCTTGAACTTCAGAGCGCTTCCGCTTTTTGGCATGTCATATGCAGCGACAACACCGAGACTGAGTACTTCCGCGCGGCGGCCATCTGGTTGCACAGTTCGGCCAAACTGCCGGTCGTTTTCCAACTGCTTTGCATAAAATCCGGTAACCCCGCCTTGAAATCTCCCAATGCGTTCGGTCACCGCGAAGTCGATATTCAACAGTGAGCCACTTTTGTAGTCGGTTTCCGGATTTTCGAGGTAATTGTTCCAATATACCTTTGCGCTGAACTCGGTCCCATCCGCGATGATCGCGGGTGTCGTGTATGTGGCGGCGATCATCGGTGCGATGTCCCAAATATTGTTCCCGATGGTCACTCCATTTGTGGCGGCATCAGACGCGCTGTATTGACCGACCGGTATCACCACACCTAGACCAAGTTGAAAGGTGAGGCCCTGCGAAATTGGGTATGTCCCTGGGTATCGTGAAGCTCTAACGGTGCCAAAGTGCTTGGACCAGTTTACTTCTAGGTAGGGATCCCCAAGGCCCGAGCTGCATCTCGTGGGGGTTGTGACAAACAAGCGTCCGCAATTTTGACCGAATGGGACGAAGCCCACGAAACCAAGCGAACCTCCAAGGACTTGTTGATCGGGTACGAAAAGAAAACCCAAACCTCCGTTGGTTATTGTCTGCTCTAGCCCGTCCAAGGCGGGGATTGATCTGCCTTGACCGTCATTGAAATTGTTGGATTCCCCATATGCAACAACACCAAACCCGTAAAACCCAGGTGGTGGAAGTTGGGCAGCTCGAATGTCCGACCCGCCGATCGGGCCGGCAGCAGTGCTGCCTTCTACCGCCCACGCTTGGGCGGTTGGAACAATCAAACCGCATAGTAATGACAGGACAATTCTTAATCTCACACTCTTTACCACCGCTCATACAGTTACGCTTCGTTTTACCCACGCGACGCTAGACATGTTGGGATCGACAGCGAAGCTATTGTCCCTTGCTTCGCAAAGTCGACGGAGAACTCTCCGTTCAAGCTGTCGGCGCGGTCCTTCATGTTTTTCAAGCCTTGTCCAGTTTGCGCGTCAGAGCGCAGCCCGTGACCATTATCTTCGATTTCAATGCGCAGCCTTTGACACTTGGCTTCGGTAACAGCGAACCGAATAGTGACTTTGTTGGCGCCCGAGTGTTTGGCTGCATTCGTTACCGCCTCTTGCAGGATGCGAAGAATATGCAGAGCGCTGGTTGGGGTCAGGCCTTCTATCGGAGGAAGCTCGACCATCTTCCAGTCCAATTCTATACCGGCCAGCGACAGTTGTTGTTCGGCGCGCTCCCGAAAAGTGCCAAGGATACCCGTGATGTCTTCGTCAACGGACAATGAGTTGATCATTGTGCGCAGATCATCCAGCGCAGCACGTGCCGAATTTTCGATTGCTTCAGGTGGAGCATCCCGATTGCCGGACATCGCGATAATGGACATAAGCTGGCCGCCCAGGCCATCATGCATGTCTCGCATGATGCGACGGCGCTCTTCGTCAAGCACCTGCTTTCCTTCCAACAGGTTTCGGCGCTCAAAGGCCTCGCGCAGCTGGTTTTCTTTCTGTTGAACTCTGTCCTCAAGCGTATTCGCAAGCGTCTCAACATGGTTCATTGAGGAAATCAGACGGAGCGCAAAAATCAAACTCAGAGCTGGCAAGATGAGAAGGTAGACGATTCGGAAATGCAGAAAATTCCAATTTGGCGTCACATTCATAAGCACGAGCGTGTCGTGCACGGCTAGGCTGCAAGCGCCAAGGATTGAAATAGAAAGAACCTGAGCTTCCCAGCGTTTTTCCCAAACCGCGGAGCGAACCAGGACAAATACGATCCATGCTGACACAACCAGGCTGAACGGCACGACCAACGCCAAGTCCACATAGCGAAATACAGGTGTTGGCAGCAGCAGGAAGGTGAGCGTCGCAATTGCCGGTGGAATAAGAATGTAGGCTTCTTTGAACGGAAAACGTCGTTCGGATAGTTCATAAGTGAACAGCAGCCCCAGCACAGATAACCAGAAGTTCGTCACAAGACCAAACATGGTTACCGCTTGTGTCAGTCCGATTTGGCTGGGCAGCAAGATTGGCAAACCGTGCACGCCGCTGAACAAAAGCAAAAGCCCGCAAATCAGGGCCGCGCGTTCTTGGCGCCGAAACACCCACAGCAGCAACAACAAAGCGGCCAGAAGTATTTGCCAGACCAACACCAAAATCGGGATTATGACAGCGCGGGCAAAAAACCAGTCAAAACTGGGTTTCAACTGATCGGCCGGGCCCAGATAGATTTCACTCAGAAACCCGATCAGTTGGCCGCCGGGTTTTAGGGTGATCTCCAGCGGTATAGGCCCGGGGTGGTCGATTGGGATTAGCAAAGGGGCATAGAACGGTACTCCCTGATCGGCGGCCAGTTCGCCGCTGAACGAACCGCCTTGAAGCAGTTCGATCCCGTTAAATGTGACACTGATCTGGCCCGAGTGGTTGGGTATGAAAATTGCCCAGTCTTCGGATCGATCCGGCTGATCAATTGACAACCTGTAGATGCCTTCGGTGTTTGTGCGCGTTGGAAAGGACCGCCAATTGTCTGGCAAGGTAACCCGCGCCCATTCACCTTCTTGCTCAAATTCCATTTCAGCAGTTGCCGGTACATGTCGAGGCAAAGGCAAGAGCTCGAATGCGAGGAAAATCGTGATCGTGGTAACTAGTAAAGACCACAGGATCATTGCGGCAGGGTGGCCAAAAGCAGAACTGGAACGGTATGCGTTATTCAAGAGATACTGATCAACCCACGCTGAATGGCTTCGAACACCGCTTCACCCCGGGAATTTACCTCGAGCTTGCGGTAGATGTTTTTGATATGTGTCGGAACTGTATTGCTCGACATACCAAGCTTCTCTGCAACATCTTTGTAAGTAAACCCTTTTGCGATCCCCCACAAAATATCCATTTCGCGTTCTGTCAGAAGGTCGTCTGTATGTTCGGAAACTTGGGATTGCTGCACTATCTGGATAATGAAACGTGCCACGGAAGTTGATATAGGCGAACTGCCAGCTACAAGTTGACGAACGGATTTCACGATATCCAGCGTATGTGTGTCTTTTAGAATAAAGCCTGACGCGCCTGCAGAAATGGCTGAGACTACGCTGTGTTCATCTCCCAAGACGGAAATGACCATAATCTCCATATCTGGCAGTTGTTTTCGCGCCAGGCGTATGAGGTCAAACCCATGGCCATCCGGTAGTTTCAAATCGGTAATAAGAACATCTGCCGTCAGATTGGCGACAGCGGAGGCACCCTCTGCAAAAGTTGCGCATTGGGCGGCGACTGTAAAGTCGACCTCAGTTTCAATACTTTTGATCAGCGACTGGCGCATTGCCGGGTCGTCTTCAACCAGAATTATGCGTATGGAACTATCGGTCATCGCTTTTCTTCATAACTGTACTCTCAGTCATGGCTGCAAGCCAAATGTTCTGTCGGTTCTTTATAACTGCCAAAATTGGATTCTGATATTTCGCCTTGAAATTCATTCCAGTCCAAGTTGAATACCGCAACAAACTGGCATGCCGTACAAGAAAAACACATGTCGCGATCCCCTGCGATCCCCTTTGTATGGGATAGGCTGTGGCTACGGTTTCGCGACACAGTACCTTACGTAAACTTCGGGATGAGCGACGAAGCTAACAGCCTTCGACTCGTGATCTCAAAGTGGTTTTGCGATCTGAATGGCCGCCTGCTTACTACGTTTTGCATGTTCGTCGATCAGTGAATTATGGCCGATTGGGAGGGGACGGGAAAATGCAATTCAAATAACCGGATAGTCCGGCGGATTGATCTTTTTTGCATTCAATCCTGGTTTCTTCCTGTCAGGATCGGTTGCGATAACCTTACCCATACCAATCGGTCCCTTTTTTTGACCTACCAGACTTCGACCCAGTGGCGATCATCGAAGACGACACTGTATCGTCCATCATAGACCGGCATGATTTTGGAGGCTGAGCGACCAGGGCGGCTTTCACATCTTATTGGCCTTGGTTTGATGTTTCTACGTAGGAAACAGGTGTAGAATTGGTTTCAGTTTTAAGAGAAAAGTTTCAGTGTCTCTCTATCAGGTCCAAATTTCTGGCGCTTGTCATACCGTCAATGTTGCTATCTCTCGCCGTAGTATTTGCGGTTGTCGAATACAACGCGCGATACGCGGCCGAGCAAAGATTGCGCACGAAACTGGACAAGCTGGTGTCGATTCAAAGTGCCGTGCTATCCGATCCGCTGTGGAACTTGGCTGACGACCAGCTTGCACTTTCGTTGTCGGCTTTGGCAGTAGATGACGATGTTCTGGCTGCAGCCGTATTCGACAATCAGGGCGGTCTTGTCGCTTCGATTGGTGATACAGGTCTGTTCGAACGTCAGCTCTATGTTGCTGACCACAACATCGTTCACTTCCAGAATGATGAAGCTATCAGGATCGGCACGCTTACCGTCGCGCTTGACGATACGCTGACGAGAACGGAAGCAGTTATTCGGTTTTGGGTAGCTTTAGGGTTGGCAATGGTCCTGCTGGTGTCGGTCATCGGGACGACTTTGGTGGTGCATCACAGTATAATCGAAGTTCCTTTGCGAAGACTGTTGCGCTCAATCAAGGCTGCACGCAAGAACGGACTTCATTTACCCGTCGAGTGGCACAGCCGCGACGAAATAGGTGCCGTCGTTGCAGCATTCAATGAGTTGCAGGGCGCCAAACAAATTAACGAAACCGCGTTCCGCACGGCTCGTGACGAACTGGAGAAACGGGTTCAGGAACGCACTGAAGAACTGGCAAAAACCAGTCACCAATTGAAACAAGCGATCGGGAGCTTTCAGCAAGCCGAAATCCTTACCGATGCCGAATTCATAGAGCCTGAGGGTTTCACACCCGATATGCTAGATCTTGTGGCTCTGACGGCCACGGATGCCTCCCAGTGTGAACAAAGACTGAAACGCCGAGTCCAAACGTTACAGATCCAGATCGACGAAACCCGCCAGAAAGAGCAGATCAAAAGCATCACTGGCACGGATTACTTCAAGGACTTGCGCGCGCGCGCTAACGATCTGCGCGCGTCGATGCACGCTGATGGTTCCGCTACTGCAAACAAGACGCACACATCTCAACCGGGCAGGGCGGATCAAAATTCGGAGATGCGTAAATAATGAGTAAGATAATTTCGATACATTCCTTTCGTGGCGGCACTGGCAAGTCGAACACAACCGCAAACCTCGCGGCACAATTGGCGATGATGGGTAAACGGGTCGGTGTGATTGATGCCGACATTCAGTCACCTGGAGTCCACATTCTCTTTGGGATGAAGGGTAGGGACATCACCAAATCTCTTAATGATTTTCTTTGGGGCAAGGGAGAGATCGAAGAGGCGGCCCATGATGTCACCGAAAGTCTTGGGCAGCCCGTTTCAGGCCGTGTTTTCCTGATCCCTTCCAGTGCGCAGGCCAACGAAATCGTTAATGTCTTACGCGAAGGGTACAATGTCAGCTTGCTTACCGGCGGGTTTCGAAAGCTGATAAATGAGCTTTCACTGGACCTGTTGCTTATCGATACTCATCCGGGCCTAAACGAAGAGACATTGTTTTCCATAGCGGTTTCGCATGCGCTTGTCATCGTCATGCGACCCGATCACCAAGACTACGAGGGGACTGGTGTTACGGTCGAAGTCGCGCGCTCTTTGGACGTGCCTAATATGTCCTTGGTGGTCAACAAGATGCCCGTAACGCTTGCGCGCGAAGAGGTGAAGACGCGGGTTCAACAGACTTATGATATCGACGACGTTACAGTCCTGCCCTATTGCGAAAAAATGATGAGTCTGGCCTCACGGCGGGTGTTCTCATCTGTCTATCCAGACCATAGCCTGACACAGCTTTATCGGTCCCTCGCTATCAAGTTGACTGATTGATGACGGAAGCGGGTAAGCTGATATCACGCGAAGAGGTGTTGTTCGGCTTTATAGGTGGCGTTAACCGACGTGCGCGCAATGTTCTATCTTTAATTGAGGCTCGGGCAGCCCGTATCGTGTTGGAACGCGGCAGCGTCAATTCGCCTTTCGCCACGGAAAGCGTTCTTGAGACACGAAATCAGACCTACCTTTCGGCGATCTGCGATAGCGTAAATGATAACGTCAAGGTCTCGGTCTTTGACCTCGAGCGGACCGCGTCTGATTGGCAGGATCTTGTACCGGAAAGCCCTGAAATTAGGGCAGAACTGGCGTATCTTCTGAGCCAAAGATATGCTTTCCGCCGCAGAAACATTCCCCATACCTGCCGGGCTTTGGGGCTTGCCAGACCCGAAGTACAGGCGGCCTATGCATCACGTAACGGGCAACCTTTTACCACTGTCTTCAAGACGACCGCGAATCCTCTTGTCCAGCTTCGGTGGGTGTGGGAGCGTTTGAGTTCCTATTTGGAAGCTCTACCGCCTTTTTGGACGGCATTCGCTTTGACACTTACCGAGGTCGTAGGCGCAGGCACTCTGGCGCTGCCCATCGCTTTTGCAACCATCGGGCCCTTGGCGGGGTTGGTAATGCTGCTTGTCTTTGGTGCGGTGAACTTTTTGACAGTTGGCTATCTTGCCGAGGCATCCGCGCGCAACGGTCAGATCACATTTGGCAGTGCTTTCATCGGGCAGTTGGTCAAAGAGTTTCTTGGACCATTCGCAGCGCTGGTTGCGCGTCTGGCCCTGTTTTTCTTCTGTTGCAACATTTTGGTGTCTTATTACACCGGGTTTGGGTCGACACTGAGTGCTATTACCAACCTGCCGAATGCACTTTGGGTCGTCGTCATTTTTGGCTTTGGTGTTTGCCTTGTCTTGCGTAGATCTCTGATTGGAACGGTTTCGTCGGCGTTGCTGATCGGATTTATCAACATATCTATACTGATCATCCTTTCCGTTGTTGCCCTGCGGTATTTCGAGGCTTCGAATGCTACAAGTGTAAGCGCACTCTTTCTGTTTAACGAACCTTTTGACCCTTCAATCGTCCAATTGGCGTTTGGTATCGTCATGACCTCGTACTTTGGGCACGTCTCTGTCAGCAATTGTGCGCAGGCCGTGCTGCGCCGCGACCCGGATGGACGATCCCTGAAAACTGGCACAATGGCCGCAATGGGTGTTGCCATCATAATATATTCGGTTTGGGTTATCACGATAGGAAGCGCGATTGACCCGGCAAGACTGAAGTCCGAAACCGGAACAGTGCTTGTACCTCTGGCCGAGAAAGCAGGGCTTGGCGTATACGTTCTTGGCACCGTCTTTGTTATTCTTGGCCTGGGAATGTCATCGGTTCACTTCTCACTGGGTATTTACAACATGGCCCGAGAGGTGATCGCCGGGTTGAAACCACGTTTGCCGACCACCTCCGGTAGGCAGCTTTCGCATTCAGTTCTAGAAAACGTGGTGGCTCTTAGTCCGATCATCTGCATTTTTGCCTATGTCCAATGGTCTTTTTTCACCGGGCAACAGTCTTTCATCAAACCACTGGAACTGAATGGGGTGCTGATGACCCCGATCCTGGCAGGTGTTTTTCCGGTCCTGTTGCTGATCGTAAGCCGCCGGCGGGGACGTGCCGTAGAGGGTGCGAGACTTCATTGGGTGTTTGCCAACCCCTGGGTTTTAAGCTTTGTCGCATTGTCGTTTTTCTCCAGCCTTTTGTTCCACGGGGTATTCATCTGGTCCGATCCCGTATTTCAAACACTTGCTTTTGGAACTTCCCTGCTGTTGCTGATTTGCGTGCTCGCAGCATTCAAAGCTGGAAAGTTCCAACCTCTCCTGTTGGTCGAGTTACATCACTACGAAGAGACCGGTGACCGTTTGAATATCCACATAAGCGCGAGCGGCGAACCAATCGAATTCACATCGTTTTGCGAGTATCAGACCGGTCCACCCGCCGTCGGAGGGAGACGGAACTTCACGACTGAGAGATTTTCTGAATGTTCGGAGTTGAGCATCATCTTCTCGAGCCCCGGAGACGTTCAGATGGCGATACAGGCCTTCCATATTAACAGGTTCTTTGAAAAACGTGTCATTTCAGGTTCGGTTAAGGTGCTCCAGTTTTCGGGTCAACCCGGCGAAGCCATTGTTGGGCAGCTTAGTCAGCCATTCAGAGAACCTAGCCAGGCAGGCAAAATAATTCTTAAGCTCCGATTTGACGGTGCAAAAAACAGCCCGTGAACTAGCTACTGCTTCTACGCTCGACAACCTTGGAACGGAGTGACTTATCTAATAAGTGGATCCATCCACCGTCACTCTAAATTTTCTGTTCTACCGATTACCTTAGATTTTTTCTCTGTCAGCGAATGTCTCCTCTGTATGGCCTCACCGTAGCGACGGTGATCAATATTGAACGACGGCTTTGGGCCGCCCATGTAGACGGCCCAGAGAAGTTAGATTTCAATGGCTTCAGCAATGGCAAGGGCATCTTCAAGTTCAACACCGAGATACCTGACCGTACTGTCCATTTTTGTGTGTCCCAACAGAAGCTGAACAGCGCGAAGGTTGCCAGTCTTCTTGTAAATCTGGGTCACCTTTGTTCGCCTCATCGAATGCGTGCCATATGCGCTCGCCTCCAGACCAATCGATGTCACCCAATCTCGAACGATCCGCGCATACTGGCGTGTCGAGATGTGAAGACGCTCATGGAAGCGGCCCGGCCAAAGGTACTCAGAGCCGATCATGAGTTCGTCCTCCATCCACTTTTCGACCGAGGCTCTGGTGCTTTCGGATATTTCAAAACGCACCGGTTTTTGCGTTTTGCTTTGCAACACGGAAGCCCGTTCTTTGATCTGGCCAGATGACATAATGTCGACGACTTTCATCTTCACTAAGTCACAGCCTCGAAGCTTGCTGTCGATTGCCATGTTGAACAGCGCAAGGTCGCGATGGTTTTCCGCCAATTCAAGGCGTACACGGATTGCCCAGACATGCTTTGGCTTCAACGGTCGTTTCTGGCCGACGATCCGACCTTTGTTCCATGCAGGACGAAGTGCGCGAATGGCAGGTAGGTTTGGTGTTTCCATGACTCATCCTCCGATCCGCCATGCCCTCCGCAACGACAACCCGACGTTGACGAGGCACCATATCATGGAATCGCTGCGATTCCTTCGAAGTCGGCAGTAAACCCTCTGTAACCTTTTCTGCAAACTGCACTAAGGATAGCTTAAGCTCTGGAAAGGTGACATCAACTGCTGGCTAAACTGAATTGGCACGCGCAGTTGTTCCGCGCGCACCAATCCTCGCCGGATCGCATCACAACTCAACTATGACTTTCCCAACCGCAGATCCATTCGTCAGGTGCGCGTAAGATGCGCCGACCTCGGTTAATCCGAACTTTTGCTCGTCGACAATCGGTTTGAGCCCGCCCGCATCTGCAATCTCCGCCAATACAGTAAGGATGTCGCCATGGGTTTGCCGTTCGACATCGTGCATCATCGGGATCAGCATGAAGACGACATGCAGTGACAGACCCTTGAAATGCACTGGAGTCAAGTCGATCTCGACCATCGCGACGGTCGAGGCGACATGGCCATTTAGTTTGGCGGCTTCGAACGAGTTCGTCATATTCTGCCCGCCGACGCTGTCGAACACAACATCAAAGCCTACGCCACCAGTATGCTCTGCCACGTAGTTCTCGACCTTTTGCGTCGTGAAATCCAAGGGTTGCGCACCCAACTCTTCGATTAGGGCCAGTTGTTTGACACCGCGACCTGTTGCCGAAACGGTTGCCCCAAAGTAGCGCGCGATTTGAACCGCGACATGACCAACACCACCTGCGCCACCTTGCACGAGCACAGTCTGCCCTTCGCCAACACCTGCGCGGGTTAGCCCTTCGTAGGCGGTGATACCGACCAGAGGCAGCGCTGCGGCCTCCCGCATACTCAGCGTTTTGGGCTTATGTGCAATAAGGCGGGCATCCGCGTCGATGTACTCCGCCAGAGAGCCCGGTAGGTCCATCAAACCACCGGCGCAGCCATACACCTCATCACCTATGGCAAAGCCTGTCTCACCGTCGCCGACCGCAACAACAGTGCCCGCAAAATCCATGCCAAGCACAGCGGGTAATGCGGGGGACAGGGGCAGGTCCGCGCCCATGTTTCGGATCATCGTGTCGACAGTATTGACACTGGTGGCGGCCACTTTGACCAGTACATGTCCGGGTGAGGCGACCGGATCGGGCATCTCAGTGAGCTCAAATACCGCGTCGGGTCCGTAGGTATTCAGAACCATTGCTTTCATTGGGATATTCCTTTTTGGATGTGACGCCCCGCGCGCGCTTTAACAACGCACGCCGGATAAGATCATTATGTTGGGGGTTGGTCAGTTGATGTCCTGCACCTGCATCACCAGATCGCCCCATTTGCGCTGGTTCTCGATGTCGTGCTCCAAGCCTTGCTCATCTGCGATCGTAAACCTTTTGACGGCCGAAGTTTTGCTGGTGGCCTGATACAGCCAATAGGCTTCGGCCTTCAGCGCCTCATCAATCGGTTTGTCGATGGATTCATAGATCATCTGCTTGCAGGCATTGATCGACTCTGCAGGGAATTGCGCGATCCGTTCAGCTAAAGTGTTCACGTACGGGCCAATATCATCCGGCTCCAACGCTTTGTTGATTGTGCCCAGACGCTCTGCATCATCCGCGTTATAGTCTTGCGCGCTCAGGATGATCTCAAGCGCTTTGCCCAGGCCGGTCTGACGTGCCATGCGGGAGGCACCGCCACCGAATGGCAGGATGCCCATGCCGACCTCCATCTGCATGAACTTGTACTTGCCCCGCGCGGCAAAGCACATGTCGAGTGCCAACGCCAATTCATGTCCGCCGCCGCGGGCAAACCCTTCCAGCTTTGCGATGGTGGCCTGCGGTACCTTGCTGATCCGTTCGCAAACAGACTGCAAATCCAAAAGCTGCGCGTCCTCACGTGATACCGCCTCAGTCGACATGTCCTTGAGCAGCTCGGTGTCGTAGTGACAGACCCAGATTTCCGGGTTGGAGGATTGAAAGATCACGACTTTAGTGTTGCGGTCGCGCTCCAACCGCATAGCCAGACTGTTCAGGTCGGCCAGCATTTCCTGACCTTGCACATTCACAGAGCCAAAGTTGAATGTGACCGTGGCAATGCCATTCTCAACGGCGACGTCGAAGGTTTGAAAGTTCTCGTATTTCATCAGGTAGTCCTTTCTTGGGCCTCGACGCGGCATGCGCGAGGGGTGGGGGAGCATCAAAGGTGGAGGTGCGCGGCGTTTTTGCGCCGCTTTGCTTAGCCCGTTTGGGCGATCAAGCTTTTGATGGTGTTCATGACGTCAGCAACGTGATCTTTGTCCAATGCTGCGGCATGCGGGTTCGCAAAAGCAGCACTGTCATTGTCGAAATAGGTCCCTGACGCGTCGGCGAACCGCGCGCCCAAGGCGGCATCTATCAGGATATCCGCGCCGATATTCATGTCATTCCCGGCAACGCCAAACCCCTCTTGCACCATTTTCGAGGCCAAAAGTGATCCGGGATTTACGGCAACCATAACCGGCGCATCGGCTTGGGATTTGGGCCATTCCCGTGTCCATATGGTGATCGCCAACTTGCTTTGGGCGTAGGCTTCCATATCCGCCAGCGGCACATTCCCTTGCATTGCCTTGATGTTCACCGGGGCCTGTGCGGCTGACGACAGGTTCACGACGCGCCCGTTTGCCGGAATGATCGGCAGCAGAAAGTCGGTCAGCAGATACGGTGCAAGAGTATTGACGACAAAGCGGATGTCCTGCCCATTCTCAAGTACGGTTTGCGGGGCTTTCAGCACCCCCGCGTTGTTGATCAAAACATCCAACCTATCATGTTTCGCACGCACGTTCTCGGCCAGTTCGCGCACTGCGGACAGGTCGCTCAGATCAGCGGCAAAGACTTCGACATCGCCACCGACTGCGGCAGCTGCGCTCTCCAGTTTGGATATACTGCGGCCATGCAAAAGCACCTTGTGCCCGTCGGCGGCCAGCTTCTTGGCTGTTAGCAAGCCTATGCCGTCAGTTGAGCCTGTAATGAGAATGGTCTTGGTCATCGGTTGAATCCTTTACGAAAAGTCAGGCAGCACGGTGTCCGCTAGGTGTTCAAGGGTTGCGTCGATCGGCGCTTGATTGAACCTCAGGTTCAGCGCGACATGATTGATCCCAAGCGCTTCAACCTCGCTCAGGTAGCTGCGCAGAAAATTGGTGCCGGACTGAAACCCAAGGTGGATCGGGCGCGGAGGTGCGGCTGGGTCGGAAACGACATCGACGTAGAGCGATTGCATGACCGGCTTGTCCGGTTGGCCCGCCGCTTTCACACGCCTTCGGTAATCCGCGATGACCTGCCCCTGGGCAGACGTATTGCGTGGATAGGTCATCCAACCGTCGCCGTTCTGCGCCACCCAATCGGGGGATTGCTGGCTACCACCGGTAATAAGCATAGGTAGTCGTGTGCCATGCGGCTTTGGCAATAGATCAATCCCGCCAGACAAAGTACCTTGAGCGTTTTGATGTGTGGGATAATCCGACCCGACCGCCCGGATGTAATCAATGCTGTCGCGGAAACGTTGACCTCGGTCATCGTAACTTCGGTTCATCGCCGGGTACTCTTCGGGGCGGTCACCGGACGCAACGCCCAACAACAACCGCCCACCCGAGAGCACATCCGCCGTCGCCGCTGCCTTGGCCACATGGGCGGGGTGGCGCAATGGCAGGATGACACTCGACGTTCCAAGTGCAATCCGGTTTGTCGCTGTTGCCAGCGCCCCAAGATAGACAAATGGATCGAAGACCTGTCCTGGATCGCCAAAGCTGGGAACATTGAAAGGAACGTCCCGCAGCCACAGTGCTGCAAACCCAAGTTTCTCAGCCCTCTGAGCAGCTTCCAAATGTCCGCGGAGCGTCGGCTGTGTGCCAACCGCGTATGCTTCGAGCGGCAACACAAGACCAATGCTCAGCCGGCCGGGGCGGAACACCTGATTATACGTCACGTTGATTTTGGCAAACTCAGCAGGCTGCATTCTATTCAACATGTCTCGGTCTTGTTAATAGCGCACTAAAGTGCGGCTCTCGATGCTTTTGCGAATTGTCGTGACGCCTGGGTCCTCAATTAGATCAAGCGCGCTATGGGCAATTGATGACAGTCCTTGATTGTCATAGATGTTGAAGATCGCGACTTCCTCAGGCGTCATCTTGGATTGATAGACCCATTCATGCCGGGGATTTCCCACCAGCCCCATGATTTGCCCTTTGCGGTCAGGATAGATCAGGTCCAGCAGAATCCAGTCGGACGGATCAACGGATGACGGACGAACAAAGCCCAAAGGTGCCGAATTGATCGGATGCTCAATAGGGCGCCACACATTGACAAAAGCATAGTGACCCCGCGACCACTCAGCTGCGGTTTGGGCTCCCAATAGATCGACAAGCCTCTGCTCGGCTCCGTTCTTGCTGTAGTCACTATGGACGTTACGGGCAGGTTTTCGCGTCGCATCCGGGTCATCTGTCCGAACCGTGTGATCGAAAACCACAACCTCGCGTGCACCAAGTTTTTCCCGCAGCAGCGCTGCCAGTTCCGCGTCATGGCTCTGTTTCCAAGCGCTGCCAGAAAAGTCCTGAACCCGCGTTTCCAGCGGCGTGAATTCAACTGCATCAGAAGCAAATGCAACAGAGGTGGTCGTCGCGCGCATATCGGTCAACGTCACAGAGGTTGGAGTCAATTCAGGAGAAATCAGGTTTCCCGCAATCCCATCTGCGTCTAGCTCAAAAGCTTGCCGATAGGGCTTGTGAACATGGTAGTTGACCGTGGCTTTTCGTGTCACTTGCGCCTCCTGCTTATGCGGTGCTGCATCCATGAGGGGTATTTAACACCAAGTTAATTGTGTATAAAATAGTCATTCTTGGATTGAAAATTCGGATTTTGAATATAATGGGACTCGATACAGACGCGCTCCGCCTATTCGTAAGGGCAGCGGAAATGTTGAACATCAGCGCTGCAGGGCGCGGATTGGGCATGGCCCCGGCTGTCTCAAGCGCAAAGCTTGCCAAGCTGGAACAAGGCCTGGGGTCTGAGCTGTTGCATCGCACGACGCGCAAAGTGTCACTTTCCGTCGAAGGCGCCGATTTCCTGCCGTTCGCCCGCGAGATCATCGCACAGGAAGAGGCAGCACTTACGGCTTTGGGCAAGCAGACAGCGACCATAAAAGGTACTCTGCGCTTTGCGGCACCCAGCAGTTTTGCGCAACTTTACATCGCGCCGATCCTGCCGAAATTTCTGCAACGGCACCCTGACCTCACGCTCGACCTGCATTTGTCGGATGTGCAGTTCGATCTGATTGAAGGCAGTTATGATCTGGCCCTCAGAAACGCGCCACTTGTCGATACCAGCCTGAAGGGCCGTAAACTAGCCGATGACCGGCGCATCCTCTGCGCTGCCCCTTGCTATCTCGACACACACGGCACCCCCAAGGCGCCAGGCGATCTGGCAAACCACCGTCTGATCGCTTTCCAAGACCTCCAACCGCGGTCACTGACAGGACCGGGAGGCGAAAACGCTATTTTCGATCCCGCTTCAGCCAAAGGCCAATTGATTATCGATGACGGTCAAAGTCAGGTTCGCGCCACACTAGCCGGGGCAGGTATTTCCTTGAACGCCCTGTGGAGCGTGCATGACCATCTGGATTCGGGCCGTCTGATACGAGTGCTGCCGGAAGTCGAAGCCGCAGAAGACAACGTCTTGTGGCTGATCTATCCCAAGTCCAACGTACTCTCACCCAAAGTGCGGGTGTTCATGGACTTTTTGATCGCTGAGATTGGCGCAAAACCGCCTTGGGAATCTTGAGCGCAGCTAGGTCTGGGGGAATTTAGATATCCTAACGCCGAGGTCGAGGGCAGGCGCTAAGCAGTCACGCTTTGCGCAGTCGTGCAAGTCTAGTGTGTCCGCACATTGTGACTCCGTGCGGCCCTAAGATTTGCTCACGGAGCGAACGCCAGGAAGGTGGTCTGCGAACACAGCATTCAAAGACTTCGGCGAATGAACGGAATAAGCGGTTTTGGCCAAGAACCAAATGATTTGGTCCTCAAGAGGTATCTGTTTTGTGTTAGCATGCCGTCTGATCTGAGGTTTACCGGTGCTCCAATTGTCGATCTGTTCTCGATCAAGCATTTAGGTACTCCTTAACTACTCAGTCGCGTCTCTTAAATCGTCGACAGGCGTTGCAAAAAGCCTGTCTCTATATCGCTTGGGCTCAGCAACTAATTGGGAAACAAAGGCTGCGTAATTCAAAACGAAACGCGGTCTCCACCTTTGAGGTCCAGTATCTCGCGCGCTTCATCTGGCGTGGCGACGGTGCTTCCTAAATCTTCCACGATACGGCGGATTTTGCGGACCTGTTGAGCGTTGCTCTCAGCCAGTTTCCCGCGGGATATGAACAGGCTGTCCTCCAACCCGACCCGTACGTTCCCACCCATCTGACTGGCTGTAGTCCCAAGCGCCATCTGAGCACCGCCGGCACCCAGAACAGACCAACGGTAGTTGTCGCCGAACAGTCGGTCAGCGGTGCGTTTCATGAAGATCAGGTTGTCGACCTCGGGCCCGATTCCACCCAGAATTCCAAAGATGAACTGAATGAAGATGGGCGCTTTGAACAATCCGATA
This sequence comes from Ruegeria sp. K11, assembly GCF_056531905.1. Classification (NCBI taxonomy): domain Bacteria; kingdom Pseudomonadati; phylum Pseudomonadota; class Alphaproteobacteria; order Rhodobacterales; family Roseobacteraceae; genus Ruegeria; species Ruegeria sp. K11. The sequence goes on from NZ_JBQFMP010000002.1 coordinate 450,192, forward strand.
TCCATGCAGAATTTCAGATTATAAAGGTGCCCGACGTCATAGCATTCATGTTCGAACTTGATCTCATGAGGTGCCAGCGTTTCGGCGGCTTCGCGAATGTCGCGAAACGTATTGCGAAAGATGTTCTGGTCAGACTGCGCGACATATTCCTTTTCCCAATCGAACTTCCAGTCGCCGTCCTTGTAGCGATTTGCCAGCGGGTGAAACGAGAAGTTCATAGATCCCATGTTCATCGAACACATCTCGGGGCTGAAAGTTTTGGCCGGGGTGATACGGTCCTGAATGGACAGGGTCAGTGACCCGCCTGTTGACAGGTTCACAACCGCATCTGTCGCCTGCTTTATCCTGGGAAGGAACGGGGCGAAGTCATCAACATCGACCGACGGTGCCCCGGTTTCCGGATTGCGTGCATGCAGATGCAGAATGGACGCCCCGGCCTCGGCCGCCTCGGTTGCCTGCTTGGCAATGTCATCATAGCTATAGGGTAGGGCATCTGACATAGTCGGAGTGTGGATCGCACCGGTAACAGCACAGGTGATAATGGTTTTGTTCTGTCGAGCCATGGGATCAGGATTCCTTTGATTGACCGGCCTGTTTGACGCGGTAGCCCAGCGGGAAAAGTTGCAGGTCGTAGCGGTTGCGGATAACGCCCCAGATGCCTTTAGGGGCTTTCAGCATCACGATGATTGCCACCACGCCCAGAACGATCAGGTAGGTGGTACCTAAATCGGCCAGCGTTTCGCGGAGCAGAAAGAAGACAAGGGTGCCGATGATCGGTCCTTCGATGGTACCGATGCCTCCGATTACTACTATGAAGATGACAAAGGCTGTCCAGTCGTTGACGCTGAATGCGGCGTCCGGCGAAATCCGCAATTTCTGCAGAAAGATCAGTGCGCCGATTATCGCGGTCAGGGCAGAGGTTACGACATAGACGATGAATTTCGTGCGCCAGATATCGATCCCCAAACTGCCAGCTGCCAATTCGTTGTCGCGGATCGCCATCAGGGCCAGGCCTTGTCGGGAGCGAAGGAACAGGTAAACCGCGTTGACGACCAGAATCGCGGCCCCAAGGGCCAGCCAATAGCTGACAGCTTCGCGCATTGCCCTGCCTGACGCCAGAGAGCGCACGATAGCGACCGGGAGTGAGGACCCCGAGCCACCACCCAGCGCCGAAACTTGGGCAAAGCCCAGCCGGAACACCTCGGCAATCACCCAGGTTCCGATTGCAAAATACGCACCGCGCAGCCGGAAGATCAAAACCGCAACCGGGATGGAGATCAGAGCACCCAGAAGCCCAGCCGCTGCAATTGCTGCAAGAGGATGCAGACCACCAAAGATGGTTAGGGCAAACAGCATATAGCCACCAAAGCCGACGAAAGCTTGTTGGCCGACCGAAACCAGACCGGCATAACCCGCCATCAGATTCCAAAGCGTCGCGAGTGAGAGATATAGAAAAATCTCTCCCATCAGGCGCATTTCGGCGCGCCCAGCCCACCAGGGGGCTGCAATCAGGATCAGCAGCACAATTGCGGCAAGGATCGCAGCGACACGCGCGGCGCGCGATGTGCGGGATACAGAGTAATCCTTAAGGTTCATCCTGAAATCCTCGGGAAAAGGCCGTTGGGGCGGATGGCGAGAATGACGAGAAAGGCGAAATGACCTGCAAGCACTTGCCAGCCCGGGTCGATCTTGGCCCCGATGGTTTGCGCAACACCCAGAATGACGCCGCCAGCCAATGTGCCCCACAGGTTGCCGAGTCCACCGATGATCACAGCCTCAAATCCGAAGATCAGGCGGCCTCCTCCGATCGATGGGTCAAAACTTGTGCGGATTCCTAGAAGGATACCGGCGATTGCGGTGACGCCCAAAGCCAACGCCATAGCCAAGCCGAAAATGTGTCGGCGATTGAGCCCCATTAGCTGCGCGATATCCTGATTGTCGGACACCGCCCTGAAGGCACGGCCCAATGCGGTGTGATAAAAGGTCCATTGCAGGGCCCAAATCACCCCAACCGCGATTGCGAAGGTTAACAGCGGCAACACGCCCAGCGTTAGCCCGCCAACCGAAACGCTTGCTGTTTCCAGGGCCCCGGCATTCAGGTCCTGCGGGTCGGCGGTATACACCTCTAGCAGGGCGTTTTGGATGATGACGCTCAGGCCGAAGGTTACGAGCAGGGGCGGCAGAATGTCGTCGCCCAACGTCTGATTCAAAAGCCCGCGCTGAAGGGCATAACCGATCAATGCCATGGCGGGGACAACGACCACCAAAGCAAGCAAAGGATGCATCCCTGTGGCGGTGGTTACGGTCAACCCCAAATAGGCAGCCAGAACGATCAGGTCGCCATGGGCGATATTGACCAGCCGCATGACCCCGAAGATCAAAGATAGCCCTGCCGCAAACAAAGCATATAACCCGCCCAGCAAGGTGCCCTGTAGAATTGCGTTCAGCCAGTCCATGTCATTCGATCCCGAAATAGGCGCGCGTGATATCTTCACGCGATACGGTGTCCGAGGCACTTTCCAGCGAAACGCGCCCCTCTTGCAGGCAGTAGACCCTGCTGGAAACCGACAGGGCCTTGGTGATGTCCTGCTCGACTATGATCGCGCTCATACCCTCGCCGATGATGCCAGGCAGCGCGTCGTAGATGTCCTTGATAATGATCGGGGCCAGTCCAAGGCTGATTTCGTCGAACAGGATCAAGTCAGGGTTGGCCATCAATGCGCGTCCGATTGCCACCATCTGCTGTTGCCCGCCGGACAAAGATGTTGAGGCTTGATCGCGGCGTTCCTCAAGGATTGGGAACAGGGCGTAGACTGCCCGCAGATCCCATGGGCCGGGCCGACCAACTTGCGCCCCGATCATCAGGTTTTCCTTGACCGATAGGGAGGGGAACAGTTGCCGTCCTTCGGGCACCATCGCCAAGCCAAGCGCTGCGACCTCATCGGCGCGCAATTGGCTGATATCCTGCCCGTGATAGCGGATTTGTCCGGGTTGGTTCGTCAAAAGCCCGGTGATGGACCGCATCAGGGTCGTCTTTCCCGCGCCGTTTGCACCGATGATGGCCAAAACCTCGCCTTCGGCCACGTCAAGATCGACCCCATAAAGGGCTTGGAAATCGCCATAATGCGCATTCAGCCCATTGGTTTGCAAAATGGGATCAAGCATCGGCTTCGATCCCCAGGTAGATTTCTTTGACTTCGGCACTGTCCATGATGGTTGCCGGATCGCCCTCGGCGATCTTCCGGCCGAAATCGACCACAATCAGCCGGTCCACCACGGCCAAAAGCGCATGGACCACGTGCTCAATCCAGATGATTGTGACGCCCGCCGTGTGAATGTCCTTGATTGTCTGGACAAGCGACTGGCATTCGCCTTCGGTCAAACCACCGGCGATCTCGTCCAACAACAACAGCTTGGGTTTGGCGCACAACGCGCGGGTCAATTCCAGACGTTTGCGTTCCAACAGGGTGAGACTGCCCGCCAAAACGTTGGCTTTGGGCATAAGCCCGGTCTGGTCTAGAACCTGCAGACACAGAGCCTCGGCCTTGTGCCCGTGCAGACCTGCCGATTGGGTTGCGGCGATCATCGCGTTTTCAAACACGGTCATTCCTGAAAAGGGTTGGGGCACCTGAAAGGACCGCGCAATACCTGCATGGCTGCGACGAGCTGCGCTCCATTTCGTGACGTTGTGACCGTCGAATTGGATTTTGCCTGAATTTGGCTTCAGCGTGCCGGTAATCAGGTTGAACATCGAGGTTTTGCCAGCCCCGTTGGGACCAATGACCCCCAACGCATCGCCTTTCTGAACCTCATAGCTCATATGATCGGACACTGTGACTGCGCCGAACGCTTTGCTCAGATCCTGAAGAGTTAGGAGAGTCGTCATCTTTTCCTCGAAGGTGGGGTGCGGTGCCCAAAAGGGCACCGAATTCGCAGTTAACCAAGCAACTGCATGTCCGCGGTTAAAGGAACTTCGGGCGCTGTATTGTTCGCAACAATCTGCAACTGATACGAGTCATTTGATTTCTGCCATTGCCCCCCGACCAATGGGGTTTTGGTGACGTTATTGATCGGGCCGTCTCCCCAGTTCACCGGTCCCACGATTGTATTCAGGTTGGTCGAGGTGATGGCAGAGATAATCGCATAGGGGTCTTCCAGATCTTCTGTGCGTTTTATGACATCCGCCACAACCTCAAACAGCGCATGTTTAAAGCCCAATGGCTGTGTCCAGGGACGTCCTGACGCGGCGGTATAACCTTCGGCCAGCTCTTTTGAGGTGATCCCGGTAAGCGATGACGCAAACGGGTGGTGGGGTGACCACCAAACCTCGGTTGTCAGGTCATTGCCCCGGTCGCCTAGCGACTCGATCACCGATGGAAACAGCAGCGCTTTGCCGATGGTAACTACCTTGGGATTAAAACCCTGTTGTGCCGATTGGTTCCAGAAGGTCGCGAAATCGGGGGGGATCATGTTGCCGGTGACGATCTCGCAACCCGCGTCCTTAAAAGCCGCAATCTGGTTCGAGAAATCATCCGACAACGGCTGATACCGGCCCGGGTCTGTCAGAGTGTACCCTGCGGCAGCCAGAGGTTTCGGCAAACCAAGCTCTGCGTCCCCCCAAGCGTTGCCGTCCGCGTCATTCGGGAACAACCCGCCCACGTTTTTAGCTACGCCCGTTTTGTCCCACATGCCCAGGAAGGCGGCGATCACGTCCTCTAGGCCCCAAAAGAAGTGAAATGTGGATTCAAACCCTTCGCCCGGCACACCGTTGCGGCCGAAGAAGTAGGGCTGCCAGGGACAATCGGTGGTGATGCAGGGCACCTCGTTGATCTCGGCCTGATCAGCGACCGGATTCACGGTATCCGGGGTCGAAGCCGCAACGATGATGTCCACCTCATCCCCCAGGATCAGGTCGGCGGCAACTTCGGCCGCCCTGTTCGGGTTAGATTGGCTATCTTTCGAGATAATTTCGACATTCCAGGTTTTGCCGTTGTTATCCAGCCCTGCGGAAAAGGCGGCCTGCACAGCTTGCAGAACATATTCATCTGCTTCGGCAAACCCGGCTAAAGGCCCGGTTCGGGGGCTTACATTACCGATTTTCAACGTCGGAGTGGCGGCATAAGCCCGGCTTGCCTTAAGGATTGCGGGCGCAGCAAGTGCCGCTGTCGCGGTGGTCAGAAACCTGCGCCGGGTTAGTGCGATGCGTGTTTTTTTCATTGTATCCTCCCTTCGCTGGCCTCCCGCCAGCGTTTTGATCAGTCTACAGGGTCTCGTTGGCTTGTCTCAGATGCAGTGTGACGCGTTGACGAAGGGCGTCAGCGTCGGCCTCGGACCAGCGCCGAAAGCCTTCGCCGGTTTTCATTCCCAGCTTGCCGTCGGCGACCAGCGTTTCCAGATAGGGTGATGGCGCTTGCCGGGCCTCAAGGTCGTGTAGGACGTTTTCGTGGATATCGAGTGTCAGGTCGGTGCCAACCAGATCGGCGTTTTCCAGCGGGCCAAGCACGGCCAGACGGCGGCCAAAGCTGGATTTGATGACGGTATCCACCGCCTCGGCATCGCAAATGCCATTTTCAACAAGGCTAACTGCTTCGCGCCAAAGCGCGTGTTGCAGACGGTTACCGATGAAACCCGGTACGTCCTTTTCAACGATCACAGGCGTTTTTTCCGCAGATGCCAGCAGATCGAACATTGTCCGAGCTGCACAAGCGTCAGTCCATTCCGTTTTGACCACCTCGACCAAAGGGATCAGATGCGGTGGATTCCACCAATGTGTGCCCAACGCACGGTTCTTCAGCCGTAGTCCCGACATAATCTGAGTGATCGGCATGACCGAGGTGTTCGACGCCAGAATGCAGTTCTCCGGCGCGTGCTCTTCGATTTCGGCAAAGATCGCCTGCTTTAGTTCCAGCTTTTCCGGCGCTGCTTCGAATACCACATCGGCCTGCCTAACCGCAGCACCGGTGGTTTCAAAAATCTCGATCATCTTCAGCGCTTTGGCGATCGTCGTGTCGTCATCCCCCATTGCGGCCATGCTGGCGCGAATGCGATGGGCGACCGTTTGGCGTGCTTGTTCGAACGGGTCTGTGATTGCTACGTATTGCCCGGCCTTGGCCAGTGTCAGGGCAATCCCGTGACCCATAAGCCCTGCGCCGATAACGGCCATTTGCTGTTTCCTAGGAACCATCGTTCAACCCGCCGTATAGCCGCCATCGGCGTGAAGGATATGTCCGGTGTAGAAATCGGACGCATGTGATGCCAGGAACAACAGGGGGCCAGACAAATCTTCCGGCTCTCCCAGCCGTCCCTTGGGAACGCGCGTCAAAAATCCATCCCGCACGGCCTTGGCGTCATCCGTTTCCTCGAACATCCAAGCTGTCAGAGGTGAGCGAAACACCGTGGGTGCAATCGCGTTTACCGTTATGCCCGTCGGCCCAAGTTCGCACCCCAAAGCCTTGGTTATCCCATTGACCGCAGCCTTGGAGGCGCAATACGCCGTGTAGCCCGCCGGGTGGCCCAGAGTACCTCGGGCCGAGCTGACAAAGATGATCTTGCCATAGGCGTTTGATTTCATATGCGCGGCGGCGGCCCGCGCCAACAGCCAGCTTTGATTGACATTGGCGTCCATCACCGCGTCAAAGGTTTCCGGCTCCATATCGTTGATCAGGGCCACCTTGTTCATACCGGAGGCCACGACCAGAATGTCCAACCGTCCAAAGGTGTCCACTGCAACGTTGACCAACGCGTCACACGCAGCCTCATCCGAAGGACGTGCGTTCACGGTTTTCACCGCAGCTCCCAGCGTCTCGCATTCACTTGCAATCTCGCTAAGTGCGTCGGGATTACCCGCCGCGAGCACCAGGTTGCAGCCAGCACCAGCCAACACACGCGCGGCGACCATGCCGAATGCGCCCGAGGCACCGGTGATCAGGGCGACATTGCCTTTGACATCGAACATTTTCAGGGGATCAGACATCAGTTTGGTCCTTGAGTTTTTGGCGGGTAGGGGATGACCACAAGCATCTTGCAGGTATGGTTTGAGCGGTTTTCCAGTGTCCGCACTTCTCCCGGCGCAATCGTGCAACTGTCCAGCGCAGTCAGCGTCGTCTCTGCACCGCCACTGATGACGGTTATTTCGCCCTCAAGCACGACATAGACCTTCTCGAAAGGGGTCGAATCCGGGCCCGCGCCGCCACCGGGCAGAAACTGGCTGAACCCGACCCATTGGTTGGTTGGGCCGCCCGGTTCGAACCCCTGCAGTCGCAACCCGTAGCATCCGAAATGGTTCGGGGCCTCGTAGGGTTGGGCGTCTTGAAAGCGTTTGAGATGCATGTCTGCCTCTGTCAAATACAGTCAGTTTGCGGGCCGCCCGAGACGGCGGCCGCAGGTTTCAGAAGTCCGCGCCATCTGCGATGCGGTAGGATTGGGACTTGTCGATCATCGCGACTAGACGGATGATACAGCCGTCACCGCGATCCCAGTTCCAGGGGAAGAAGGCGAAGGTGCAGCGTTTGCCGGTGACCGCATCCAAATCGCCCCCGACATTTTCAATCCCCAAAATACCTTTCGAGAACAGCATGTTATGGACAGGTTCCCACTCAGGGAAATCTACCTCCCAAGGGGTGCCGCCGGACCATTCCAGATACTCTTTTTCCAGATGCGGCATAATGGGTCCGTTCCGTTGCGGCCCGATTGCGGTTGCCAACGGGTGATCGTTTGCCTGTGTATCGTGGCCAACCACTTTGACGCCTTTTTCGATCATCCATTCGGCCGCTGAGGGCACCAAACCGGGGCAATAGGCGAAATAGTCACCATCCTCATATTGCTTGTGCCAACCGGTATTGATGATCAGAACATCGTCTTTGCGGATGGCATGACCACATGCCTTTTCAAGATCATCGCCCGTGATCTGCTCCCACTTTTTCTTTGGAACAGAGACAACCAACCCAGTGCCAAAGAAATGCGGCAGGGGTACTTCGTCGATGAAGGGGGTGCCCTGCACAACATGAGCGGGTGCATCAATATGAGTGGTCACGTGCATGGTTGTCGTGATCGTCTGACTCAGCACACCGGACTTAGCCATATAGTGCTTACGGTCGATCTGAACGTCTTTGAAATACGGCCAGTTTGGGCACTGAAACCCATAGCGATGGCTTAGGTTGTAGAACTCTAACCCCATGTTGTTGTCGGTGTTCGCTTCGAACTCGATCCCGCGGATTTCAACCATCAGGCACATCTCCTTGGTTCGCCAGCTAACCGGCGTTTTGGTGTTTCACAATGTCCGGGTGGTTCCTCCCACCTGTCTCGCATAGTGATGCATATGCACCGCTATGTGGTCAAGGTAAAATTCACAATACGGTTGACTTGTATCGCAATGCGGGACAACTATTGCTGAATATGATTTGAGTCGCGCCAAGCCGTTAGCCGGGGAATAGGTGGTCAAATGCTTGATAAAAATGACAAAGGTGGCATCCAGGTCATAGCAAGAGCGGCCGCGATACTGCGGGTGCTCAAAGAGACCGAAGGCGGGATGAGCTTGGGGAAGATCGCCGAACGGGTTGATTTGCCCCGCTCTACGGTACAGAGAATCACAAGCGCTTTGGCGCAAGAGAGGTTCGTTATCACCGACGCGAACGGTGGCGGACTGCGGCTAGGGCCGGAACTCAGTGCGTTGGCTGGGTCTGTGCAGTACAATATTGTCGAACATTGCCGCTTGCTGTTGAATGAACTGGCCCGAAAAACCGGTGAGACCACGGATTTGGCTGTTATGCGTGGCATCGGGATGGTGTTTCTGGATCAAATTCTGGGCACCCACCGCCTGACTACCGTATCGCGGGTGGGTGAGGTTTTTCCACTGACTTCAACTGCCAACGGCAAAGCCTGTCTAGCGCAACTGCCCGAGAACGAAGCGACACGGCTGATCTCAAACGAATGGGCCCGCAACGGGTTAAACCGGGATATGACGCGGTTTCTCACCGAGCTTGAAACGGTGCGGAAAACCGGACTGGCTTATGACCTTGATGAACATTCCGGCGGCGTTTCAGCCATTGGGTTTGCGTTTCGGGACTGGGGTGGAGAATTGCATGCAATCTCGGTCCCCTTGCCATCGTCCCGGTTCGAAGAACAGCGCGAAAAGATAGAAACGGCGTTGTTGGAAACTGCATCCAATATCGCCGAAACATTCGTCTGAAACCGTTATGGTAGGGACCGTCCGGCGGACCGTACCATTGCCCCGATTTGAAGTAACTGCTGCGTCAGCGGCGTCGTTTTGCGCCAGATCATCCCAACGGTCCGCGTCGGCCCCGGATCGGGAAATCGCGATACGGAAACATTTGCCAACCTTGTCTCGAACGGGACGGCCATTTCCGGGATAAGCGTCACACCAATGCCGACCCCAACCATCTGTACAATGGTGCTGAGCGATGAGCCCTCGAGAATGTCTTTGGGTTTTCGCCCGCCAGGGGTGCAGAAAGACAACGCCTGATCGCGAAAACAGTGTCCTTCCTCAAGCAGCAGCAACCGCATGGCATGCATGGCATTCAAGTCCGGGACGGGCTGGTTCGATTCCTCCAGCGGGCGGACAAGCACGAATTGTTCCTCAAATAGTGCGAATTCCTGCAATGTAGGTTCAGACACTGGCAACGCAACAATCGCCGCGTCCAGCTTGGATTCGAGCAGTCCAGAGATCAGGCTGGGGGTTACGGCTTCTTTGGGGTGAAGCTCCAGCGCTGGAAATCGCATGGATATCGCGCGCATCAGCCGGGGCAAAAGATACGGCGCTATGGTCGGAATGATGCCCAGTTTCAAAGTCCCTTCGAATGGTCCGTTTGTCGCACGCACGATATCGCCCAGATCATCAAAGGATTTCAGCACCTCGCGCGCGCGGTCCAGAAACGTCTCGCCCAAAGGTGTCAGAGACGTCTTGCGTGCGGCCCGTTCGATCAGAGGGGCGCCAACGATATTCTCCAACTCTTTGATTTGAATGGACAGCGCGGGTTGCGACACGGCGCAATCCTCTGCTGCTCGCCCAAAATGCTGATGCCGGGCAAGTGACTCAAAGTATCTGAGATGTCGTATTGTAAGGTTTTTCATAAATTTTTTTAATCACCCTGTTTGAAACAACAAATTTCACTCTATCAGATGCTTAAGGTATTTAAGCTGCAGCCGAACATACCTGTTCCGCCAGGTGACATGTATGAAATCGTCGGCGAGACGTAAAGAAACTTATTGTTCTGAATTGGAGCCAGTCATGGACGGAACCCCTCGTCATTCCTCGGGCGGATGCCCTGTTGCGCATGGTAGTAACACCGCTGCCGGTCAGTCAGTCACCGAATGGTGGCCGAATGCCCTGAACTTGGACATTCTTCATCAACACGGCGCACGCGTCGACCCGATGGACGAAGACTTCAACTACCGTGAGGCCTTGAGTTCTCTGGACGTTGAAGCGCTTAAAGCGGATCTGCGCAAACTTATGACAGACAGTCAGGACTGGTGGCCTGCAGATTGGGGCAGCTATGTCGGCATGTTTGCCCGCGTTGCATGGCACGCGGCAGGGTCTTACCGGACAGCGGATGGTCGCGGCGGGGCCGGAACCGGCAACCAGCGTTTTGCGCCGCTCAACTCATGGCCAGATAACGTCAACACAGACAAGGGTCGCCGCCTTCTGTGGCCGATAAAGCAGAAATACGGAAATAGCGTAAGTTGGGCCGACCTCATCGTTTTGTCGGGCACAATTGCCTACGAAGTGGCTGGCCTTAAAACCTTTGGTTTTGCCTTTGGGCGCGAGGATATCTGGGCGCCTGAGACTGATATTTATTGGGGGGATGAGACCGAATGGCTTGCACCCAGTGATAGTCGATACGACGACGTTGGCGATAGCGCGACGCTGGAAAATCCACTGGCAGCGGTTCAAATGGGATTGATCTATGTGAATCCAGAAGGTGTGAACGGAAAGCCGGATCCTTTGAAAACCGCAATGCACATGCGGGAAACGTTTGCTCGGATGGCAATGAATGACGCGGAGACCGTAGCACTCACCGCAGGGGGCCACACGATCGGCAAGTGTCACGGCAATGGCAGCCCTGAGAACCTAAGCCCCGATCCCGAAGCTGCGCCGCCTGAAATGCAGGGTATCGGCTGGATGAACACAAGAGGTCGCGGTATCGGACGCGATACTATGGTCAGTGGGATCGAAGGTGCCTGGACGTCTAACCCGACAACTTGGGATATGGGGTATTTCGACATGCTTCTTGACCACGAATGGGCGCTGCAGAAAAGCCCGGCAGGTGCATGGCAGTGGCAGCCGGTCGAGATCAACCCCGAGGACATGCCGGCTGATGTCGAGGATCCCTCGATCCGAGTGATGCCGATCATGACGGATGCTGATATGGCGCTGAAAATGGATCCGGGTTATCGTGAAATCATGGAAAGGTTCCGTAAGGATCCAGCCGCTTTTGATGATGCCTTCGCCCGAGCGTGGTTCAAACTTACCCATCGCGACATGGGGCCAAAGGCACGCTATGTCGGCCCTGATGTCCCGTCCGAAAACCTGATCTGGCAGGACCCTGTTCCTAAGGGAAATGCCGACTATGACATTGACTTAGTAAAGACCGAGATTGCTGCAACTGGGTTGACCATAGCCGAAATGATCAGCACCGCTTGGGATAGTGCTCGAACGTTCCGCGGTTCTGACAAGCGAGGCGGAGCAAATGGTGCGCGCATTCGGCTTGCTCCGCAAAAAGACTGGGCCGGGAACGAGCCTGCACGATTGCAGAAAGTACTTAACTTACTTCAACCTATTGCAACAAAATCGGATGCATCACTCGCGGATGTCATTGTTCTGGCCGGTAACGTGGGCTTGGAACAAGCAATCGCAGCGGTGGGATCTTCTGTTCCTGTGCCGTTCGCTCCTGGACGGGGGGATGCCAGCGCCGAAATGACGGATGAGGCGTCCTTTCATGTACTTGAGCCTTTGGCGGATGGGTTCCGCAATTGGCAAAAAGAAGACTACGCCGTAAGTGCCGAAGAAATGCTGCTGGACAGGGCTCAACTTATGGGTTTGACCGCGCGTGAGATGACCGTTCTAGTTGGTGGCATGCGGGTTCTGAGCGCAAACCACGGGGATACGCAATTTGGTGTCTTCACTGCCCGTCCCGGTGCGTTGACGCAGGACTTTTTCACGACTTTGACGGACATGCGCTATAGCTGGCATCCGCGTAAAGACGGTACCTACGAGTTGCGCGATCGCAAAACGTCTGAATTGAAATGGACGGCGACCCGCACGGATTTGGTCTTTGGTTCGAACTCTGTGTTGAGATCTTATGCTGAGGTTTACGCGCAGGCTGACAATAGCGAGAAGTTCGTTCGTGATTTTGTTGCGGCCTGGACCAAAGTTATGACCGCAGACCGGTTCGATTTGGTCTAACCGTTCAATCAAAGCAGAGCCCCAAGCCGGGGCTCTGAAACTTCCCTGTTTTAGTTGAAACGATCCTGAGCAGATGCTGCACTGCCTCCGATGTCCACAACGAGCCCATATTGCATGATTGTGCAGTCGCAGAAACCCATCTAAAATTGATCTATGAGCTGTGATATTCGAACACGAGCTGCATCTGCCGGTGACGCTGAGGCGATACTAGCGCTCTATGATTATTTGTCTTCTGACAACGAAAGATGCTCGCTCGAACTAGCAAAAGCGAACATCTCCAAGATTTCCTTGATTGATGGTAGTGCAGTGCTTTTGGGAGAGATCAACGGTAAAGATGTGACGACATGCTCGATCATTGTCGTTCCAAATTTATCTAGGGGTGGAAGGCCTTATGCGGTAATTGAGAATGTGGTCACGCATCCCGACTACCGAGGAAAAGGGTTTGGCAAGGCGATACTCGATGCGGCCTGTGAACGCGCGTGGGGCCATGAATGTTACAAAGTCATGCTGAGTACAGGATCGACACGGCCCGCCACCTTGTCTTTTTACGAAAGCGCAGGTTTCGAACAATCGAGAACCGGTTTTCAAAAGCGACGGCTGCTGAAGCGCCACGAAGAAGCCAGATGAGCCGAACGGCAATTTAGTCCGGCTAGGCCGACCTTGATGCCGTCCGAACCGACCTGATGACCTACTGAAACCGTCAGACGACCGGTCTGAGCACCAGAGTGATCGAAGCTGCGCGTAGCATCAAGGTCTGCTCTTCGGGAACTGGCGCGTAATTGATACGCCATTTACGAGTGCAAAGATGATTGATAATCTTTTGCTCAGCCAGACATGACTTACGTAACAATCGCTTCGTAAGTCCGGATTGGCATTCCCCAAAAAATGGAGATTTGGCATGCGCCAACCGCACCTGCCTGCTCGCGGAACCTGCCGCTGTTCGGCGACCGAGTTTGAAATCCTAGCGCTTCCCATAATGACCCTCGCGTGTCATTGCATGGATTGCCAAAGAATGAGTGCCAGCGCGTTTTCGCTCGGAGCGATGATCCCGACGAACGGCTTCAAGGTTGTCAAAGGTACGCCGGTGGCGAGACCTTTGCCTGGATCGCGACGGTATCATTTCTTCTGTCCCAACTGCATGACTTTGATGTTCACGAGAATCGAAGGCGTTGATGATCGGGTGAACGTACGCGTGACGCTTTGTGACGACAGTACTTGGTTCACGCCCTTTGTCGAAACGATGACGAAATACAAGCTTCCATGGGCAGTTACACCCGCAGTCCACACTTATGAAGCGTTTCCTTCACCTGCGGAGTTCAAAAGGCTTCTTGCGGAGTTTGCGCAGTTGAGTGGCTGCCACTAAGTCCATCTGTTTTTCGGCAATTCGCAAACCCTAGTGACCCTGATGCACGGAACTGGTTTTACAGGGCGGCTGTTCTAAAACCGCCCATTAGCCCAGCCGCTGCGAAGGTTCAATTTGTCCTGCACAGCCGCCGTTGTCACGTCCCGACAGGCCGAAAGCCCGACGGAAAGCGTCGTATGACTGGTGTGAGCCCAACCTGTACCCTGGATTTTATTGCTGCATGCGCTTGTAGCAGTAACAACATTGCAACTGCCGAATACCTTGTGCGGCCAAGCAGCGGAAAAACTGTCATTTATGCAAATAGCAGCGATGCTCGCGGCGGCAGCTCACAGTTCGCTCAACAAAACCGTCCTTCACTTCATCCGCAACAGCTATCGCCTAGCTGAATTGGTGGACACGGGACCGTGGCATATGAACAGTATACACAACAGTCGCCGTCCAACGGCTTCAAAACTGTTTTGCACGACTTGCATTCATAGAACCACTGGCAAGCATCCGTTGGCATTTGCTCGGTTTCGCTGTGGCCGCACTTCGGGCAAATCAGGGTGCTTTCTAGGACTACAGTTTGTTTTGTCATAGTCTCACATCTGCATGATCAGGTAATCGTTAATCCGTGCCTCGTTAAACACAACGACCCAAGCCACGCCGGTGATTAGAGTCGTTCCTGCAAGCCACCATTTCAACGTCGGCAAGGAACCGCGCCGATAAGATACCATCCATGATATCACGACGAACGCCGTTGACATCGTCAGCACATAGTAACTCGCTGCGGCAACCTTCCCAAAGATTGCCAACCAACTGCCACCCAGCCCCAGTAACATCATCGTCATGGGCAAAACGCAGCAAGTCGCGACGCCAAGCGCTGATAGCGATCCCAAATAGCTGAGGCTAAGGTACTTCTGCATTCTGTTTCCCTGATGGACTACGTCGCGCGGAGTTGTAGAGACAACAACCTCTCGTTTAACTTCTGTAGCCACTACAGGATCAAGACAGGAAATCTCACATGTTTGCGATTGGGGAGGCATCCCGGCAAAGCGGTGTCGGAATTGATACTATCCGCTACTACGAACGCGAAGGGATCGTGCCGAAACCAGAAAGGGCATCGAATAATCGACGCATGTACTCCGCGCACGATGTTGGACGGCTTCGTTTTCTAAGGAAGTGCCGAGACATGGGTTTTTCGCTTGCCGATGCAAAGGTGCTTCTCAACCTATCCGAAGGTGATAGCGAGGATTGCCAATCCGTTAAGGAACTGGCCGAGCTTCATATCTCCAATGTGCGTATGAAGATAATCGAACTTAAGCGATTGGAGGCCGCCCTGAATGAACTTACGGCCAACTGTAACATCGGGAACGTTTCTTGCCCGATGCTTGCGCAGATACGGACCTACTAATGGCACTTTGAGGCTCGCAGTCGCCCTATGCCAACGCAGCATGACCCAAGATTCGGGCCGCGCAGAATCTACCGTTCGTTAGAGAGGTCAACTCGTTGATTTAGCAATGTTTCAATCACTCAATGAACATTTGTGCCTTGCCGCGGTGTTCTTGAAGCACGCGGCGATTTCGGACAGTGAGCCCTACCTGCCGTGCCTGAGCAATCAATTTGCTGCATACGCATTCGGCAGGTTTTATCGGAAGCCGACCTCTGATTTCCGAACCACAGAGCAATGGTTCTGCTTATCTTTGTCCCAAATTGGGCTGGGCAGACTTAGATCTTCTGTTGCTTTCCGTTGTATCAAGGCTTGTATCGTGTGTACTCGAAGTCCATATACACAGGGCTTACGTTTTTCTTTTTCGACCTGCTGTCTCCCAAACTCGGCGTTCAGTCTTTCGATTCAGACCGACCACGCCGAGTCGCCGCAATAATGCGGGCGGCAAGTATTAGGAGACTTCCACCATGGCAAATGGCACAGTAAAATGGTTCAACTCGACCAAAGGTTTTGGCTTTATCGAACCTGAAGATGGCAAGCGCGATGTGTTCGTGCATATCTCAGCACTTGAGCGTTCCGGCATCAGCGAATTGAAGGACGGCCAGAAGGTCACTTTTGACGTCGAAGCTGGCCGTGACGGGCGCGACAGCGCCGCCAATCTGGCACTGGCCTGACCTTTTACGGGCACCCTTATGGGGTGCCCGTTTGCACAATGGGCTGCTAAAAGCCCTTGGAGAACAAGTCAGTTGCAACAGCAGGAATTGACCCGGGCGCTCGCGCAATACCGTGTGCCCGATACGAAGCGTAGCGTTATTGAACTGACAATCACTGTCATCCCCTTTTTCGCGCTATGGGGCGCAGCGTGGTTTGCGCTATCCCTTAGTATCTGGGTCACTGTTCTATTGGCCATCCTGAACGCCGCATTTCTGGTCCGTATCTTTATCATTATGCATGATTGTGGTCATGGATCCTTCTTTAGAAACCGCACCGTTTGCAATTGGACCGGCCGGGTTCTGGGTGTTCTCGCCCTGACACCCTATGACGTCTGGCGGCAAAGCCATGCGATTCACCATGCCTCAACCGGTAACCTTGATCGGCGTGGTATGGGTGACATTCCTACATTGACCATTGAGGAATACCTGAAACGGAATTGGTTCGGGCGTGCCGCTTACAGGTTAATCCGGAACCCCTTCTTCCTGTTCTGTATCGTACCGGTCTACACGTTCTTTTTTCAAAATCGCTTGCCCTTTGGTTTCATGCGGTCAGGCTGGCTGTATTGGGCAA
This sequence comes from Ruegeria sp. K11, assembly GCF_056531905.1. Lineage (NCBI taxonomy): Bacteria > Pseudomonadati > Pseudomonadota > Alphaproteobacteria > Rhodobacterales > Roseobacteraceae > Ruegeria > Ruegeria sp. K11. The sequence goes on from NZ_JBQFMP010000002.1 coordinate 466,689, forward strand.
GTGCAATGGGAACAAACGCCGCGATTGCGGTGGTCCTGGCTCTGATTTTTTGGACCGGAGGCCTGGATGTACTGGTTTTTGTATTCCTTCCAACCATGATCGTCGCCGCATCGATTGGTATTTGGCTATTCTATATTCAACACCAGTTTGAACACACGACTTGGGAGCGGGAAGAAGTGTGGAATCTTCAGAACGCCGCATTCTATGGAAGTTCTCACTACGCCCTGCCAGGCATCCTGCGGTGGTTCTCTGCCAATATCGGTGTGCACCATGTTCACCACCTTGCCAGCCGCATACCGTTTTATCGGCTAAACGAGGTATTGCGTGACCATTCCGAGTTGGAAAATTGCCAGCGTATTACTCTATATGAGAGCCTTCATTGCGCACGATTGCATCTTTGGGATGAAAAAAGTCAACGTCTGCTGACTTTTTCCGAGGCTTTGTCGAACGCCAATTCCAATAGGCATCTAGTGTAGCCTGGCGCGCACCAAAAAGGCTTCGACAGTATCACCGCCGAGGGCGCGAATGGCCTCTAGTCGGTGAAGGCCTTCAATCAGCACGAACCTCTTGTTGTCCGCGCGTATCTGGATCGGGGTCTTCTGGCCGTTCTTCAGAATATCTTCGGCCAGCGTCAGGACTTTTTGCTGATCAAGTGTTTTTGCACGCTTCACAGGTACATAGATCAGGTCGAGCGGGTATGGTTTCTTCTCCAGCATAAGCTACGTGTGCAACCTTTCGTGCATTTGTTCCGGTTCAGAGTTCTCTACAAAAGCAGGCGCCGGAACGTACGTCATAGAACTGAACGAACAGCCTCGCGCAGTTCTTGATGGATGATCCAAGTCGCTGGTTCATTGTCA